>NZ_JBEOTD010000026.1:0-123948 GCF_040426375.1 Streptomyces sp. NPDC096012
TTGCGCGCATAGCTGTACTCCGCCGTGCCCTCCTCCAGCACCGCCAGCTGATCGAAGAACAACCGCGACAACTCACGGGCATCCTTCGGCGCCACACGGGAGGGATCGCACACCTCCGGCAGCTCCGCCGTCTCCCTGTCCGCCGCGACCGTGCTCGCGAGCTTCATCATGCTTCCCTCCCATGGTTGAACCGGCCGGCCCCGCCGGCCGCCGAAACGACCGACGACCAGCCGACTACCCCCTCGTCCCGCATACATGCCCATGCTCTGAGCGAAGCTGCAGGGTGCGAGGGGGGCGGGAGCGGCGGGTCTCGTCCTCACTCCGCCCGGTGCGGTTTGTGGCGGGCCACTCGCAGGCGGGCCTCGGTGGGCAGGTCGGGGAGGCCGGTGGAGCGGTTGGCGGTGTGCAGCGGGCCTTCGCAGAGGGCACCCAGTGTGTCGCCGGGCGCGGCCTGAGGGGCGAGGGTGAGCATGACGTGGGTGCGGAAGCGGGCGGGCCGGCCGGTGAGACGTACGGCCGCACGCTCGACCCCGGGCAGGGCACCGGCTTCGGTCGCGATCGCGTCGCTGAGCGCGCGGTCGCGCAGTTCGACGCCTTCCTGCGGGGGCGTACCGCCGACGGGCAGCGCTCCGGGGCGGCGACGGCGCGGCTGGGCGAGCAGCCACCACAGGGCGAGCAGGGCGACGAGGGCGAGGGCGGCGATGACCGCGGGCCACCACCACCAGCCCTGGCTGCTCCAGCGGGCCCGGTCGGCGGCGCCGAGCAGGACGTCGCCCGGGGTGGTCAGGGGCCAGCCGGGGGGTGGGACCAGACCGTGTCGCCGGTAGAGGTCGAGCCCGGCGAAGAGGATCAGCAGTCCGCCGCCGAGCAGGACCAGCCCGGTGAGGGCCAGCAGAGTGCGGTTCAGTACGGTTCGCGACGTCATGGTGCGGGCTTCCGGTGCTGCGGGTGTGCGGTCAGTCGGTGCGTTGCCGCACCCGTACGGCGACGCGGGGAGGGTGCGCGAGGGCCAGCCGGTCGCGTTCCTCGTGGAGGGCGGCGGTGAGGTCCTCCTTCACCTCACGGGGATCGCGGAAGCGGACGTCCGCGCGGGCTCTGACGCGGTGGCGGCGCACCCGGACGCGCGCCGCACCGACTCCGGGGACCCGCAGGGCGGCGTCGCGCAGCAGGTCGGCGGCGCCGTCGCGGTCCAGGGAGGCCCGCAGTCCGGCGGCGGGTGAGCGCAGGGGCAGCCAGTGGCGTAGGCCGGGCGTGAGGGCCAGGACGATCAGCCAGACGCCGAAGACGACGGCGAGGGCGGCTCCCGTGAGCATCCAGACGTCGTCCACGGAGCGGGTGGCCAATTCGTCGGCCAGGTGCCGCCGCCAGGCCGCCGCTGGGCGTCCCGCCCGTACGGCGATGACGTCCACGAGCGCCGCGACCGCCGCCACGAGGACGACCGAGGCGACCACCGCGGCCGGGATGCGCCGCTGCGACCACGGCCGGTGGGTCCGGTGCCCTCCGCGGCACCCACCGGTCTCGTCGTCCGGGCCGACTGCGTCGCTGCCGTACGCACCGGGCGTGCCGTCGCCGCCGTACGCACCGGGCGTGCCGTCGCTGTCGTGCGCGTCGGCCACACCGTCCGGGGCGCGTGCGTCGCTGTCGTGCGCGTCGGCCACACCGTCCGGGGCGCGTGCGTCGCTGTCGTGCACGTCGGCCACACCGTCCGGGACGGGTGCGTCGCTGTCGTAGGCATCCGTCGTGCCGTCGGAGACGGGTGCGTCACGTCCGGGGGATCCTGGCTCCTTCGCCAGCGGCACTGTGGCGCGGCGGACGGACGGGGCGGAGCCGCCGGGCGCACCGGGGTCGGAGGTGCCATCGGCAAAACCGGAGTCGGAGCCACCGCCGGAAAACCCGGAGTCGAAGCCGCCGCCAGGAGGACCAGGCTGGGCGCCGCCGCCGGAAAACCCGGAGTCGGAGCCACCGCCGGAAAACCCGGAGTCGGAGCCACCGCCGGAAAACCCGGAGTCGAAGCCGCCGCCAGGAGGACCAGGATCGGCGCCGCCGCCGGAAAACCCGGAGTCGGAGCCACCGCCGGAAAACCCGGAGTCGAAGCCGCCGCCAGCAGGACCAGGCTCGGGACCGGGGTCGGGAGGGCCGGAGGCACGGGTCATCGCGGCCCTCCTCTCCGCACGGTGTCGAGGGCGGCCCGGGCCGCGCGGCCGCTCACCGGACCCGCCCCCGGCCCGCGGCGGCGGTCACCAGCCGCCGGACGGTCAGGGTCACCTCTCCCACCCGCAGGCCGGTCAGCTGAGCCACCCGTTCGGCGACGTCCTGCTGAATCCGCTCGCAGACACGGGGGATGTCGGTCGGGTAGGGCAGGTCCATGGTCAGATGCACACGCACCGCTCCGGTACGGACGGCGGCGGAGGCGCTCGGTGCCATCGGCGCGCTCCGGCCGGGCGGTACGGCCGCGCGCCGGGACTGGGCCGTGCGTGCGGCCTGGGCGGCGATCCGGGCGACGACCCGGTCCGGGATGACGGTGGCTCCCCGCTCGGCCGGGGGTGGCAGCCCGGCCACCGGAGGCGGTGGGCCCGACCCCGCGCCGGGGGAAGCGGGCCGGGTCTTCACCGCTGCCTCCGCATCCGGAGGTCGAGGTCGCCGTGCACGACGAGGCCGACGATCAGCCCCGCGGCACCGAGGACCAGAACCAGCAGGAAGGCCCAGAATCCGCCGAAGTAACCGGCGAAGCCCAGGGCCATGCCGGCCGCGAGGCCCGTCGTCGCTGTGTTCATCATGCACTCACCCGTCTCGCGAACACATGTGTCGGTTCGCGCGATCACCCACGTCCTTCACGTGGCGCGCCGGTGGATCACCTCACGCGGCCCTCGCCCGGTTCTTCCTCTTCCTCCTCGTCGGGAAGGTGGACGTCGCCGACGGCGACGTTGACCTCGACGACCTCGAGTCCCGTCATCCGCTCCACGGCGCCGATCACGTTGGTGCGTACGCTGCCGGCGACCTCGACGATGGACACGCCGTACTCGACGACGACGTCCAGGTCCACGGCGGCCTGCCGCTCACCGACCTCGACCTTCACTCCCCGCGTGACGGCTCCGCCCGCGCCGGGGACGCGTCCCCGCATGGCCCCCAGGGCACGGGCCATGCCCGCTCCCAGGCTGTAGATGCCCGGTACCTCTCGGGCGGCCATGCCCGCGATCTTGGCCACGACCCCGTCCGCGATCGTGGTCCTCCCCCGGGTCTCGGCCGGAGTCCCGGCCCCGGTACGGCCCTTCAGCGCGCTCACGCCCGTCTCGGACCTGCTGCCCCCGCCGACGCTGGTGATGTTCTCCGTCATGGCGCTCACCTCGCTCGATCGGCCGGACGCCGGTGCGGCGCCCGTCACAAGGTTGGACATGTCGGGCAGGGCATTCCTCACGCGCACCTCGTGTGACATGCATCACAGTCGACCTCTCGGGTACGCGGACGGTCCGAGCTCTGCGCGGGAGCACCATGACCGAACGCACGGCTTCCCCCACGCTGGGACGCGACCTGCTGGAACGCCACCTGCCGGACGGCCTGCTGTCCGTACGGGCGGCCGAGGGCGACGAGGACTCCTTCGCCGTTCTCGTCCGGCGGCACGGGCCGCCCCTGCTGGCCCTGGCCCGCTGCATGCTGGGCAACCCCCAGGACGCCGAGGAGGCAGTGCAGGACGCCTTCGTCAGCGCCTGGCGGCGCCTGCCGGAATACCGCCACAGCGCGGAATTCCGTACCTGGATGTACCGCATCACCGTCAACCGCTGTATGACCATGCGTCACCGGCCGCCGCCACCCCTCCCCCTGGACGCCGTCGCCGAACCCGCGGCGGTGAACGCCTGGAGCCAGCCCGCCCGGACCGCCGAGCAGGACGCGGCCACCGCCGCCCTCTACCGGGCGCTCGCCGAGCTGGACGCCGGGCAGCGGATCTGCTGGGTCCTGCGCGAGGTGCAGGGCCTGTCCTACCGGGAGATCGCCCACGTGACGCGGACCAGCGAGCAGACGGTGCGCGGCAGACTGTTCAGGGCACGCCGATTCCTGCAGGAGGCGATGGGCCCATGGCGCTAGACGACCCCCACGCACGGCCTTCCGAGCCACCCGGAACCGACGGGCCCCGCGGCGGACGGGTCGCGGACGACGTGTTCCCGTTCGCGGGTGACGAGGTGCTGCCCTGCGGCCGGCTGCTCAGCCGCGTCTGGGAGCAGGCGGGCGACGCGGCGCCGGACGGGGACCCGCACACCGTCTCCTGCCCCCACTGCCGCGAGGCCCTGGCGGGGCTGTCCACGGTGAACGCGGCCACCCGGGCGCTGCGCGCCGAGGGCGCTCCCGGCCTCCAGGCACTCGCCGACCGTGTCATGGACGTCGTCAGGGCGGAGGTGCGGCTCGGGCGGCTGCTGCCCCTGGCCGACCCGGACCGGGCCCTGCGGATCGCCGAGAGCGCCGCGGCGAAGGTGCTGCGGCGGGCGGCGGACTCGGTCCCCGGTGCCAGGGCCGCGAACTGCCGGCTCGTACCGGAAGGAGCGGGCAGCGACGTGCGGGTGACCATGACCCTGGCCGCCGCTCTCGACCGCCCGCTGCCCGACCGGGTCCGGCAGGTGCGCCAGTCGGTCCTGGACTCGGCCGGACAGGAGCTGGGTCTGGCCGTGACGGTCGTCGACATCACCGTGGTCGACGTCCTGGAACCGGAGCCGCCCGCCGCCTACGGCCTCCCGACCGGCGGTGGTGCGTGATGACCACCGCCCAGGCCACCCCCGCCTACGGCCTCCCGACCGACGATGGTGCGCGATGACCACCGCCCAGGCCACCCCCGCCTACGGCCTCCCGACCGACGATGGTGCGCGATGACCACCGCCCACCCGGCCACCCTCGCGGCCGTCGCGGCCGACGCGGCCCTCGCGGTTCCCGGTGTGGCCGGCCTGCAGCCCCGCCTCGCCCGACGCCTCGCGGAGGCCGCCGCACCCGGCCGGACGGGGACCGCCTCCCACCGCGCACCGCCCGAGGCAGGCGTCCGCGCCGACCGGGCGCCGGACGGTTCGGGATGGCACATCGAGGTGCGCTGCGTCCTCAGCGACGGCCGGCGGGCGCTCGACGTCGCCCGCAGCGTCCACGACCGGGTGGCGTCCGCCGCCGTCTCCCACCTGGCCGCCCTCGGTGACGCACAGCGGGTCACCGTCGAGGTCACCGTGACCCGTATCGACGCCGGGCATCCGGATCAGGCCGAGGTCTCCGGTTGAGGCTCCTCGTCCCCTGGGTGAGCGGTCGCTCGTCGATGTCCCCGCGGGCCGCCCGCCCAGATGCACGACCATGCCCACAGCGGAAGGATCGGGTGGGAGGGGGGCTCGCTCCGCGATCCGCGCGCGTCTCATGCTGACCGATGCTCGGCACTTGTCCGAGCTGGGGGCAACGCCCGCTCCAGCGTCTACGGGGCATCGCCATGTTCAACAAGCACATCCCGAACCGCCCGGCCTCCGCCACCGGGCCGGCCGGGTACTCCACCGCCACACCCACCGCCGCCGACGTGGGCCTGCTGCTCATCCGGCTGACCTTCGGGCTGCTGATGGCCGCACACGGGGCCCAGAAGGTCTTCGGGCTCTTCGGGGGCCCGGGCCTGACGGCGACCGGCAAAGGGTTCGCGGCACTGGGCTATCGCCCGGGGAAGCTCTTCGCCGTGATCGGCGGCCTGTCCGAGTTGCTCGGGGGCCTCGGCCTGGCCCTCGGGCTGCTGACACCGCTCGCGGCCGCCGCACTGATCGGCGTCATGATCAACGCGATGGTGACCGTCACCGGCGCCCATGGCCTGTGGGACACGGACGGGGGCGTGGAGTACAGCGTCTGCATCACCGTCGTCGCGCTGGCCGTCGCCGCCATCGGTCCCGGCCGGCTGGCGGTCGACCGCCTGTTCCCCTGGGGCGAGGGCGGCTGGAAGGAGGCCGCCTTCGCCCTCGGCCTGGGCGGCATCGGCGCCGCGATCACGCTCAGTCTCTAGGTGTACTCGGCCAAGAGGTTGGTGACTCGCGTCGGTAGTTGCCGGCGGCGGGACGGCCGGCTCCGCGGCGGCGGGAGCCGGCGGATCCGGGATGCCCCCGGGCCCCCGGCTCCCGTCCGGGTCGCGTAAGCCCGTCACCGCTTCGCCACGAAGTCCATGAGCGCGATGTTGAGCTCCAGGACGTTCACCCGGGGCTCGCCGATGAAGCCGAGGGTGCGGCCCTCGGTGTGGTCCCTGACCAGCTTCTCCACCTGGGCGGTGGGCAGTCCGTTCCTCGCGGCGACACGGTGCACCTGGAGTCCGGCGTAGGCCGGGGAGATTGCCGGGTCCAGACCGGAGCCGGAGGAGGTCACCGCGTCCGCCGGAACGTCCGACGGCTTGACGCGGTAGCCGGGCACGGAGTTGTCCTTCACGACCGCGGCCTTGGCGTCCTCCACCTGCTTGAGCAGCACCTTGCTGTCGGCGGACAGGTTGGTGGCGCCGGACAGGACCAGCTTGTACCGCGTGTTGACGCTGTTGCCGCCGAGCCCGTCGGCCGGGCGGCCCTGGAACCACCTCAGGTCCGCGTCCGGGGTCTCCTGGCCCTTCTTCAGCGGCAGGTTGTACGACTGCCCGATCAGGGAGGAGCCGACGACCCTGCCGTCCGCCTTGATCTCGGAGCCGTTCGCCTTGTCGCCGAACAGCCCCTGGGCGATGCCGGTGACGACCAGCGGGTAGATGACGCCGGTCACCAGGGTCAGCACGAGCAGGGCCCGCAGACCCGCCCCGAGCAACCGGGCGGTGTTGGTTACGGAGTTGTTCATGATGATCAGCACGCCTTCGGGGGATTACAGCCCGGGGATGAGTGAGAGGAGCAGGTCGATGATCTTGATGCCGACGAACGGGGCGATCAGGCCGCCGACGCCGTAGATCCCGAGGTTGCGGCGGAGCATCCGGTCGGCGCTCATCGGGCGGTACCGCACGCCCTTCAGGGAGAGCGGCACCAGCGCGACGATGATCAGCGCGTTGAAGACGACCGCCGACAGGATCGCGGAGTTCGGCGAGGACAGCTGCATGATGTTGAGCCTGTCCAGGCCCGGGTAGACCGCCGCGAACAGCGCCGGGATGATCGCGAAGTACTTGGCCACGTCGTTGGCGATGGAGAACGTCGTCAAGGCGCCCCGGGTGATGAGGAGTTGCTTGCCGATCTCGACGATCTCGATGAGCTTGGTCGGGTTGGAGTCGAGGTCGACCATGTTGCCGGCCTCCTTGGCGGCCGACGTGCCGGTGTTCATGGCCACGCCGACGTCCGCCTGCGCCAGCGCCGGGGCGTCGTTGGTGCCGTCACCGGTCATCGCGACCAGCTTGCCGCCCGCCTGCTCCCGTTTGATGAGGGCCATCTTGTCCTCCGGGGTGGCCTCCGCGAGGAAGTCGTCGACGCCCGCCTCCTCGGCGATGGCCCTGGCGGTCAGCGGGTTGTCGCCGGTGATCATGACCGTCCTGATGCCCATGCGGCGCAGTTCCCCGAACCGCTCCCGCATGCCGTCCTTGACGACGTCCTTCAGGTGGATGACGCCCAGGACGCGGGCGCCCCGCTCGTCGTGGACGGCGACCAGCAGCGGGGTGCCGCCGGCCTCGGAGATGCGGCTTGCGAGGGCGTCGGCGTCCGGGGCCGCGGTGCCGCCCTGCTCGGTCACCCAGGTGACGACCGAGGCCGTGGCGCCCTTGCGGACCTTGCGGCCGTCGACGTCGACACCGGACATGCGGGTCTGGGCGGTGAAGGCGATCCACTCGGCGCCGGTCAGTTCGCCCTGGTGGCGTTCGCGCAGCCCGTACCTCTCCTTCGCCAGGACGACGATCGAGCGGCCCTCGGGGGTCTCGTCGGCCAGCGAGGAGAGCTGGGCGGCGTCGGCGAGCTCGGCCTCGGTGGCGCCCTTCACCGTGAGGAACTCGGCGGCCTGACGGTTGCCGAGGGTGATGGTTCCGGTCTTGTCCAGCAGCAGGGTGGAGACGTCACCGGCGGCCTCGACCGCGCGCCCGGACATGGCCAGCACGTTGCGCTGGACGAGGCGGTCCATGCCCGCGATGCCGATCGCGGACAGCAGGGCGCCGATGGTGGTCGGGATCAGGCAGACCAGCAGGGCGACCAGCACGACCATGGTCAGGTGGGTGCCCGCGTAGTCCGCGAACGGCGGCAGGGTGGCCACCGCCAGCAGGAAGACGACGGTCAGCGAGGCGAGCAGGATGTTCAGCGCGATCTCGTTGGGCGTCTTCTGCCGGGCCGCGCCCTCGACCAGGCCGATCATGCGGTCGATGAAGGTCTCGCCGGGCTTCGTCGTGATCTTGATGACGATCCGGTCGGACAGGACCTTGGTGCCACCCGTGACGGCACTGCGGTCGCCGCCGGGCTCCCGGATGACCGGGGCGGACTCGCCGGTGATGGCCGACTCGTCGACCGAGGCGACGCCGTCGACGACGTCACCGTCGCCGGGGATGACGTCACCGGCCTCGCAGACCACCAGGTCACCGATCTTCAGCTCGGTACCCGGGACGCGCTCTTCCTCGGGGCCGACGAGCCGGCGGGCGACGGTGTCGGTCTTGGCCTTGCGCAGCGTGTCCGCCTGCGCCTTGCCGCGGCCCTCGGCGACCGCCTCCGCCAGGTTGGCGAAGACCACGGTCAGCCACAGCCAGACGCTGATCGTCCAGCCGAACCAGTCGCCCGGGTCCTTCAGGGAGAACACCGTGGTCAGCACGGAGCCGATCCACACCACGAACATCACGGGCGACTTGACCATCACCCGCGGGTCGAGCTTGCGGAAGGCGTCCGGCAGTGACTTGACCAGTGCCTTGGGGTCGAAGAGGCCCGCTCCGACACGGCCCTCGGCGCTCTTGTGCCCGGTGGGCGCGTCCTGATGGGGCGCAAGGGTGGGAGTGGACATGGAGTCCTCGTGCCTCTGGGTGTCGGTGGTCATGACGCCAGCCCCTCGGCCAGCGGGCCCAGCGCCAGGGCCGGGAAGTACGTCAGACCGGTGATGATCAGGATCGCGCCCACCAGCAGACCGGTGAACAGCGGCTTCTCGGTGCGCAGGGTGCCCGCGGTGACCGGCACCGGGTTCTGCCCGGCGAGCGAGCCGGCCAGCGCCAGCACGAACACCATCGGCAGGAAGCGGCCGAGCAGCATCGCGAGCCCGGTCGTGGTGTTGAACCAGTCGGTGTTCGCGTTCAGGCCGGCGAAGGCCGAGCCGTTGTTGTTCGACGCGGAGGTGAAGGCGTACAGGACCTCGGAGAAGCCGTGCGCGCCGGAGTTCAGCATCGAGTGCGGCGGGGTCGGCAGCGCCGTCGAGACCGCGGTGAAGACCAGCACCAGCGCCGGGGTGATCAGGAGGTAGCAGGCGGCGAGCTTCATCTCGCGGCCGCCGATCTTCTTGCCCAGGTACTCCGGCGTACGGCCGACCATCAGACCGGCGATGAACACCGCGATCACGGCCATGATCAGAATGCCGTACAGGCCCGAGCCGGTGCCTCCGGGCGCGATCTCGCCCAGCATCATGCCCAGCATGGTGATGCCGCCGCCGAGACCGGTGAAGGAGGAGTGGAAGGAGTCCACGGCGCCGGTCGAGGTGAGCGTGGTCGACACCGCGAAGATCGACGAGGCGCCGATCCCGAAGCGGGTCTCCTTGCCCTCCATCGCACCGCCCGCGGCCTGGAGCGCCGCGCCGTGGTGGGCGAACTCGGTCCACATCATCAGCGCGACGAAGCCCACCCAGATCGTGAACATCGTGGCGAGGATCGCGTAACCCTGCCTCACCGAGCCGACCATCACGCCGAAGGTGCGGGTCAGCGAGAAGGGGATCACCAGGATCAGGAAGATCTCGAAGAGGTTGGTGAAGGGCGTCGGGTTCTCGAAGGGGTGGGCGCTGTTGGCGTTGAAGTAGCCGCCGCCGTTGGTACCGATCTCCTTGATGGCCTCCTGCGAGGCCACCGCGCCGCCGTTCCACTGCTGCGAGCCGCCCATGAACTGGCCGACCTCGTGGATGCCGGAGAAGTTCTGGATCGCCCCGCACGCCACCAGCACGACGGCGGCGATCGCGGCGCCCGGCAGCAGGACGCGCAGCGTGCCGCGCACCAGGTCGGACCAGAAGTTGCCCAGTTCACCGGTGCGCGAGCGGGCGAAGCCGCGCACCAGGGCGACGGCGACGGCCATGCCGACGGCGGCGGAGACGAAGTTCTGCACGGCGAGGCCGGCGGTCTGCACGACGTGCCCCATGGTCTGCTCGCCGTAGTACGACTGCCAGTTGGTGTTGGTCACGAAGGACACGGCCGTGTTGAACGACTGCGCCGGGTTGACCGAGGCGAAGCCCATCGAGCCGGGCAGCACGCCCTGGAGCCGCTGGAGCAGGTAGAGGAAGAGGACGCCGGCCGCCGAGAAGGCGAGGACGCCGCGCAGATAGGCGGGCCAGGTCATCTCGGTGTCGGGGTCGGCACCGATGGCCTTGTAGATCCACTTCTCGGCCCGCAGATGCTTCCTCGAGGAGTAGACCCCGGCCATGTAGTTGCCGACGGGGGTGTAGACGAGCGCCAGCGCGCCTGTGAGGGCGAGCAGTTGGAGGATGCCGGCGAGGACGGGACTCATGTCACCGCCTGCGGAGGCAGCTGATGTCACGGTCAGAACCTCTCCGGGAAGATCAGGGCGAGGACGAGATAGCCCAGCAGGGCGACGGCCACGACCAGGCCGACGATGTTCTCGGCGGTCACAGCTTCGTCACCCCCTTGGCGACAAGGGCCACCAGCGCGAAAGCCGCGAGCACGGTGACGACGAAGGCCAGATCGGCCATCGTGAACTCCTGGAGTGAGGTTTCGATCGGAGCGGACGATTAGAGGAAACCGCCTGTCCGGCCGGATGTGGTCGCTCGTTGACGTCTCTCTTACGGCGGCCGCTACGGCTTTGACGGGATTCTTACGGCCTGGACCGGGTAATGACGTGCAGCGCGCGATGACGGCCGGCGACAGGCCTCACGGCAGCCGGAAGCGCGGCCGGCGGATCACCGCGTCCGTCTCGCGTCGTACGTGTGCGACGAGGGCTCCCCGCTGGTCTGCCGCGGCCCCCGCTCCGGGGCCCGGACCCACCGCATGAGCTTCTCTTCGTAAGGGGATGCGTTTTCACGTAGCGTGCCGCGACAGCCCCCTGCGGGGCCGGAGTTGTCACGAATATCGCTTCCGCGTCCGCCGGGGTCCGTGCCCTACGTAATGGCTGGTCATCCGACTTCCCTCGATGGCCTATGAGGGGGTAAAGGATCCCTTCGGCGACTGTCGGCCGCACGGGGATGAGGCTACTTTCCTTCTCGTCCCGTCATGCACAATCACCACTGTGTGTGTCATGTCCATGACTGCACTTGCCGCCGCTGTGCGCGTCACGGGCCTGCCGATCCAGTGCGAGTTCCCCACGTCCCGATGGAGGCAGTACCCCATGCGCCAGTCACGCCCGAGCGGGCGGAGACGGAGTCTGCGAAGACTCCTCGCCGTCGCCCTTCCCTCGCTCGCCCTCACCGTCGCAGGCCTCGCCGCGGCACCGGCGGCGGGCGCCCACGCCGCCACCCCCGCCCCCCACACGTCCAAGGTCGCCCAGAACACCAGGGCGCTGACCGCCCCCGAGCGGCAGACCTTCCACCCCACCGGCAAAGCCGGCCAGCAGGTCCCCACGACCCGGCTGTGCGCCACCGCGAAGCCGGGCCACGCCTCGTGCTTCGCCCAGCGCCGCACCGACATCGAGCAGCGCCTCGCCTCGGCGCTCGCCGCCGCGGCCCCCTCCGGTCTCTCCCCGGCCAACCTGCACAGCGCCTACAACCTGCCGACCACGGGCGGCAGCGGCCTGACCGTCGCCGTGGTCGACGCCTACAACGACCCCAACGCCGAAGCGGACCTGGGCACTTACCGTTCGCAGTTCGGCCTGTCCGCCTGCACCAAGGCCAACGGCTGCTTCAAGCAGGTCAGCCAGACCGGTTCCACCACCTCGCTGCCGACCAACGACAGCGGCTGGGCCGGTGAAGAGGCGCTCGACATCGACATGGTCAGCGCGGTCTGCCCGAACTGCAACATCGTCCTGGTCGAGGCCAACTCCGCGAACGACACCGACCTCGGCATCGCCGAGAACGAGGCCGTCACGCTCGGCGCCAAGGTCGTCTCCAACAGCTGGGGCGGCTCCGAGGCGTCCAACCAGACGACCCTCGACACCCAGTACTTCAAGCACCCCGGCGTCGCGATAACCGTCTCCTCCGGTGACTCCGCCTACGGCGCCGAGTACCCGGCGACCTCCCAGTACGTGACCGCCGTCGGTGGCACCGCGCTCACCACCGCGGCCAACTCCCGCGGCTGGAGCGAGTCGGTGTGGCACACCAACTCCACCGAGGGCACCGGCTCCGGCTGCTCCGCCTACGACCCGAAGCCGAGCTGGCAGACCGACACCGGCTGCGCCAAGCGCATGGAGGCCGACGTCTCCGCCGTCGCCGACCCGGCCACCGGCGTCGCGGTCTACGACACCTACGGCGGCTCCGGCTGGGCGGTCTACGGCGGCACCAGCGCCGCCGCCCCGATCGTCGCCGGCGTCTACGCGCTCGCGGGCACCCCGGGCTCGGCCGACTACCCGGCGAAGTACCCCTACTCCCACACCGGCAACCTGTACGACGTGACCAGCGGCAGCAACGGCAGCTGCAGCCCGTCGTACTTCTGCACCGCCGGCAGCGGCTACGACGGCCCCACCGGCTGGGGCACCCCGAACGGCACCGCCGCCTTCACCGCCGGCAGCTCCAGCGGCAACACGGTGACCGTCACCAACCCCGGCAGCCAGTCCACCACCACCGGCGGTGCCGTCAGCCTGCAGATCCACGCCACCGACAGCGCCGGCGCGGCCCTGACCTACAGCGCCACCGGCCTGCCCACCGGCCTGTCCGTCAACAGCTCCACCGGCCTGATCACCGGCACCGCCACCACCGCCGGCACCTACCAGGTCACCGTCACCGCGAAGGACTCCACCGGTGCCACCGGCGCCACCTCCTTCACCTGGACCGTCGGCTCCGGCGGTGGCGGCTGCTCCTCCTCCCAGCTGCTGGCCAACCCGGGCTTCGAGTCCGGCAGCACCGGCTGGACCGCCACCAGCGGCGTCATCAACACCGACACCGGTGAGGCCGCCCACAGCGGCTCCTACAAGGCCTGGCTGAACGGCTACGGCACCAGCCACACCGACACCCTGTCCCAGTCGGTGACGATCCCGGCCGGCTGCAAGGCGACGGTCACCTTCTACCTGCACATCGACACCGCCGAGACCGGCAGCACCGCCTACGACAAGCTGACCGTGACCGCCGGCTCCCAGACCCTGGCGACGTACTCGAACGCCAACGCCGCCTCCGGCTACGCGCAGAAGAGCTTCGACCTGTCCTCCCTCGCGGGCCAGACGGTCACCCTGAAGTTCAACGGCGTGGAGGACTCCTCCCTGCAGACCAGCTTCGTGGTGGACGACACCGCCCTGACGACCAGCTGACCCGCAGGCCCTGACCACCTCCCCACCTGACCGAGCGATCCCGCACGCGGAAGCCGTCCGCGTGCGGGATCCGTACGTCGGGCCTCCCCTCAAGTACCGGGGCGGGACGGGGAGCCGCTGGGGGTCTCCCCTCCGGTACCGGGGGCGGGACGGGGAGCCGCTGGGGACCTCCCCTCCGGTACCGGGGGTGGGACGGGGAGCCGTTGGGTGAGGTGACGTTCCGGGCGACGGCGCTGGTCAGGTCCTTGATCCGTGCCCGGTGAACAGGGGTGCCCGGGCCGAGTCCCCGACCTGGCCCCACGGCCAGGTGTCAGGCCGGCGAGGCGACTCGGGCTCTGCGACGAAGCGGGCGAGATCCTCGGCCGCACCGCCGGACAAGCCGGCGACCATCCCTCCGGCAGTGCCGTGGTCACCGCCCGCAGGCGCGCGGGTCCCGTTGGCCGTGGCAAGCGGCGCGGCGCTGTCAGTGGTGGGTGGCAGCATCGGACGTATGACGGACACCACGGCATTCGACTGGCGGTCGTTCCTGCTCAGGTGGAGCGGGGAGTGGGCCGATTCCCTGCCCGACGACGAGACGCGGGACGAGGACGACGAGGCCGCGCGGCGGGCACGGTGGCTGGGGTTCCCGCCCGCGCCCGAGGAGCGGATCGCGGCCATGGAGGAGCGCCTCGGCCGGCCCATGCCCCCGTCGTACCGGAAGTTCCTCGAGGTCAGCGACGGGTGGCGGCATGCGGGCGGGTTCGTGTGGCTGCTGGCTGGGACCGCGGACGCGCGCTGGCACGAGGACGAGTCGGGACTCGCGGAACTCTTCGAGGAGTACCTGGACGAGGACGCCGGGCCCGAGGAGCGGATAGAGGTGGACATCTGGCGGCGCGGGCTGCAGCTCGACGTGGAGTCCGACGTCACCCACGTGCTCATGGATCCCGAGGACGTGGACGAGGACGGCGAGTGGGCCGTCTACACGTGGGCGAGCTGGCGCGCCGCGCCACCCGAACGGCACGCGAACTTCCTCGCGTTCATGCAGGAGATGTACCGCGAGTTCCACACCCTGGAGGCACAACCCGGTGACGGGAAGCCGGAGTTCGCCAACGACACGACACGCGAGCTGGACGCCCTGGTGGAGGAGGCCCGGCTGGACGCGCTGCGCGGTGACTGGGAGCGGGCCGGGAAGGCACTGGACGAGGCCAAGGCGTACGGCAGACCGCGGGCCGCCGGGCTCGGCGACCAGATACGGCGCCTGCTCGGAGAGACCTACATGGTGAACTTCGACGGCCTGGTGACAGACCCGCGGTACGCGCCCGATCTGCTGCCACCACTGGTCGCCGAACACGCGGAGCACTCGTATCGGGGCGACTCCACGCTGACGTTCCATCTGAAAGGCGCCGACGACGACCTGGTGTCACTGGCCTACGCGACGCTGGACCGGGTGCGCGACGGCACGTACCGGTACACGGCGGCCGGCCCGTTCGGCGCAGCGGTCGAGCGGGCGCGCGAGCTGGCGCGGCGCGGAGACACCGACGGGGCATGGCGGGTACTGACACATGCGCTGCCCTTGTGGGAGCCGCTGGGACCGGACCACCTGGCGCCGCTGGGATGGGTGGCCGACCCGGTGCTGGGGCCGCTGCTGACCCCGGAGCGGGGCCGTGAGCTGCTTTCCACACCGCGGGGCGGGCAGCAGCGGGTGGAGAACGACAGCCGGTGAGGGATGCCGGGCCTCGTGCGAACGGGAGAGCGCGGCCAGGCACTGGCCGTACTCCCGCTCTGCCGTGCCGTGGATCGGCGAGTCCCGCGACGTGATCCTCCGTCGAGTACGGCCACCACTCGGGCCGGCTGTCCGGCCCGAGTGACAGATCCGGTCCGTGGGCGAGGTTGACCCTCGACCTTGTCGAGGGCCCAGAGTTCCGGCTGTGGAGAACGAGATGCGCAGCATCGGGGAGATGGCCCGGGACGGCGGACTGAGCGTGAGCGCGCTCCGGTTCTACGACCGTGCCGGTGTACTGGTCCCCGCCTGGGTGGACCCGGTCAGCGGCTACCGCTGGTACGAGCCCGGGCAGTCGGAGGAGGCCCGCTTGCTGGCCCGCCTGCGCCGGGCCGGCATGCCCCTGGCGGACATCCGGCTCGTCCTGGCCGGCTGGGCCGGCACGGACACGGACCTGGTGCGGGGGCTCCTGGCGGCCCACCTGCGCCGTCTGGAGCTGGGACTGTCCGAGGCCCGCGGCGAGTTCTCCACGATCCGAGCCCAACTCGACCACAGGGAGAACCCGATGACTTCGCTCCGCACCGCCACCGCCCGGCTGTCCGTCCCGGCTCCGCGGCTGGCCGCCGCGCTGGACGCGGTCCGTTTCGCCGCCGGTACCGACGCCGAGTTGCCGATGCTCGGCGGGATCCTGTTCGACATAGAGGGCGATGAGCTCAACGTCGTCACGACCGACCGCTACCGGCTGGCCGTCGCGCAGGCGCGCACGACCGGGCACGCCGGGCCTCGGACGCAGGTCGTCGTGCCTCTTCCGCTCGGTGACGCCATGCGGGCGCTGCTCACCGGCGACGAGTCCGTCCAGCTCGGGGTGGACGGCGACCGGGTCACTCTGGAGGCCGGGGATCGGCAGGCCGCCGGCCAGTGCCTCGGCCACGAGTTCCCGGACTACCGCCGCCTCGTCCGGCTGCCCGCCGGTCGCCGGATCCACGTCGACACGGCGGCCTTCAGGCAGGCGCTGGAAACCGGTCCCGTCCGCACGAGCGACACACGCGGACAGGACGGCGAGCCCTGTGACATCAGTGTCCTCAGGGGGACGGAGGACGGCACGGTGATCGTGTGCGACGACGGCGACGAGGACCCCGACAACGTGGCCGTCAACCGCCGGTTCCTGCTGCACGCGCTCACCGCCGGAGCCCGGGACGAACTCGTCCTGGAACTCGGCGCGCCCACCGCACCCCTCGCCGTCCGCCGGCCCGACGACGAGCGCGGCTTCTCACTCCTGATGCCGGTGCGCCTGGACAACTAGCGCCCGCTTGGACGCCGTTGACCCGAGTCGCCGACCGCCCGCCTCGGTCCGGCTCCGATGCCACGGGACCTCGTGCCGCACGAGTGCCCTCACGAACGGCTCGCCGCTGCGCCGGGCGTACGTCATCAATTCGCGGACCCCGCTCGGAACCGGGCCACCTCCTCCGATGAGTTTCGGTCACGGGAGTCGTCCTTCTTCCGAAACGACTCCGAGGAGCGATCCGAGTGGACCTGTACAGCGTCATGTGCGTGCGTGACCGGGCCAAGGCACTGGAGTGGTTCGAGGTGTTCTTCGGGCGCCCGGCAGACGAGATCATCGGCGAGGAGTACCTGTGGCGGGTCGGTGAGAACGCGTGGGTCGTCGTTGACGATCGAGACGTGCGCGCTGAGCGAGTAGGCGGAGCCATGATCACGCTCGGCGTGCACGACCTCGACGACATCCTGGCCCGACTCGCCGCACACGGGATCGACCACGAACCGGTCGAGACTTACAGCAACGGCGTGCGCCACGTCGTCGTGCTGGATCCCGACGGGAACAGCCTCTCGCTCGCCGAGGCACCCACCCAGTGAGCCTCTTTCAACCTGCGCGGTGCTGGATCACGCAGCATCCGACCTGGTCGAGTTGAGGTTGGCGGCCTGAGCCGTGGGCGCGGGAACTCGGGGCCGACCTGTTACATCTCGCCCACTGGGGGGTTGGCGGGCTGCGGCAGGGCCTGTTCACGGGTGGTGAGGATCTCCGCCCAGACCGTCTTGGTGTACGCGTCGCGGGTCGTGCATCCCCAGCGGTCCGCGTACGCCTGCACAAGGAGAAGCCCGCGGCCCGCGGTCTCATCGGCGCACTGTTGCGCAAGCGGCGTCGGCAGGCGCTCCGGGCGGGTGTCCGTCACCTCGATGCGGAAGCCGTGGGGCAGGAGGCCCAGTGCGAGCCGGAAGTCCCGGCCCGGGAGGCTGCCGTGCCGCACCGCGTTGGACGCCAGCTCGGCCGCGACGAGGGCGACGGTACGGGCACGGTCCGAGTCCTGCGGGAGGCCGGTCCACTCGGAGAACTGCTGGACGGTGAGCCGGCGGGCGAGACGGGCACCGCGCCTGGTGCTGCTGAAGCGCAGGGTCAGTCGGGGGGCGGGCGTGTGGGGCCGCTCCGCTTCGCCGGTCGTTCGGTGATGGGTCACGTCGTCAGCCTGGTGCGGGGAATGCCGTGCTGACCAGGTACGACGGCCGTACGTCGGCTTCGCCGTACGGCGCGGGCGGCCGGCGGTGGCCTGGGTGGTACGGGCCCTGTACGGGCGTTGTACGGGTCCCTCGGCGTGTCCCGGCTTCCACACGCCGCGTTGGACATGGACCGGTGGCGAGCGCGGCCGTGGGCGGGGTGTGGAGCGGGACGGAAGGGCGTGAAGCGGTGAAGACGGTACGGGACGCACGGGACACACCGACCGGGCGCACGGCGAAGGCGAAGGAGGAGGGCGCCGAACTGCCCGGCGTGTGGTCGGCGTACGGCGTGCTGCTCCGGCATCTGCGCAAGCGGGCCGGGTTGAACCAGCAGCAGCTCGGCGAGGCCATCGGCTACTCGCTGGAGCAGGTGGCGTCGGTCGAGCAGGGACGACGGCCGGCGAAGGCGGTGTTCACGGCGGCCGCGGAGCGGGTGCTGGAGGCGGGCGGGGTTCTGGCCGTGCTCCAGGACGAGGTGGACCGGGCCAAGTTGCCTCGGTTCTTCCGCGACTTCGCGCTGATCGAGGCGGACGTGGTGAGCCGGTTCTCCTACGATCCGCTGCTGGTCCCGGGGTTGTTGCAGACGGAGGGGTATGCGCGAGCCGTGTTTGCCGGGCACTGTCCGCCGCTGAGTGAGGAGATCATCGACCGCCATACGGAGGCGCGGCTGAGTCGGCAGAAATTGCTGGCACGGGTGCCGATGGCGGAGCTGTCGTTCATCGTCGGCGAGGAGGCGTTGCGGGATCCGGTGGGTGACCCCGAGGTCATGCGCGGGCAGTGGCAACGGCTACTCGAGGTAGGCGCGTTGCGTAACGTGCAGATCCAGGTCATGCCTGCCGCGTCCGGGTTCCACTCCGGCCTGGACGGACCGTTCGTCGTGCTGGAGACCATGGATCATCAGCACCTCGGATACATCGAGTCCCAGGAAGTCGGGTGCGTCGTCCGTGATCCCGCACAGATGAGCGCCTTCGGATTGCGGTATGGCAAGCTGCGATCACAGGCTCTGAACGGCGTGGAGTCTGCGCAGCTCATCGAACGGCTGGTGGGAGAGACATGAGCGTGGAGCAGGTATCCGAGAACGTGGACGGGCTGCGCTGGTTCAAGAGCAGCTACAGCGGATCCGGGGGCGGCGACTGCGTGGAGGTGGCTTCCGGCCCGGACGCCGTGTTCGTACGGGACTCCAAAGTGGCGGATGATGGGCCGGTGTTGCGCATCACCAGGGGCGAGTGGGCGGCGTTCGTGGCGCACGGGGTGAAGTAGAGTCGAGCGGACCTTCCCGGCGAACCGACGGGGTCGCTCAGTCGTCCGGGGCGCCGAGACCGGTGAGGGCGCCCACCGGGTCCAGGTCGGGGGTGCCACGCGGCCACCAGTCGTCCTTCTCCGGCTCGGACTCATAGGCGTACCACAGGCCGTCGCGGCCGAGGCGGAGCTGGGTGTGGCCGCGGGGGTGGGTGAGACGGTTGCGCCAGGGACGGAACGCCGGGAGGTCGGCGGCGAGCAGCAGCGGGCGGGCCCGGTCGAAGCGGCCGGCGGGCGGATCCCATGGCTCCTCCAGGACGGACAGCCCCTCCGGACCGCCCTGCCGCCAGGCCGCGACGGCGCGCGCCAGGTCGGCCGGGGTACGTCCGACGGCCGTCGCGAGCGTGGAGTAGAGCGTCCGCGTGGCCGCGGTCAGGCCGGAACCGGGACGGGCCGCGGCGAGCCGCACCGCGTCCTGCCAGAGCGTCAGGTCGCCGACCGGGTCGCGGCCGGTGGTGAGCAGCGCGTGCGCGCGGGCGGCGGCGTCGGTCGCCAGCTGGTCCAGCGCGAAGGGGTCGGGGCCGCCGGGCGCCGCCGGGTACACCGGCGGCTGCCCGGGGTGCGCGGGCACCGGCAACGGTGAGGGTAGCGGCGGGAGTTGGCGGGGGGCGAGGGCGTCGGTCGCGCGTACACCGGGCAAGGACCGCGGCTGCCGTTCCTGTGCGGCGCGGGCCGCGCGGGCGGCACTGCGGCGGGAGAGCGCGTCGAGCAGTTCCCTCTCGCCCCGGCCGCGCAGCAGGAGCAGTACGAACGGGTCGGCGTCGAGCAGGCGTGCCGTCTGGTAGCAGAGGGCGGCCGCGTGCTTGCAGGGGTGGCCGGAGTCCGGGCAGCTGCAGCGGGGGGCGAGGTCGCCGGGGCCGGGCAGCAGGGGGACGCCGCAGTCGGCGAGGGACTGGGGCAGCTCCTTGTCGAGCAGGGCGGCGATGTCGCCCGGCCGGTCGGCGGCCGTGTCCAGGAACCGCGCCCAGTCGTCGTCCGCCAGCGTGCGTACCCGCATCTGTACGCGGTACGGACGTGGCCGGCTCCCGCGCACGTACGCCAGCACCAGTCCCGGGGTCACGGTGATCGCGTCGACATGCCCCTGGTCCGCGTAACCGCGTCCGCGCGCCAGCCGCTTCGGATCCAGCGCACCCTCCTCCAACGCCTCGACCCATGCGTTTCCCCACCAGGTCCCGGCGAACGCCCCGCCGTCCCCGGCGACCTGGCGAGGCGCGAACGCCGCGAACGTACGGCGGAGTTCGGAGTCGCGGTGAGGGGCCGCCATGGTCGTCGGCATGCGCGGGGGTGCGGGGGTGGAGTGTGCGGGAGTCGTGGGCTCAGGGTCGGCGTGCACGGGGATCTTGGGTGCAGGGTTGGTGGGTGCAGGGTTGGTGGCTGCGGGGGTGGTGGGTGCGGGGGTCGTGGGGGCGGACGTGATGGGCGCGGGGGCTGGGTGCGCGAGGGTGGAGGGGGCGGAGTCGGTGGACACGGGGGCGGTGGGCACGGAGGGCGCGGACGCCGGAGACGACGACTCGGGCACCGGAGCCGGAGATGCGGGCGCATGAGCCGGTGAGTCGGGTGCGGGAGTCGGAGATACCGACCGCGAAGCCGGAGACCCGGAGTCCGGAGCCGGAGAACCCGAACGCGAGGCCGGAGAACCGGAGTCCGCAGCCGGAGAACCCGAACGCGAGGCCGGAGAACCGAAGTCCGCAGCCGACGAAGCGGAGTCCGGAGCGGGAGCCCCGGACCGGGGAGTCGAAGACGCGGAAGGCGGAGTCGGAGACCCCGACCGCGATGCCCGGGATCCGGAGTCCGAAGCCGGAGACCCGGAGGTCGAAGCCGGAGACCCGGAGGTCGGAACGGGAGGCTCGCAGGCCGCAGTTGAAGGACCGGAGACCGAAGCCGGCGTCTCGGAGGCCGGAGTCGGAGACCCGGTGCGCGACGGCGGGCGTGTCGTGGGCGATGGATGCGGGGCGGTAGGTGTGTGCGGGTCGGTGGGCGTGCCGGCGCCGGCGCTCGGCTCCTCGCTCGCGTCAGGCGTGTCGGCCCAGTCGGGCATGCGGAAGGCGTTCGCCAAGTAGTGCCGCATCTCCTGGGCGGCCTTGGCCCGGACCGGGCGGGCCTCCTGCCGAGCGGACGGGGGGTGCGGCGCGCCGGCTGCGGACCGCGCGGCAGCGCGCTGCTCGCTCCGGGGCTCTGCCTTCTCGGCACGCAGCGCCGCCTCCCTCCGGGCCGCGCGGAGCGCCTCCCGCGCGACGTCACCGGGGCGGCGACCACCCGTTGCCCCGCTTCCGGCCTCCGGTGCGGAAGGCGAAGCTGCCTGCTCCGGGGCGCGGTCGGGTGTCGAGACACCGGCACCGGACTCCGGTGGCGCAACCACCCCCGCACCAGCCGCCGTTGCCGAGGCGCCGGCGTCTGCGTCGGCGTCGGCCGTTGGTGTCGCAGCTCCCGCATGGGTGGCCGCTGTCGAAGCGCCGGAATCGCCCGTCGGCACCGAAACAACGGGCGCCGTCCGGTCCGCACCTTGGTCCGCCGCGTCCCGTGCAATCACATCAGCACCCGGCACCACCCGCTCCGCACCCGGCACGACCCGCTCCGAATCCGGCGCCGTCCCGTCCGCACCCGGCACCACCCGCTCCGCACCCGCGCCCGGGATCACCCGTCCCGAAGCCGGCCTCGGCCGATCCGCGCCCGGTGTCGCCCGGTCCGCGGCCTCGCGTTCGGTTTCTGTTCGTCTGCGGGCCGCTCGCAGGGCCTGGCGGGCGGCGTCGGCGGGGCGGGGGCGGTCCGGGTCCGTCATGGCGTCCTCCGCAGGGAGACCAGGTCGGACAGTTCGCGGTCGGTCAGCTCGGTGAGTGCCGCCTCGCCGGAGCCGAGGACGGCGTCGGCCAGCGCCCGCTTGGCGGTGAGCATCTCGGCGATGCGGTCCTCGACCGTGCCCTCGGTGACCAGGCGGTGGACCTGGACCGGCTGGGTCTGGCCGATGCGATAGGCGCGGTCGGTGGCCTGTTCCTCGACGGCCGGGTTCCACCAGCGGTCGAAGTGGACCACGTGGCCCGCGCGGGTGAGGTTCAGACCGGTGCCGGCCGCCTTCAGGGACAGCACCAGGACGGGAGTCTCGCCGCTCTGGAAGCGGTCGACCATGCGCTCGCGCTCCGCAACCGGGGTGCCGCCGTGCAGGAGGTCGACGGGAATCGCACGGGCGGACAGGTGCGCGGTGATGAGCCGGGCCATGCCGACGTACTGCGTGAAGACGAGCGCCGAACCGTCCTCGGCGAGCAGGGTGTCCAGCAGTTCGTCCAGGAGGGCCAGTTTGCCGGAACGGGTGGCCGCCCGGTCGGTGTGCGCGTCCTCCTTCAGGTACAGCGCCGGGTGGTCGCAGATCTGCTTGAGCGCGCCGAGGAGCTTCAGCACCAGGCCACGGCGCCCGATGCCCTCCGCGGTCTCGATGGCCAGCATCGACTCGCGCACCACCGCCTCGTACAGCGCGGCCTGCTCGCGGGTGAGCGGTACCGGGTGGTCCGTCTCGGTCTTGGGCGGCAGCTCGGGGACGATGCCCGGGTCGGACTTCTTGCGGCGCAGGAGGAACGGCCGCACCAGACGGGCCAGGCGCTCCACCGCCTCCTGGTCCTCGCCGTTCTCCACCGCGCGGGCGTGCCGGGCCCGGAAGGACTTCAGGGGGCCGAGGAGTCCGGGGGTGGTCCAGTCGAGCAGGGCCCACAGTTCGGAGAGGTTGTTCTCCACGGGGGTGCCGGTCAGGGCCACGCGCGCGGGGGCCGGGATGGTGCGCAGCGCCTTGGCGGTGGCCGAGTAGGGGTTCTTGACGTGCTGGGCCTCGTCGGCGACGACCATGCCCCAGGGCTGCTCGGCGAGGTGGGCGGCGGTCGAGCGCATGGTGCCGTAGGTGGTCAGGACGAAGCCGCCGTCGAGGCCGTCCAGGGTGCGGCTCTGGCCGTGGAAGCGGCGGACGGGGACCCCGGGCGCGAACCGGGAGATCTCCCGCTGCCAGTTGCCGAGGAGGGAGGCCGGGCAGACGACGAGGGTCGGTTCGGTGCGGGCCCGCTTCAGGTGCAGGGCGATGAGCGTGACCGTCTTGCCGAGGCCCATGTCGTCGGCCAGGCAGCCGCCGAGGCCGAGGGAGGTCATCAGGTCGAGCCAGGCGAGGCCCCGCAGCTGGTAGTCGCGGAGTGTGGCGTCGAGTCCGGGGGGCGGGTCGGCGGGGTGCAGGCCGGCCGTGAGGCGGGCGCGGAGGGTCGCCAGGGCGCCGACGGGGACGGCCTCGACGGTCTCGCCGTCGACCTCGGCCTCGCCGGTGAGCGCCGCGGACAGGGCGTCGACCGGGTCGAGCAGACCGAGTTCGCGCTTGCGGGCCTTGCGGACGAGTGCGGGGTCGACGAGGACCCAGCGGTCCCGTAGCCGTACGACCGGGCGGTGGGCCTCGGCGAGCGCGTCCATCTCGGCCTCGCTGAGCGGTTCCCCGCCGAGCGCCAGCTGCCAGCGGAACTGGAGGAGGTCCTCGCTCTCGAAGAAGCCGGTGCCGTCGGTCGCCGAGCCGGGCGCGGTACGGATCACCGCCGCGGCCGTCAGGTCGCGGGCGAGGTCCCGGGGCCAGTGCACGCCGACTCCGGCGGCCGCGAGCCGGCCGGCCGCGGCGCCGAGCAGGTCGCCCACCTCCTCCTCGGACAGGGCCAGGACGTCGGGCACGTCCTGTTCGGCGAGCCGCTCCAGGGGCGGCCACACGCGGGCCGCCCGGCGGACGGCGAGGGCCGCGTCGACGCGCGCGCGGGGCCCGAACGCCACGTCGGCCTCCCCCGCCCACAGGGCCGCCGCGTCGGCCATCAGGGTGGGGTCGGCGAGGCTGTGCACCTGCACGACGGCCGCTCCCGCGGCCCGCGCGCCGTCGCTCGCGCCCGCGTCGAAGACGTCGTAGGCGGACAGGTCGAGGCGGAGCGAGATCCGCACGCCCGCGTCCATGCCGGCGGCGACCTCGGCCGCCCACTCGTGGGCCTGCGGCAGGGCCTGGGGCTCGCGGGCGGCGAAGGGCCGGCCGGAGGTGCAGGGGGCCGCGGGGGTGCGGGGCAGGGTGTCGGCGACCGCGTCCAGGAACGAGCGGACCAGGGCCTCCGGCTCGGGCAGCCGCAGCGGGCCGGGATCGGGCAGGGGCACGGCGTGGCCCTCGGGGGGCAGGGCGGCGGCGATCGCGCGCAGGTGGGCGATGTCGTCGGGTTCGAGCGGTCCGGCCCGCCAGGCGTCGTGGCCGCTCGGGGTCAGACCCGGCAGCAGGCGGCCGCGGGCGACCAGGCGCAGCGCGTGCAGGGCGGCGGCACCCCAGCAGGCCGTGGCGGGGTGAGCGGCCGGGTCGTGCCGGGCGCGGACCAGCAGGGGCAGGGCTGCGGCGAGCGGCAGGGTCAGCGCGGGCACCTGCCGGCGGCGCACGCCGGCACCGTGGCGTCGTACGACCGTCAGCTCGGCGGGGTCGCTCTCGGTGCCGCCCCCGAGGGGCGGGGGGCCGCCGTCGGGATCCCAGAAGGCGATGCGGCCCTCGCGCGGGAGGGGCGCCGGCAGGTAGACGGACGCGAGGCGCGCCGGAACGGCGTCGCCGGTCCACCCGGGGTCCTGCGTGCGCTGTGTCACCGCAGCCGCGCCGCCGCTCATACGTCCTGCCACCTCCCGCCCGTGCTGTCGGATCAGACGTCTTCGACTCTACGGGCGGGGTCTGACAACCGGCTCCCAGGCCCGGCCGGACCCTCCCGGGACCCGGGCTCGGACGAGGAAGACCGTCGGAGGGGGGCTTACGGCACCGCGGGAGACCCCCGACACCATCGCCGGCGCACACGGCACCGCGGGAGACGGCGAACACCATGGCCGGGGCGTACGGCACCGCGCCGGACGAGCAACGCCAGCGGGGTCCATGGCACGGGTGGGGGACGACCTACGCCCTCGGCGGGCCCCGTCGACCGGGGCCTACGGCACCGTGCGGGAGACGACGAACACCATGGGGCGGTTCAGGTCGGACAGGTTCACGACCACGTCCTGGGTGGGCGCCGGGTTCTTCTGGTGGTGGGTGAGGCCCAGCCACGGACCGGGGCCGGTGAATTTCCAGCCGCTGACCTTCCGGTCGCGGTCGCCGATGGCGATGTCGTCCTTCTTCAGCTCGTCCCGGCGTGCGCCCATGGTCTCGAGGAAGCTGTCCAGACCGGCCGCGTTGGTACGGAACTGCACGTACAGGCGGCTGGTCTTCCAGTTGTTCGTCTCGTAGTAGGCGACGTCCTCGGCGGGGTGCGGGACGCTCACCTGGTAGAGGCGGCGCTGCACCTTGGACGGCCAGCCCTGGGTGAGGCCGGTCGCGGAGTACTTCGCCTCCTTGTCCTTGCCGCTGTTGCGGCTCTGGTTCGCGGAGATCACCAGGTATCCGGCCGGGACGCCGATGAGCAGGCCGATGATCAGCAGGGTGAGCGCCCGGCGCCTGGCCTTGTGTCTCGGGTCCTCGGCGGGCCGCCGCGGCTCGTCCGGTGGACCGCCCTGGTGGGGCAGCGACGGTGTCATGCGCTGTCCTGGTCGCGGCGGCCCTGGGTGTACCGCTCGTAGCGCTCGTACCGCTCCACCCGGCGCCGCTTGGCCCGGCGGAAGCGGCGGGCGACCAGCCGGGCCAGGTCGGCGGCGCCGACCATGCCGGCCTCGGGACCGAGCTGGGCGCGGGTGATACGGGCCTCGGGGCGGTAGCCGCGGCCGGTGAGGTGACGCTTGAAGGCGTCGCGGGCGGGGCCGATGAGCAGGTCGTCGGCGGCGCTGACGCCGCCGCCGATGACGAAGCAGGAGGGGTCGAGGGCGGCGGCGAGGTTGGCGATGCCGACGCCGAGCCACTGGCCGATGTCCTGGAGCAGCTCCACGCACATGGCGTCGCCCTCGCGGGCCAGCTCGGTGATCAGCGGGCCGGTGATGTCGCCGATGTTGCCGTTGACGCGCTCGATGATCCCGTAGGCCACCGGGGAGTCGGCGGCGGCCAGCTCCCGGGCCTCGCGGACGAGGGCGTTGCCGGAGCTGTACTGCTCCCAGCAGCCGCGGTTGCCGCACGGGCAGCGGTGGCCCCCCGGCACGACCTGCATGTGGCCGAATTCTCCGGCCACACCGAACTTGCCGCGCTTGACCTGGCCGTCCTCCAGGATGGCGCCGCCGATGCCGGTACCGAGGGTGATCATGACGAGGTGGTCCTCGCCGCGGCCGGCGCCGAAGCGCCACTCCGCCCAGGCGGCGGTGTTGGCGTCGTTGTCCACCAGGACCGGCACGGACAGGCGGCTGGCGAGGCGGTCCCGGAGGGGTTCGTTGCGCCAGGACAGGTGGGGGGCGAACAGGACGCGGTTGCGGTCGGCGTCGACCCAGCCGGCCGCGCCGATGCCGACCGCGTGCACGTCGTGCCGGTCGGAGAGGTCCAGGACCAGTTCGGCGATGGTGTCCTCGACGACCTTGGGGCTCTTGGACTTGTCCGGGGTCTCCGTGCGGAGCTTCTCCAGGATGTTGCCGTCGGCGTCCACGACGCCCGCCATGACCTTGGTGCCGCCGATGTCGATGCCCACCGTCGGCACCCGGGGTGCGGTCAGATGGGATCGGCGTTCCCTTGTCCCGACCGTACGGAGCACAGGGGTCCGGCGGGAGCCGATGGGGGCGGTGAGGTCGCGGTAGGTGCTCATCGGCGTCGATTCTGCCTCACCGGGGATACGGGTGCCGTACAGGGCGGGAGAGGGGGCGGCGGCCGTCGCCGGACGCGGGTGCGCGGCGGCAGAGTGTGCAGCGCGCCCATGTGGCGGAGCCACATGTCGATACGGCCCGGCCCCCTGTCGCCCCGCTCCCCCGTCAACCCCGCGCGGCTTCGACCCCCTTGCGGCTTCGCGCTCCCCGCAGCCTCCGGCCCGCCCGCCGGAGTCCCTAGGCTCGCCCCAGTTCGTGGCGCAGCGCGTCCAGGTCGGAGCCGCCCGCCATCTGCCGGGTCAGTTCGTCGAGTGTGATCTCGTCCCGTGTGTGATGACCCACCATCGCGCCGCGGCGCAGCAGGACGAAGCGGTCGCCGACGAGGTACGCGTGATGCGGGTTGTGGGTGATCAAGACAACGCCCAAGCCCTCATCGCGTGCCGCGGCCACATATTTGAGCACCACACCGGACTGCTTCACACCCAGCGCCGCCGTCGGCTCGTCGAGGACCAGGACCTTGGCGCCGAAGTGCACCGCCCGGGCGATGGGCACGCACTGGCGTTCGCCCCCGGACAGGGTGCCGATGGGCTGGTCGACGTCCCGGAGGTCGATGCCCATGCGCAGCAGGGCCTCGCGGGTGGTGCGGCGCATGAGGTCGATGTCGAGGCGCTTGAAGGGGCCGACGCCCTTGCGGGGCTCGGAGCCGAGGAAGAAGTTCCGCCAGACCGGCATGAGGGGGACGACGGCGAGGTCCTGGTAGACCGTGGCGATGCCGCGGTCCAGGGCCTCGCGCGGGGAGGACAGGCGGGTCTCCGCGCCGTCCAGGCACAGGGCGCCGCCGTCGTGCCGGTGCAGACCGGCGATGATCTTGATCAGCGTCGACTTGCCCGCGCCGTTGTCGCCGAGGACGCAGGTGATCTCCCCGGCGTGGACCTCCAGAGAGACGCCCTCCAGGGCGCGGACGTTGCCGTAGTACTTGCTGACGTCGGCCAGCTGCACCAGCGCCGTACGCTCCGGCGTCTCCGGCGTCATGGTCGGCTCCGGCGTCTTGGTCGGCTCCGGCACCTCTCGCGCCCCCCTCGGCTCCGTCGGCTCCGTCATCTTCGTCGCCTCCGTCGGCTTCGTCATGTCGTGGCCTCCGCGCGCTTGCGGACCCAGGCGTTGAGCAGGGTCGCGAGGAGCAGCATCGCTCCGAGGAAGAACTTGAACCAGTCCGGGTTCCACTCGGCGAAGACGATGCCCTTGCTGGTCATGCCGAACAGGAGCGCGCCGACCGCCGAACCGATCGCGCTGCCGTAACCGCCGGTGATCAGACAGCCGCCGATGACGGCCGCGATGATGTAGATCAGCTCGTTGCCGACGCCCTCGCCGGACTGGACGGCGTCGAAGGAGAAGAGCAGGTGCTGGCCGGAGATCCAGGCACCGAGGGCAACGCCCATATAGAGGCCGATCTTGGTCCTGGCCACCGGGACGCCGACCGCGCGGGCGGCGTCCTCGTTGCCGCCGACGGCGAAGATCCAGTTGCCGACCCGGGTGCGCAGCAGGACCCAGGAGGCGAGGGCGACCAGGCCCAGCCACCACAGGATGGTGACCTTGAAGTCGACGCCGCCGACGGTGAGGGTCGAGGCGAAGGCGTCGCGGGCGCTGGTGAAGCCCTCCATGTCGGCGATCGTCTTGGTGGAGACGGTGCCGTCGATCAGCTTGGTGAGTCCGAGGTTCATGCCGGTCAGCATCAGGAAGGTGCCGAGGGTGACGATGAAGCTCGGCAGCCCGGTGCGGGTGAGCATGAAGCCGTTGAAGGCGCCGATCGCCAAGGTGACCAGCAGGGACACTCCCACGCCGACCCAGGTGTTCGCCGTCATCTGGTAGCTGAACATCGAGGAGACCAGCGCCGAGGAGGTCACCAGGACACCGGCCGAGAGGTCGAACTCGCCGCCGATCATCAGCAGGGCCACGGGTACGGCCATGATGCCGATGGTCGAGGAGGCGTACAACACCGTGCTCAGGCTGGAGGCACGCAGGAAGCCCTCGGCGGCGACGGCGAAGAAGGCGAAGACCGCGAGCGCGCCGACGACGGAGCCCAGCTCCGGGCGTGAGAGCAGCTTCCGCAGCGGCGAGGTCTGCAGAATCCTTTCATCAGCCATCGCGCTCATCGGGTGCCCCGCTCGGTGTACTCCGCCAGCGTGGACGCCTGGTCCTTGGTGATGATCTGCGGGCCGGTCAGCACCGGCTTGCCGCCACCGAGGACGTCGCCGTTGTACCTGTACAGCCACAGCAGGTCGACCGCCTGGTAGCCCTGCAGATACGGCTGCTGGTCCACGGCGAAGCCGAGGGTGCCGTCCTTCAGCTCGGCGGCCACCTTGGCGTTGAGGTCGAAGGTGTCGATCTCGGCCTTGGCACCCGCGTCCGTCCTCGCCTTCACGGCGGTGTCGGCGTAGGGGGCGCCGAGCGTGACGACGGCGTCGAAGGAGGTGTCGGCCTGCAGCTTGGCCTCGATCGCGGACTGCACGTCGGGCATGTCGGTGCCGTTGACGTAGAGCTTGCGCAGGGTGCCGTGGAAGGTCTTGGCGACGCCGTCGCAGCGCTGCTCGTGGCCGACGTTGCCCTGTTCGTGCAGGACGCACAGGGCCTTCTTCCTGCCCCGCTTGTTCAGCTCCTCGCCCACGGCCTCACCGGCGACGGTCTCGTCCTGGCCGATGTGGGTGAGCGCGCCGAAGGCCTTGGACTCGGCCGAGCCGGAGTTGACCGTGACCACCGGGATGCCGGCCTTCTCCGCGCGGGCCAGCGCGGCCTTCATGGCGTCCGGCTTGGCGAGGGTGACGATGATGCCGTCGACCTTCTTGTCCACGGCCGCGTCCACCAGCTGCGCCTGCTGCTGGGCCTGGTCGTCGTGCGAGTACAGGAACTTGATGTTGTCCTTGCGGGCGGCCTGCCGGGCACCGCTCTGCACGATGTCCCAGAAGGTGTCGCCGTCTCCCGAGTGGGTGATCATCGC
The DNA here is from genome assembly GCF_040426375.1 of Streptomyces sp. NPDC096012. Classification (NCBI taxonomy): domain Bacteria; kingdom Bacillati; phylum Actinomycetota; class Actinomycetes; order Kitasatosporales; family Streptomycetaceae; genus Streptomyces; species Streptomyces sp. NPDC096012. The sequence continues at coordinate 29,678 of NZ_JBEOTD010000026.1, forward strand.
GAAGGTCCAGCGGGGGGTGTCCACCGCCGCCCTGCCCTGGGCCGCGGCGGCCTTGCGGGCGTCCTCGGCCCGCTTGCCGCCGGTGCTGCTGCAGCCCGCCAGGGACACGGAGAGTGCCCCCGCCAGCGCTATGCCTACCCAGGTCCGAAACCGTGCCACGAGGCCGTGCCCTTCTTGCTGTGCTTCTGCCTGCTCCGACGTGCGTAAGGGGCGGGCGACCTCACCGTCGGCACGTCCCGGCGGCGACCTCACCAGCCCCAAACACTTCAGTATCGAACACGGCAACGCACATGACACAGCCGGGGACCCGTCGCCGGTCATATTGTCCGGACATTGCGACGAACTGAGGGCCGGTCAGGGCCGTACGAGCAGCTGGAACTCGAAGGAGTAGCGGGTGGGACGGTAGGTGTGGTCGCCGAACTCGACCGCGCGGCCGGTGTCGTCGAAGGTGGTGCGCTGCATGGTGAGCAGCGGGGCACCCTCGGCCTCGGCGAGGCGCTCGGCCTCGGCGGCCGTGGCACCGCGGGCGCCGATGGACTGGCGGGCGCTGTGCAGGGTGATCCCGGCGGAGCGCATCAGCCGGTACAGGCCGGTGGCCTCCAGCTGGCCGGTGTCCAGGTCGAGCAGACCGGGCGGCAGGTGGTTGATCAGATAGGCCATGGGTTCGCCGTGCGCGAGCCGGAGCCGCTCCACCCGGTGCACGTCGCTGCCCTCGGCGACGGCGAGCGCGGCGGCCACCTCGGCGGAGGCCGGGACGACGGTGTTGACCAGCACCTTGGTGGTGGGGCGCTGGCCGGCCGCCTCCAGGTCGTCATAGAGACTGCTCAGCTCCAGGGGGCGCTTGACCTGGCTGTGCACGACCTGGGTGCCGACACCCCGGCGGCGGACCAGGAGCCCCTTGTCGACGAGCGACTGGATCGCCTGGCGGACGGTCGGCCGGGACAGCCCGAGCCGTGCGGCCAGCTCGATCTCGTTGCCCAGCAGGCTGCCCGGAGTGAGACGGCCGTGCTCGATGGCGGCCTCCAGCTGCTGGGAGAGCTGGAAGTACAACGGCACCGGGGAGCTACGGTCCACATGGAGATCGAGCGACACGGTCGGGTCCACATCAAGTTTCGGCACGGGCTCGAGCGTAGCCCCGTGATCGGTTGACGGGAAGTCGTGTAGTCCGATTGTCCGGACATACGGATTGACAGCTCCTGGGGTGGGCCCTCACTTTGTTTCCATGCGCATCGGCGTCATCGGTACGGGCCGCATCGGCACCCTCCACGCGAGCACGCTCAGCCGTCACCGCGAGGTCGGCTCCCTGATCCTGACGGACGTGGATCCGGCCCGGGCCCAGGAGCTGGCGCATCGGCTGGGCGAGACGGCGGCACCCGGGGTGGACGAGGTCTTCAGGTGGGGCGTGGACGCGGTGGTGATCACGGCGGCGACGGCGGCCCACGCCGAGCTGATCGGCCGGGCCGCACGCTCGGGGCTGCCGGTCTTCTGCGAGAAGCCGATCGCCCTTGACCTGCCGGGCACGCTACAGGCGCTCGCCGAGGTCGAGAGCGCCGGGACCGTGCTGCAGATGGGGTTCCAGCGGCGGTTCGACGCGGGCTACGCCGGCGCCCGGGAGGCGGTGCGCGCCGGGCGGCTCGGGCGCCTGCACACCGTGCGGGCCATGACCTGCGACCAGTCCCCTCCCCCGGCGGAGTGGCTGCCGCTGTCGGGCGGGCTGTTCCGGGACACGCTGATCCACGACTTCGACGTGCTGCGCTGGGTGACGGGCCGCGAGGTGCTCGACGTGTACGCCACCGGCTCCGACCGCGGTCCCGCGATGTTCCGCGAGGCCGGTGACGTCGACACGGGCGCGGCGCTGCTCACGCTGGACGACGGGGTCCTGGCCGCTGCGTCGGCGACCCGGCTGAACGGTGCGGGCTACGACGTCCGCATGGAACTGGCCGGCGAGCGGGACACGGTCGTGGTGGGACTGGACGACCGTACGCCGGTCGCCTCGACCGAGCCGAGCGGGCCGCCGCCCGCGGACAAGCCGTGGCCGGGGTTCGTGGAGCGGTTCGGGCCCGCCTACGAGGCGGAACTGGCCGCCTTCGTGGAGGTGGTGCGCGGCGAGCGGCCCAACCCGTGCGACGGCCACGAGGCGTTGCAGGCGCTGCGGATCGCCGAGGCCTGCGAGGTCTCCCGCCGGGAGCGGCGCCCGGTCACGCTGACGGAGATCGCGGACCGGACCCGGCCGGCGTAGCGCACGGCCAACTGTCCTGGGGCAAGGCCGAGTGTCCTGGGGCCCGGGGGCCGGCCGTCGTGGAGCCGAGTCCCGGCCGTCGTGGAGCCGAGGCCCGGCCGTCGTAGGGCCAGGCCCGACCCGTCGTGGGGCAAGGCCCGGCCGTTGTAGGGCCACGCCCGGCCGTCGTAGGGCAGAGCGCGGCATCGCCGTCGAGCCCGGGACCACCGCCGAGCCCGGCACCACCGCCGAGCCCGGCACCACCATCGAGCGCGGCACCACCGCCGAGCCCCGGACCACCATCGAGCGCGGCACCACCGCCGAGCCCCGGACCGCCGTCAAGTCCCGCACCGTCGTCAAGTCCGCCGCCGTGCCACAGGTGCCGTGCCCAGGTGCCGTGCGTGTGTCGGGGGTGGGACGCGGCGGTCGTCAGGTCACCAGCGCACCGGGAGGCTTCTGACGCCGCGCATGAGCAGGCCCGGCAGCCACTCCCCCGGCTCGCCGTCGAGGGCGAGGCCGGGAGCGCGCTCCAGCAGCGTGCCGATCGCGATACGGCCCTCCAGGCGGGCCAGGGGTGCTCCCAGGCAGTAGTGGATACCGTGGCCGAAGGCGAGGTGCCCGCGGCCGTCACGGCGGATGTCGAAGCGGTCCGGTTCGGCGTAGCGGGCGCCGTCACGCTGGGCGGCGCTGAGACCGACCAGCACGTCCTCGCCCTGCCCGATCGGGGTGCCGGCGATCTCCAGGTCCTCCGCGGCGTACCGGTACGTGGCGTTCTCCACCGGGCCCTCGTAGCGCAGCATCTCCTCGATGGCGCCGTCCATGAGGCTCATGTCGGCGCGGAGCGCGGCCAGTTGGCCGGGATGGGTGAGGAGGGCGAGGACGCCGTTGCCGATGAGGTTGACGGTGGTCTCATGGCCGGCGATGAGCAGCAGGTAGGCCATCCCACGCAGTTCCCGCGCGGAGAGCCGGTCGCCGTCCTCGGCGGTGGTGCGGATCAGGTCGCTGAGCAGGTCGTCGGTCGGCCCCGCGGACCGCTTGTCCTCGATCAGCCCGGTGAGGTATTCGGCGAGGCGGACGATCGCGGCCTGCCCGGAGTCGGGGTCGGTCGGCGCGACCACCTCGGTGGAGATCTTGCGGAACTCGGTGCGGTCCATCTCGGGGACGCCGAGCAGCTCGCAGATGACCGTGATGGGCAGCGGATAGGCGAGGGAGTCGATGAGGTCGGCGCGGCCGTGCGGCAGCATCTCGTCGAGCAGTTCGTCGGTGATCCGCTGGATCCGGGGCCGCAGTCGCTCGACGCGGCGCATGGTGAAGGCGCGGGCCACGAGGCTGCGCAGGCGGGTGTGCTGCGGCTGGTCGGCGACCAGCAGATACTTGCCGATCAGCTGCTCGTCCAGGGGCACGGCACCGATCTTGGCGCCGTCCTTGGCCAGCCGGTGGTCGGCCAGGGCGGCCCGTGCCTCCTCGTACCCCACGACCAGCCAGGTCTCCCAGACACCGCCCGGCATGGCGAACCGGACCCGGTGGACGGGACCCTGCTCACGCAGCCGCGCGTACACCGGGTGCGGGTCCCGGCGGAGCGCTTCGCCGGACTCCGTCAGGTCGATCACTCGTTGCATGTCCTCCCCTTACGGACTCCCCCGAGGTCCCCGGACAGCGGCCGGTACCTGGACAACGCGCACGCCGTCCGGCTAGTGCCCGTCGTCCCCGTCTTTCTCGAGCAGCCCCGCGTCGTAGGCCAGCAGGGCGATCTGGACGCGGTTGCCGAGGCCGAGCTTGGCGAGGATGCGGGAGACGTGGGTCTTCACGGTGGCCACGCTCATGAAGAGTTCGCCGGCGATCTGGGCGTTGGCCAGACCGCGGCCGACGGCGACGGCGACCTCGCGCTCGCGGTCGTTGAGCGCGGAGAGCCGTTCACGCGCGTGTGCGTGCCGGGCGTCGGCCGCGGTGCCGGCGGCGTGCCGCATCAACTGCCGGGTGACGGCGGGCGACAGGACCGGGTCGCCGGCCGCGACCCGGCGCACGGCGGCCACGATCTCGGCGGGCGGAGTGTCCTTGAGGACGAAGCCGGCGGCGCCCGCACGCAGGGCGTGCAGCACCTGCTCGTCGGCGTGGAAGGTGGTGAGCACCACGATCTGCGGCGCGTCGGGCCGTGCGCGCAGCCGCTCGGTGGCCGTGATCCCGTCGACCGACGGCATCCGGATGTCCATCAGGACGACGTCCGGCCGGGTGCGCGGCACGAGCGCCTCGGCCTCGGCGCCGTCGGCGGCCTCCCCGACGATCTCGATGCCCTCGGCGCCGCCCATCATCAGGGCGAGTCCGGCCCGGACGAGGGGGTCGTCGTCGACGAGGAGGAGTCTGATCGGCGTCGCAGTCATGGGGTTACGTAATCACGGGGGCGGGGACGGCGGAGGGGCGGTCGCCACAGGCCGCCGGTCAGGGTTGTGGGCCCGGCGGGAGTGGCGAAGTGCCGGAGGGCGAAGGTGCGGGGTGGAGGACGGCCGGGAGTCTCCGGTCCGGGTTCGGGGCCCGGCCGGTGCGGTTCAGGTCGTCGCCCACGGGAGCCAGGCCCGTACCTCGAAGCCTCCGTCGGCCCTGGCGCCGTGTTCGAGGCGTCCGCCCGTCAGGGTGGCGCGTTCGGTCAGACCGATCAGGCCCTGGCCGGAGCCGGGCACCGGCGGCACGTGGGACGGCGGGGCCGGGTTGCCGACGGTGACGGTCAGGCCGTCGCCCGCGGTGCCGGTGACGCGCATCGTGACCTCCGTGCCGGGGGCGTGCTTGCGGGCGTTGGTCAGGGCTTCCTGGGCGATGCGGTAGGCGGTGCGGCCTACGGAGGCGGGGACGGCGGCCGGGTCGGTGACCCGGTGGTCGAGGGTGATCCTCATGCCCGCGTCGCGGCACTCGGCGACGAGGGCCTCCACCGCGGCGAGGGTGGGCTGCGGCCGGCCGCCCGCGGCGTCGTCGGCCTCACCGGCCCGCAGTACGCCGATGATCTCCCGCAGATCCTGCAGGGCCTCGTGGGCACTCTCCCGGATGACCCCGGCGGCCCGCGCTATCTCCTCGCGGGGCGCGTCGGGCCGGAACTCCAGGGCGCCCGCGTGCACGCTGAGCAGGGTGAGCCGGTGGGCGAGGACGTCGTGCATCTCGCGGGCGATGGCCTCGCGGGCCAGGCGCTGGGCCTGCTCGGCACGCAGCAGTGCCTCGGTCTCCGCCCGCTGGGCCCGGTCCCGCAGGCTCAGCATCAGCATCCGCTTGGAGCGGACGAACATGCCCCAGCCGATGATCGAGACGGTGAGCAGTGCGGCGAACGCGACGACGGCGGCGTAGGGCAGGTCGGGGTCGGGCCGCAGCCAGTAGAAGAGCGGGAGCAGCGCGAGGTCGATGCCCCCGATCCAGGCGACATGGCGGAAGGGCCGGTGCACGGCGAGCGTGAAGACGGCGACCATCGCGGCGCCGCCCGAGGTGTTGGACAGCAGCCCGACCGGGACCATCGCGACGGCGAGCCCGACCGGCCACCTGCGCCGCAGCCAGATCGCCGCGCAGGAGAGGACGCCGAGCGTCTGGTCGAGGACGGCGACGAAATGCGGCAGGCCGGATTCCTTGTCGAGGGAGGCCGCGGCCGCCAGTCCGAGGCCGAGGGCCAGCAGGAAGCAGAAGAAGTCGACGACCCAGTCGCGGGCGGTGCGCCGCGGCCGCCGGCCGGAGGCACGGGCGTCCGGGTCCAGCTCGTGGACCAGTGCGGAGGGGAACAGCCAACGGCGGCCCGCGAACCCTTGCGTCACCATCGGCGGCTCGTCATCGCTCACGGTCGACGAATCTACGCAGAACCCGGGCCCGCGGGCACCTCGCGTCCGGGACCACCGACCAAAGTCGCAGCACTGTGGACTTTCGGTGGCCCGGCACCCCGCCGGGGGCGGCCTCACGGCGGCACGGACTCGCCCCGCGGCCGATGCGTGGGGGGAAGCCGCGGGGCGAGGGTCGTGCCGTGACACACGTACGGGAACTTCTCGGCTTGCCCGCCCCGGCGCGGGGCGGGCTGGGCCTGGTGCACGGTGTACGCACCGGCACGTGGACCGTGCGGCGGCGCGGGTTCCCCGACGGCTACGAGGTCCGCGCGAGCGTCGGGCTCGTGGTGCCCGCTTTCGCGCTGTTCGCCGCCGGGAGAGCCGGGGGCCCGGCCGCGTGCGGGCCGGGCCCTCGGCCGAGTGCACCGTTCCCTCGGGACCCGGTCCGCTCAGCAGCCGAAGTCGATCAGGTCGAACGTGGCGTAGTGGTCGGAGGTGTAGTAGTCCTCCTGGGTCTCCTCGCCGGTGATGACGCGCCGCGCACCGCGGGTGGAGGAGCCGGGGGTCTTCACCGTGTACTCGTGGTAGTAGCCGTTGGACTGCTGGGGCAGGACGCCTTCCCGGTTCTGGAAGACCACCCCGTCCTGCGGGTACGGGAAGGGGCCGCCCCGGTCGATGAGGTTCAGGGTGTCGTGGGCCTGCGTGGGCAGGGCGCGGTAGCAGATGCTGCCGACCGAGGCGGTCGTGGCGTCCGCCGTGGCGGCGGAGACGGCGCCGCCCACGAGGAGGGCGGAGAGCAGGGCGCCGGCGGCGCCGATGCGGGTGATCCGTGGGGGGAATCTCATGACCTCATGATGACGCGCGTAGACGTTGGCATGTCAACGACAAGGTTGAAGAGTTTCCCATCAAGTCCACGGAATTTTCACGGAGTTAACCCGAGGGCCGGGTGGAGCCGCCGCCCCGGGTGGGCAGGACGCAGACGCCGGCGGCTCGCACGGGGGCGATCACCGTACCGGCGGCGACGGTCTTCGGGCGGAGTCGTCACGGAGGGCGGGATCGGGCTCGCCGGGCCCCGCGCACCCTCCGTGCTCGGGGCTGCCCGCGACCCCGACTCCTCGGCTCAGCCGGTGTGGGTGGAGAACAGTCCGCCGGTCGGCCCCTGCTTGTCCCCTCCCTGGGCCTTCTTCAGGGCGTTGGCCAGGCTCTCGATGGTGAGGGACTGCAGGATCACCCGGCCGTTGCCCTCCAGGGTGGCCAGGGACAGGCCCTCGCCACCGAAGACGGCGTTCATGATGCCCTGGCGGTTGAGGCCGCCGACGCGCTGGACGCCGTACCGGACGCCCTCCTCGAAGGCGACGACACACCCCGTGTCGACCTCGATGCGGCCGCCGAAGTCCGCCGGGTTGAGGTCGATGAAGTTGCCCGCGCCGGCGATGATCACCGTGCCGTGCCCGGTGAACTTCTCCAGGACGAAGCCCTCGCCGCCGCTCATGCCGGTGCGGCCGCCGGTGAAGGCGATGCCGAAGTCGACGGTGGACTCGGCGGCCACGAAGGCGTCCTTCTCCGCGAACCACGCGCGCGTGCCGTCGAGCTCCAGTGCGCGCATCTCACCGGGGAGCACGCCGGCGAAGCCGACCGTGCCCTCGGCGCCCTGGGCGGTGAAGTACTGGAAGGCCAGGGACTCGCCGGCGAGCATGCGCTGGCCCGCCTGCATGGCGGTGCCCATGGCCTGGCGCAGCAGGCCGCCCATGCCGCCGCCCGAGCCGTTCTGCTGCTGCCCGCCGCCGTTCGACGGACCGGACAGCCGCGTCTCCATGGTCACGTTCGTGGTCTTGAACAGGAACTTCCCGGCCTCGCAGTACACGGTCTGGCCGGGGTGCAGGTTGACGACCGCCATCTGCATGGCGTTGCCGACGATCTCTTGCTGAAGGGTCACGTCGGGAGAAACGCGCGGGATGGAGGGAAGAGTTCCGGGGGCGCGGAACCGGGCCGTGCGGACGACGCGAGGAGCGCCCCGGTGCTGTCCGGGCCGGGGCGCTCCACGCGCGCGTGGGGGCGCCGGGTCAGCCGCCCAGCTCCTGGTGGCGGGCGGCGAGCCGGGTCGCGCCCTCCTCGGTGAGGGAGCCGAACAGGCGCAGGCGGGAGATGCCGCCGTCGGGGAAGATGTCGACCCGCGCGTGGGTGCCGACGGCCGGCTGCGGCAGTACGAACCGGTGGTTGGTGTCGGGCTGGAGGCGGGTGCGCGGCAGGATCTCGGTCCAGTCGCCGCTCTCCCCGTCCTTGACGGAGACCGAGGCCCAGCCGGCGCTGTTGCCCTTCAGATAGGCCGTGTCGATCTCGACGGCGCGGATCCGGGACTGGGACACCAGCTGGTAGCGGATCCAGTCGTTGCCCTGGTCGCGGCGGCGGCGGGTCTCCCAGCCGTCGTCCATCTTGCGGGAGCGGCCCGGCTGGATGGTGTTGGTGGCCGGGGAGTAGAAGCGGTTCGAGGCGTCCTCGACCTGGCCGCCGTTCTCCAGGGCGACCACGTCGAAGGTGCCGAGGACGCCCAGCCACTTCGGGTCGGGCACGACCTCGCCGTGGACGCGCAGGCGGGCGATGCCGCCGTCGGGGTGCTGGTTGAGGCGCAGGTGGGTGAAGCGCTGTTCGACGGTGACCTCGAAGCCGTTGGCCGCGTGGCCGCCGACCGGGGTGCGCGGGACGAGGGTCGTCCACTTCACGTCGTCCGAGAGCAGTTCCTCCGGGGAGGGCGAACCAGGTACGGAGGCGGCCTCGACCGAGACCGCCTGCGGGTAGTTGCCGCGGAAGTGGGCCGTGTCGACGACGATCCCGCGGATCACGCCGGGCGCGCCGAGCCGGACCAGCGCCCAGTCGTGGTCGTCGGCGGTCGGCCAGGGGTGCCCGGCCGAGGTGCCACGCCTGCGGCGGGTCTCCCAGCCGTCCATGACCTTGCCCTTGTGCCCGAAGTGCTCGGGGTCGAACTCGGCGGGCCCGGCGACCAGCAGGTTCTCCCGCTGGGCGAAGAACTCGTCGTTGGCGGCGATGACACCGGCGCCGAGCTGCCGGTCGGCGAGATCGGCGTACTGGGTGAACGGGAAGTCGGCGGTGCGGTAGTCCGCGTACGGGTCGCCGCCTCCGTAGGGGTTCGCGTCGCCGGTGAAGCTGGGTGTCGCCGTCACGGTGATCAGGGGGTCCTTTCGGGGCTCGGCGGGGTGCGGGTGCGGGGGGGGGTGGCTCACTGGGGGCGGCTGAGCAGCGTGCCCCTCGGCTCGGTGAACCGGCCGTCGGCGACGATCCGCTCGCCGCGCAGCCAGGTGGACTTCACGACGCCGTGCAGGGTCTTCCCGGCGTACGCGGTGACCCTGTTGCGGTGCTGGAGGTGGGCCGGGTCGACGGTGAACGTCTCGTCGGGGGCGAGGACGGCGAAGTCGGCGTCGCGGCCGGCCTCGATGGCGCCCTTCTGCCCGAGGCCCACCAGGGCGGCGGTCCGCGCGGACATCCAGCGGACGACGTCCTCGAGCCCGTACCCGCGCCTGCGGGCCTCCGTCCATACGGCCGGCAGGCTCAGCTGGAGGCCCGATATGCCGCCCCACGCGGTGGCGAAGTCGTCGGTCTTCAGGTCGGCGGTGGAGGGCGAGTGGTCGGTGACGACGCAGTCGACGGTGCCGTCGGCGAGGGCCTCCCAGAGCAGGTCCTGGTTGGCGGCCTCGCGGATGGGCGGGCAGCACTTGAACTCGCTGGCGCCGTCCGGGACCTCCTCGGCCGTCAGGGTGAGGTAGTGCGGGCAGGTCTCCACGGTGACGCGCACGCCCTCGGCGCGCGCGGCGCGGATCAGCGGCAGCGCGTCGCTGGAGGACAGGTGGAGCACGTGCACGCGCGCGTTCAGCCGGCGGGCCTGCGCGATGAGGCCGGCGATCGCCGTGTCCTCGGCGTCGCGCGGGCGGGAGGCGAGGAAGTCGGCGTACCGGGGGCCGCCGTGCTGCGGGGCGGCGGCCAGGTGGTGCGGGTCCTCGGCGTGCACGATCAGCAGCCCGCCGAATCCGGCCGTCTCCGCCAGGGACCGCGCGAGCCGGTCCTGGTCGAGGTGCGGGAACTCGTCCACGCCGGACGGGGACAGGAAGGCCTTGAAGCCGAACACCCCGGCGTCGTGCAGCGGGCGCAGGTCCTTGACGTTGTCGGGCAGGGCGCCGCCCCAGAAGCCGACGTCGATGTGCGCCTTGTCCCGGGCCACGTCCTGCTTGATCCGCAGGTTCTCCACCGTGGTCGTCGGCGGCAGGGAGTTGAGCGGCATGTCGATGAGCGTGGTGATGCCGCCGGCCGCCGCGGAGCGGGTGGCGGTCCAGAAGCCCTCCCACTCGGTGCGGCCCGGGTCGTTGACGTGCACGTGGGTGTCGACCAGGCCGGGCAGTACGACGTGGTCGCCGACGTCCTCCAGCCGCGCCGTGGCCGGGACCTCGGCGTCGTACGGCAGCACGGCCGTGATCTTTCCGGCGGACACGGTGACCGTGGCGGCCCGCGTCCCTTCCGGAGTGATGACGCGCGTCGAGCGCAGCACCAGTTCAGCGTCGGACACCCGAACCCCTTTCTGTACCGCCGTTTTACGCCCGGAAAACGGGATGCACATCACGTAACGGAATTCAACGTTCTGTTGAAGGAGTGTTCACTCCCGCTCCATCGCCGTCAAGAGGCGCCCTCCCCGGCGGTGCTTCGAGCCCCGCGCTCTGGACGTTTCCACAAAGCGGAATTACAATTCCAGCAAGCAGAACGTAGCTATGTACCAGCGGGGAGTCAACCGACTGCCGGGTAGGCTGCTGCTCTTCCTGCCAGCCCCGAAAGGAACGTGCCGTGCCGACGTCCAAGGCCAGCACCACCGACTCCGCCAAGTCCTCCAACGGGGGCGGGGTCCAGTCCCTCGAGCGCGCCTTCGATCTGCTCGAGCGGATGGCGGACGCGGGCGGCGAGGTCGGCCTGAGCGAGCTGTCCGCGACCAGCGGGCTGCCGTTGCCCACCATTCACCGGCTGATGCGCACCCTGGTGGCCTGCGGGTACGTACGCCAGCAGCCGAACCGTCGGTACGCGCTCGGACCGCGGCTGATCCGGCTCGGCGAGTCCGCGTCCCGGCTGCTCGGCACCTGGGCGCGGCCGTACCTCGCCCGGCTCGTCGAGGAGACCGGCGAGACGGCGAACATGGCGCTGCTGGACGGCGACGAGATCGTGTACGTGGCGCAGGTGCCGTCCAAGCACTCGATGCGGATGTTCACGGAGGTGGGGCGCCGGGTGCTGCCGCACTCCACCGGTGTGGGCAAGGCGCTGCTGGCGAGTGTGCCGGACGAGGAGGTCCGGGCGCTGCTGAGCCGCACCGGCATGCCTGCGGCCACGGACAAGACCATCACCACGCCCGAGGGCTTCCTGGCGGCGCTGGCGGACGTGCGGCGTGCCGGATACGCGATCGACGACAACGAGCAGGAGATCGGGGTGCGGTGCCTGGCGGTGTCCGTACCGGAGTCTCCGACGGCGGCGGCGATCTCGATCTCTGGGCCGGCGGGCCGTGTGACGGAGGCGGCGACCGAGAAGATCGTGCCGATGCTGCAGCAGGTCGCCCGGGAACTGTCCCAGGCGCTGGCGAGTTCGGGCGCGTGAGCGGTCCTGTGGCCGCGTGAGGGGTGCGGCGCGGCTCGGTCGGCAAGTGCGGGCCGGTGGGTGTTCTGCGCAGTTCCCCGCGCCCCTGGGTTGCCGCAACCGGCCGCCTGACACCGTTCCGGCGGTCGAGGGGCACCGTGGTGCGGCTCGTCGGGTGAGTGCGGGTCGGTGGGTGTTTTTGCGCAGTTCCCCGCGCCCCTGGGTTGGGCTGGTTTAGCCCATGACACCGTTCCGGCGGTCGGGGGCGCCGCGGTGCGACCCGTCGGCTGAGTGCGGGTCGGTGGGTGTTTTTGCGCAGTTCCCGGCGCCCCTGGGTTGCCGCAACCGGCCCCCTGACACCGTTCCGGCGGTCGGGGGGCGCCGTGGTGCGGCTCGTCGGGTGAGTGCGGGTCGGTGGGTGTTTTTGCGCAGTTCCCCGCGCCCCTGGGGGTGTTCCGGCCCTCTGGAGTGTCAGCTCTGCCGAGGTGGTTGGCCGAAGAGGTCCACCGCCTCGCGGACGCCGGTCAGGCCCCTCGCCAGGGCGCTCATCGAGCCGATCGCGCCCGCGATCAGTAACAGGGACCTGCGCAGGCGCGGGATCTCCGGGGCGCCGCCGGTGGCCATCGCGGCCAGGGCCGCCAGTTCGTCCTCGGCTATGGCCCGGTCGGGGAAATCCGCCGGAAGCGCGGCGAGCTCGCGCCGCAGCCGGGACACCGCGATCCGCAGTTCCGCCACCCTCGGATCCTCGTCGCTGCCGGTCACCGGCCTCTGCCCCAAGCTCCGCAACACAGCCCTCCCCCAGCCACGCCGTCGTGCGCCGGTCAGTAAACGCCACCCCGCGCCGGACCGCCACAGCGCGGACCGAAATTCAGCCCAAGGGAGTCGGCACCGAAAATCCGGACGCTTGTGCCGTCGTCGGGTATGCAGGACCCATGACCGACAACCAGGACCATCAGGGGGATGTCGCCGGGCTGCTGCTCGCCGCCGGCGGCGGCAGACGACTCGGCGGACGCCCCAAGGCGCTGCTGGAGCACCGGGGGCGGCCGCTGGTCGAACACGCCGTCGGGGTGCTGCGCGCGGCCGGCTGCGGCCGGATCCACGTCGTCCTGGGCGCCAGGTCGCAGGAGGTGCGCGAGCGCGCCGAACTGGACGGCTGCGTACTCGTGGACAACCCGCGGTGGGCCGAGGGCATGGGATCGTCCCTGCGTGCCGGGCTCGCCTCGCTCGCCGGCACGGGCGTGCGCGCGGCCCTGGTGAGTCTCGTCGACCAGCCCGGCATCGGGCCCGCCGCGGTGGCCCGGGTACTCGGTGCCTACAAGGGCGAGAACTCGCTGGTGTCCGCCGCCTACGACGGCACGCGCGGGCATCCGGTGCTCTTCGGCGCGGCCCACTGGCCGGGCATCGCGGCGACCGCCACCGGGGACCGCGGGGCACGCGCCTACCTGGCGGAACACGCGGCGGCGATCCGGCTCGTGGAGTGCGCGGACGTCGCCGAGCCGTACGACATCGACACCGAGGCCGACCTGAGCCACCTTGAGTGAACGGGGTGGCACTCGGCGCCACCTTGCCTCGAACCGGAGAATCTCGACATCAACAAACCATTGAGATTCCACAATGAGGAAACTACTATCCACTGTTCAGAAGCGCCTGACCGCACAGCCGGCGCTGTTCCGCCCTGTTCGTGCCACTTGGCACCCGGTGCCACCGCTGAAGGAAGTGACAGCTCATGTCCGCACCAGCGCCGTCCCCGCTGGCCATCGTCGACGCCGAGCCCCTGCCCCGGCAGGAAGAGGTCCTCACGGACGCCGCGCTCACCTTCGTGGCGGAGCTGCACCGGCGGTTCACCCCGCGCCGTGACGAACTCCTCGCCCGCCGGGCCGACCGCCGCGCCGAGATCGCCCGCACCTCCACGCTCGACTTCCTTCCCGAGACGGCCGCCATCCGCGCGGACGACTCCTGGAAGGTCGCCCCGGCCCCGGCCGCGCTGAACGACCGGCGCGTCGAGATCACCGGCCCCACCGACCGCAAGATGACCATCAACGCCCTCAACTCGGGCGCGAAGGTCTGGCTCGCCGACTTCGAGGACGCCTCGGCGCCCACCTGGGAGAACGTGATCCTCGGCCAGGCCAACCTGACCGACGCCTACACCCGGAACATCGACTTCACCGACGAGCGCACCGGCAAGTCCTACGCCCTGCGCCCGGCGGAGGAGCTGGCGACCGTCGTCATGCGGCCGCGCGGCTGGCATCTGGACGAACGCCACCTCGTCGACGCCGACGGCCGCCCGGTGCCGGGCGCCCTCGTCGACTTCGGCCTGTACTTCTTCCACAACGCCCAGCGGCTGCTCGACCTCGGCAAGGGCCCGTACTTCTACCTGCCGAAGACCGAGTCGCACCTCGAGGCACGCCTGTGGAACGAGGTGTTCGTCTTCGCGCAGGACTACGTCGGCATCCCGCAGGGCACCGTCCGCGCCACCGTGCTGATCGAGACGATCACGGCCGCGTACGAGATGGAGGAGATCCTCTACGAGCTGCGCGACCACGCCGCGGGCCTGAACGCCGGCCGCTGGGACTACCTGTTCTCCATCGTGAAGAACTTCCGCGACGGCGGGGCGAAGTTCGTCCTCCCGGACCGCAACGCGGTCACCATGACCGCCCCGTTCATGCGGGCGTACACCGAACTCCTCGTCCGCACCTGCCACAAGCGCGGCGCGCACGCGATCGGCGGCATGGCGGCCTTCATCCCGTCCCGCAAGGACGCCGAGGTCAACAAGGTCGCCTTCGAGAAGGTCCGCGCCGACAAGGACCGTGAGGCGAACGACGGTTTCGACGGCTCCTGGGTCGCCCATCCCGACCTGGTGCCCATCGCCATGGAGTCCTTCGACAGGGTCCTCGGCGACAAGCCCCACCAGAAGGACCGGCTGCGCGAGGACGTGCGCGTCGAGGCCGCCGACCTGATCGCGATCGACTCACTGGACGCCCGGCCGACGTACGACGGTCTGGTCAACGCCGTCCAGGTCGGCATGCGTTACATCGAGGCCTGGCTGCGCGGGCTCGGCGCGGTCGCCATCTTCAACCTGATGGAGGACGCGGCCACCGCGGAGATCTCCCGCTCCCAGATCTGGCAGTGGATCAACGCGGGCGTCGAGTTCGAGAACGGCGAGAAGGCGACACCGGAGCTGGCCCGCAAGGTCGCCGCCGAGGAACTGGACGCCATCCGCGAGGAGATCGGCGAGCAGGCCTTCGCCGCCGGGCGCTGGCAGGAGGCGCACGACCTGCTGCTGCGGGTGTCCCTCGACGAGGACTACGCCGACTTCCTCACCCTGCCGGCGTACGAGCAGCTGGGCCGCTGACCCTCACGGCGTTCCGGGTCTTCCGGCCACCCTCCGGAGGGGACCTCACGCGCGTCCGGGGCCTCAGGAGCCCTCCGCGCGTTCCGAGTGGCCCAGGGGTTTCCCCGGGGCCACTCGGTCGCGTACGAGGCGCTTGACCGCCGTCGGCTCCGGGAAGCCCTGCTCACGGCGGTCCCAGACCACCTCGTCGTTCACCCGGACGACGAAGACTCCGCCGGTGCCGGGCTTGAGCGCCAGCTCGGTCAGCTCCCTCTCGAAGGTGGTCAGCAGCTCCTGCGCCAGCCAGGCCGCGCGGGGCAGCCAGCGGCACTGTGTGCAGTACTCGATCTGGACCCGTTGTGCTTCCACTGCTTCCCTCATCCCAGGTGCACCGACCAATCCTGTTCCGCCGCCGGCTTTCCGTGCAGGTCGGGGACCGCCTTCAGCCAGTCCGGGCGGCCCGCTTGTGTCCTCGCCGCGCGGGCGGCCTCCTCGGCCGCCAGCTCCTCGCGGCCCGGGAAGTCGGTGGGCAGCCACTCGGGTGAGAGCCGGACGCGGGCCAGCAGGTGGGCCACATAGGCGTCCCGGACGTCGTCGGGGGTGGCGAAGGCGGCGTCCTCGGCCAGCCAGGCGTCCGGCACCCCCGCGAGGATCCCGCGCAGCAGCTCCTCCGTCACCCGGGGGGCCAGTTCGGTGTCGGCCGCCCGGACGTCGGGGCCGTACTGGCCGAGGGCGTGATGCCGGAAGTCGTACCTCTTGCCGGGGGTCGTGGTGTCCCAGCGGTGGTGGAAGACGAGGGCCGCGCCGTGGTCGATGAGCCACAGCCGCGGCGGTACGGTGCCGAGGGTGGGCCAGACCATCAGGTTGGAGCTGTGGACCGTACGGTCCACGTTGACGGTGAGCGCGTCCAGCCAGACGATCCGCCCCGCCTCCAGCGGGTCCACCGGGAAGACCTTCGCGATGTCCGGGGTGAGGTCCCGGGCGCCCGGCAGATAGTCCATCCCGAGGTTCAGCCCCGCGCTCGCGGTGTGCAGGTCCCGCACCTCCTGGTGCGGCTCCTCGGCGGCGACGACCGGGTCGAAGTGGACGAGGACCAGTTCGGGGAAACGCAGACCGAGCGCGCGGGCCAGTTCACCGACGATCACCTCGGCGACCAGCGCCTTGTGTCCCTGCGCCGAACCGGTGAACTTCACGACGTAGGTGCCCAGGTCGTCGGCCTCGACGACACCGGGCACGGAGCCGCCGGACCGCAGCGGCTCGACGTACCGGGTGGCGGTGACCTCTCTCAACATGTTCGAAGGCCTCCGTCCTCATCACCCTTGCATTCCACGGCCACCCCCAAGGGGTCGGCATCCGGGAAACGTCCACGATCCGCCCTGGGGAGAATCCGGGGAGTTCCGACTGGCACACTCGTCATCCCTGTCTCCCCACCAGTGCGTCGATGGCGGTGCGGCCCTTGCTTCCGGCGTCCGTCATGAAGTGAGCATAGTAACCAAGCGTGACGGCTGGGGAGGACGTGGAACGTTCCGGCCGGGGTGTGGAGCCCGCTGGCGAGGTGGTGGGCGAGGGCGGCCGGGGTGAGCCAGGCGGCGTTCGCGGTTACCGGTGTTCCTGCGGCTGCTATCGGCAAGCCTGCCCGAAACCCAGGTGAGCGTGCGAACGGGGCCAGCGAGTCGCTGGCCGGTCAGGTCACCACCGGGCAGCTCGGCCTGGCCCTGCTGTTTCGGCGGCAGACCCCGGCGACGGTCGCCGCGGAGGAGGAACTCGGTCGTATCCGGATGGCGTGGTTCGGGCAGCCCGTCCACGGCACGGAGGCTGGACTGCCGTTGGTGTCATCCACTGAACCCTGCATCCTGCGTGGCCAAATTGTGGACGCCCTCGACGCATCCGGGATCCCTTGGCGCATCTCGTACGAGGGAGCTGAATTCCTCGGGCTGCGGGCAGCGGTCAAGGCCGGGCTCGGGCCGGCCTGCCTGGAGTGCCCGAGTCACCGCGCCGGCGTCGCCACGGACTTCGGAGCCGACGTCCGGTCCGGCCGACGGAGCGGGACGATCCCGGCGTGCCGGACGTCAGTTGACACCCGGTTGAGGTTCCGTTCCCTGAGCGTTCAACCAGTGACTCCTGTCAGTGTCGTGTGTGCTTCCTAGGGTCCATGGGGCTTTCCGAAAGAAGGGGCTCATGGACTCACAGTTGGCGATCCGGGCTCGCGGCATCACCAAGTGCTTCGGCGACGTCGTCGCGCTCGACGGCGCCGACCTGGATGTGGCACAGGGACGGATCCACGGCCTGGTCGGTCCGAACGGCGCCGGCAAGACGACGCTGCTCGGCCTGCTTCTCGGCCTGACCGTGGCCGACAGCGGACGTCTGGAGGTCTTCGGCACGCCGGTGGGCAGGGCGTTCGAAGCGCCCGGCGGTGTCGCCGGGTTCGTGGACGGGCCAGGGCTGTACCCCTCGCTCACCGCGCGGCAGAACCTCGCCGCGCTGGCGGCTCTGCGGGGCGACGACACCCGGTCGGCCGGGATCGACGACGCACTCGAACAGGTGGGGCTCACCGACGTCGCCGACGACCGCACCCGCGGCTTCTCCCTGGGCATGCGCCAACGGCTCGGCCTCGCCGCGGCCCTGCTCGGCAAGCCGCGGCTGCTCGTCCTGGACGAACCCTGCAACGGCCTGGACCCGGCCGGGAAGAAGCACGTCCACGGCGTCCTCACCCGGCTCGCGCGGCAGGGAACGAGCGTCGTGCTCTCCAGCCACCGCATGGACGACCTGGAGGCCCTGTGTTCCGAGGTCACCATCCTCGCGACGGGGCGGATCGTCTTCTCCGGGCCGCTGGGCAGGCTGGCCGCCGAGAACCGTGAACTCGACTACCGGCTGCTGACGTCCGACCCGGAACGCGCTCGCCGGATGGCCGCCGACGCGCCGGGAATCCGTCTGGCCGACGACACCACCGGAGGCCGGGGCGGGGAGGTCCTCGTGGTGCGCGCGCCGGTCGCCGCCCTGGACGACCTGGTGGTGCGGCTCGTCCACGAGGGCGTCTCCCTGCGCGAACTCGCCCCCGTGGTCTCTCCGTTGGAGGCGGCGTTCCTGGCCCTGACCGAGCAGCGGAAGACCGACACCCGGCAGCGGAAGACCGACGCCCAGCAGCAGGAGACCCGTCGATGAGCGCAACCGCAAGCCTCACGCCGACCGCCGTACCGCGGGGAGAAGCACACACCCCCGCATCACGCCGTGTCACAGTTGCCCGGAGTTACCGCTTCGAGGTCGTCAAGCTCCTCGCCCAGTGGCGGATCCGTCTCCTGCTCCTCGCCTGCTGGATCGCGCCGGCGCTGTTCGTGGCCGGGGTGAGCGCGCAGAGCACGCTGCCCACGGACACCCTCTTCGGCCGCTGGATGCACGCCACCGGGTGGGCGGGGCCGCTGGTCACGCTGGGTTTCGCCGGCACCTGGGCGCTTCCGCTGCTCACCTCCGTCGTCGCCGGCGACGTGTTCGCCGCGGAGGACCGGTTCGGCACCTGGCGCCACCTCCTCGTCGCCGTCCGCTCGCCCCGGCGGATCTTCGCGGCGAAGGCACTGGCCGGTCTCACCGTCATCCTGCTGCTCGTGGCCGGACTGGCCGTCTCCAGCACGGTCGGCGGGCTGCTGGCCGTCGGCAACCGGCCACTGGTCGGCCTCGACGGCCATCTGCTCGCGCCAGGGGACGCCGCCGGCACGGTCCTGCTGGCCTGGGCCTGTGTGCTCGCCCCGACCCTGGCCCTCGCCGGAATCGGGCTCCTCGGGTCGGTCGTGCTCGGCCGCTCCCCGATGGGTCTGCTGCTGCCCGCGATCGTCGCACTGGCGATGCAGCTCGCCCAGATGCTGCCGCTCCCGGTCGCCGTACGCCTCGCCCTGCCCGGCGACGCCTTCCTCACCTGGAACGGCCTGTTCACCGGCCCGGCGCAGCTCGCTCCGCTCCTCATCGGCATCGTTGTCGGTCTCCTGTGGGCCGTGACGGCGACGGCGCTGGCCTGTGTCCTCTTCCTGCGGCGGGACTTCACCAACCCCACGGACGACGGCTCCGCACGCCACGCGGTCGGCACGGCCGCCCTGCCGCTCGCGGGGCTGCTCGGCGTGACGGTCGCGGTCGTGGCGGCGACGACCACGGCCACCGGCTCCGGGATCGAGCAGGCCAAGGTGCAGAACTCACTCGCCACGGAGTTCGCCCACCTGTACCGCACACAGACCGACCAGCTCCACCGGCCCGCCGTCACCGAAGGGCAGTTGAAGACGGCGGCGGCGTGCACCAAGGCCGGTGTCCAGGACGGCGCCCACGGCGCCGGCAACGACTGGCGGTGCGTCGTCTCCTGGCATCTGCCGGGCGCCGCGGCCACCGGGTCGGCCGTCTACCAGCTCGACATCACGGCGGACGGGCGGTTCGTCGCCGACGGCGACGGGCCGAAGGAAGTCAACGGCTACTTCCTGGTGCGGACCTCGACCGGAGACGCACCGAACCCGCTGTGGCAGTTCGACGGCAACGTCGACCTGCTCTCCGCCTCCCCGGGCTCCCCGACCCCCTGATCTCTTCTCTCCGGCCACCCCCCGAAGTCCCCGCATTCCCGAAGGGAACGACGTCATGCAGATAGCACGCCGCCGCAGGCAGGCCGAGAAGAAGTACTACGACCTGCTGGGCAGACGTGTCAGCCGCCGGGCCACGCTGGTCACGGCATGCATCACCACGGCCGCCCTGGCCACCGGCACCGCCGTCGCCGAGACCCGCCAGTTCGGTACCGACCAGGTCGGCCAGGTCACCCACAGGGGCCAGGCCGTCTCCGCCGACCAGTACCTCGCTCCCTTCGGCGACCGCCTCGTCATCGACGACGGCAAGATCATGTCGTCGACGGTCAGCCCGGACGGCGGCCACCTCGCCGCCGCGGTCACCGACGGCGACGCCGCGCTGGTCGTCGTGGACCTCGCGACCGGGCGGATCAAGCAGCGTGTCGGCACCAACGCCGCCGACGACCTGCGCATCGGCAGCGGCTCCGTCGGCCAGGAAGGTCCGACGTACTCACCCGACGGCAAGCAGCTGTGGCTGGGCCAGGCCGACGGCTACACCAGGTTCACCGTGAACGCGGACGGCACGCTCGCCGACCCCGTGACCGTCAGGATCCCGGCCGACGGCAGCAAGCACGCCCTGGTCGCCGCGGCGGTGTTCTCCGCCGACGGCTCCACCGTGTACGCGGCGGTCAACGGCCAGAACCGGGTGGTGGCGATCGACGCGGCGACCGGGGCGGTCACCCGGAGCTGGGCGGTCGGCAACGCCCCGCGCGGCATGGCCCGGGTCGGCGACAAGCTCTACGTCAGCAACGAGGGCGGCCGGCCCGCGAAGGCCGGGGACTCCACACTCAACTCCTACGGCACGCAGGTGCCGGCCGACCCGGAGACCGGCGCCACCACCACCGGCACGGTCAGCGTCATCGACCTGGCCGACGCGTCAGCCGCGGTCGGCACGATCGACGTCGGCCTGCACCCGACCGCCGTGTACGCCCGGCGCGGCGCGGTGTTCGTCACCAACACCGCCGACGACAACGTGTCGGTCATCAACACCGCCAACGACCACGTCGTGCAGACCATCTCCACCCAGCCGTGGCCGGAGGCCTCGGTCGGCTACGAGCCCGACGCCGTGACCCTCACCGGTGACGGGCACCTGCTGGTGACGCTCGGCCGGGCCGACGCCGTCGCCGTCTACCGCTACAAGTCCCCGCAGGAGCCGGTCAGTTACCTCGGCCTCCTCCCGACGGACTACTTCCCCGCCGAGATCACCACCGTGGGCAAGAAGGTCGTCGTCTCCCACACCCGAGGCATCGACGCCCGCCGCCCCGACAGCGCCGGCCACGCCACCCACGACACGACCTCCAGCCTGACGCAGTTCACCCTGCCCAGCGACCGCGTCATCCGCGCCCAGACCGCCAAGGTCTTCCGGCAGAACGGCTGGAGCGCCGGCTCCGTCGCGTCGGCCAGGGGCCACCGCAACGCCGAGCCGCAGCCGGTCCCGGCGCGGATCGGCGACCCTTCGACGATCAAGCACGTCTTCCTGATCGTCAAGGAGAACCGCACCTACGACCAGGTCCTCGGCGACGTACCCGAGGGCGACGGCGACCCGTCGCTGACGCAGTTCGGCGCGAACGTCACGCCGAACCAGCACGCCCTGGCCCGGCAGTTCGGGCTGTACGACAACACCTACGACATCGGCACCAACTCCGCCGAGGGCCACAACTGGCTCATGCAGGCCGACAACCCCGAGTACACCGAGTCCTCGGCCGGCGAGTACGCGCGCAGCTACGACACCGAGGACGACGCCCTCGGCCACCAGAAGACCGGCTTCCTGTGGACGGGCGCACAGGCGGCCGGCAAGAGCGTGCGGGACTTCGGCGAGTTCCAGCAGTTCCTGACCAAGCCGTCGGGCGCCAGCTGGCAGAACCTGTACTGCGACGCCAAGAACATGAACGCGACCGGCCAGGCCACCGCCTACCCCCTGAAGTCCTCCTCACCGATCCCGTCGCTCAACAGCGTGTCGGTGCCCGGGTTCCCGAAGTTCGACACCAGCGTCCCGGACCTCTACCGGTACGAGATCTGGAATCAGGACTTCGAGAAGAACGGCCCGGCGAACCTGAACATGTTCTGGCTCTCCAGCGACCACACCGGTGGGCCGGCCGGCCCGGCCGCCCAGGTCGCCGACAACGACCTGGCCACCGGCAAGATCATCGACAGGATCTCGCACAGCAGGTACTGGAAGGACTCGGCGATCTTCGTCGTCGAGGACGACTCCCAGGCCGGCCTGGACCATGTCGACGGGCACCGCGCGCCGGTCCAGATCATCAGCCCCTGGTCCCAGCACGGCACCGTCGACAGCCGCTACTACTCGCAGATCACGATGATCCGCACCGTCGAGCAGATCCTCGGGATCCACCCGATGAACCAGAAGGACAGCGCGGCCACTCCCATGCGGGGCGCGTTCACCCGGCACCCCGACTACACGCCGTTCACCGCGCTGCCCAACCGCACCTCGCTGACCGACGGCCTGAAGACCCCGCCGCCCTGCGGCGTGGACACCCCCGCCGCCCAGGACCCCAAGGCGGCGGCCGTACCGTCGGCGAAGGTACCGGCGGACAAGAAGTCCCTGGCCGCCGCGTGGGACGCCTGGAAGTCCAGGCAGCACCTGACCGGCTCCCACGCCATCCCCGACTACGCCAACCCGGCCCAGATGAACCACCTCACCTGGTACCAGACCCACAACTGGGCTCGTCCGTACCCCGGTGAGAAGAAGATCTACGCACCGAACGACGTACCCGGCGCCTACCTCCCGTCGCCGGAGTCCGACGGCTGACCGGTCGAGGCCCGACGGCCGACCGGTCGAGGCCCGACGGCCGACCGGTCGAGGCCCGACGGCCGACCGGTCGAGGCCCGGTGGCCGACCGGTCCGGGTCCGGTGGCCGACCCGGTCCGGGTCCGGTGGCCGACCCGGTCACCGGATTCCCAGGGCTGACCGACCACCATGGGCTGACGGCTGACGGCTCCCGGACCGGGAAGGACCCCTCCCAGGCCGACCGCCTGGCAGGGGTCCTTTCCCGTGCCGGTCCACCCGTCCGGTCCGGAACCCGCGCCCGGGCGCACCGCACGCCGCCGGAACGCGATCACCGGGTGGGCGCCTCGCGGGCCGGCCGAAGCAGCCGCCCCGAGTTCACAGGCCGACGACGACCAGCGCGATGTCGTCGCGGGCGCCATGGCTGACACCCAGGCGCTCCAGCAGGGTGTCGGCCAGACGCTCGGGGCTGAGCCCCAGGCACTGGGACAGCGTGCCGGTCAGGCGGTGCAGGCCGGTCTCGATGTCCTCGCCCCGGCGCTCGATGAGGCCGTCGGTGTAGAGGACGAGGATGTCGCCCGGGTGGTAGGCCACGCCGGCCTGGGGCCGTGGGACGTGGGTCGGCCGGGCGCCGAGGGGCGGATCGGTGGCCTGGTCCAGCAGCCGGCAGCTGCCGTCGTGGTGCATCAGAACGGGTGGCGGATGCCCCGCGCTGGAGTAGACGATCAACCGCGACCGGGTGTCGACGAGGATCGTGACGGCGGTGGCTGCCAGCGCGCCGTCCACGGAGCGGGCGTACAGGCCCAGCACTTCCAGGGCCTGGGCGGGGCCGGCGACGGCCCGGGTGGCCGCTGACAGTGCGCTGCGCAGCATCCCCATGACGGTGGCGGCCTCCAGGCCGTGACCGACCACGTCACCCACGGCGACGGAGTACCGGCCGTCGGTCAGGTCCACGGCGTCATACCAGTCACCGCACACGTTCAGCGACCCGACGGCCGGCAGGTAGCGGACCGCGACATCGGTGTGCCGGGCCAGGTCCGGGGAGTGCAGCATGGCCTCCTGCAGCGTGATCGCCACCTGCCGTCCCCGCGCGTGTGCCCGCCGCAGTTCGTCGTTGACGCGCTCCAGCTCCTTGGCCCGGGCGTACAGCTCGGCCTCCATGCTGTCCTCCTCGGGGCTGTGGGGCACGGCGGGCTCCTGCCGCAGCCGACGGGCGTGGACGAAGGCGGTCACGTCCTCGACCCGGTGGATGATCTACGCCACCCGTCCGTCCGGCCCGAGAACAGGGGTGTTGACCGGGGACCACCAGCGTTCCTCGAAGGCACCCGGCTGTCCGGCGATGGGGATGTCGTACCGCTCAAGGGCCAGGGTGTCCGGTTCCCTCGTGGCCGACACCCGCTTCAGGGAGGCGGACAGGTTCTCCACCGCGTCCGCCTCCGGTGCGGCGGGATTGTCGGGAAAGGCGTCGAAGAGGTACTGCCCCAGCAGGTCCTGTCGCGTCCGGCCGGTCGCCTGGCAGTACGCCGCATTCACGCCGACGATCACAAACCCGGGATCGAGGACCAGATACGGACTGGGAGTCGCCGCGAACAGCGCGGCGTAGTCGACTTCGCCCTCGGCCGGCTGCCCGTCGGGGGGACTGGCACCCACGTCTCCAATGTACGAGGTCACCGCCGCCACCGCGCCCCCGGAGGAACGGGCCGCACAGGTTCAGCGCCCGGTCATCGGCGCCTGGGTGTACGGCCCCCTGACGACCGGCTCCGCGCACGGGCGGGGCTGTTCCGCCCGGACCGTCTCGGGGGCAAGGTCCTGCGGCGTCCACCGGACAGGTCCCCCGTTGCGGATTCGCCGTCGCTCTCAGCGGATCTCCGCCCGCCGCGGGACGGTCGTGTCCGTTCAGGCGGTGGTCAGCGGGCACTGGCCGCGGTCCGCCTGCATCGGCCCGGCGGCGCTTGGCCGCGACTCGCACTCGGACATGGCGAAGCGGAGGCCCGGTGATGTGGCCGGGTGCGCGGAGCGGTCACGGTTGCGCGGGGGTGGCCAGCGGGTTCGGCAGGGGCAGGTAGCGGGCGTCGGCGCCGTGCGCGCCCGTCCAGCGCAGCAGCAGGTTGGTCTTGCCGGGCAGTGTGGGTGAGGCCAGCAGAGCGGGGATCTCGGGCAGGTCGTGCCGGGCGAGTTCGTGGCGGACGGCGGGCCACGGGTCGAAGCCGGGGTGGTGTTCGGCCAGGGCGGCGGCGATCTCGCCGAGGTGGTTGACGACCAGGCAGTACACCAGCCGCTCCCAGCCGGCGGCGCGCGAGACGTCCGGCAGCAGTTTGGCGCCCTCCGCGTCCCGGAACAGCGCCTGCACCGGCGTACCGGCCGCGTCCACGGCGACGAGGGTGTTCTGCAGATGTGCCTCCAGGACGACTCCGTGCTCGCCGAAGGCGGCCAGGGCCGGCGGGACGACCTGCCCCAGGTAGGCCTCCCACCAGGCGCCCGGGTCGGCCGCGGCGGCCAGCGGACTGCCGTCGAAGTCCTCGGTGAGGGCCGCCGCGAGCAGCGGGGTGGCGCCCGGCAGCAGATGGCCGCGCAAACCGTCCCGGACGAGGACGGCCAGCTCCTCGAAGGCGAAGCCGGCGGTGCGGTAGCCGCGGTCGCTCAGCCAGGCCGCGGGCGGGCCCAGCGCGGCGAAGGCGCGTGTGGCGGCCCCGTCGGTGCGGCGCAGTCTTTCCAGGTCGTGCCGCCACAGGCGCCGGATGTCGTTGGTGATGCGCACGTCCAGGCTGAACTTCAGGAAGAGATCGTGCCGGGGCTCGTACACCGTGCGCACCGCTGCCGTCGGCCAGGTGTCGAAGGCGGTCGTGCCCAGCCGGACCAGGCGGCCGTCGGCGAACGCCGGTGCGAGATCGCGGGCGACGAGGGCCAGCTGCCAGGGGTGGGCCGGGAGCAGCCGGTAGCCGGGCGGAGCGGCGCCGAGGGCGTCCAGGGCGCGGGTGTCGCCCTCCTCGGCGACCTGGTCCTCGCGCACCCCGAGCAGCACCAGCGGGAAGCGGGCATGGGCCTCGGGGGCGTACGGCAGCCAGGTCGCGGCCGGACCGCCGCCGCGCGCCTTGGGGGCCGGGTGGTGGGGGTGACCGGTGAGCAGGCACTGCTCGGAGCGCAGGTAGGGGTCCTCCGGCGCCGTCGTCCGCTCGCGTGCGGTGAGCAGGGCGGCGACGGCCTCGCGGCTGTCGACCATCTCGGCGGGGAGGTCGCCGCCCGGCAGCCCGGTGTGCCGGCGCAGTTCGTCGGCGACCAGTTTGACCAGTTCGGTGTGGCCGAGCGGGTCCCAGGTCCCGGCCCGGTGCACCTCGGGCCCGGCGGGGCGCCGTCCGGCGCGCACACGCAGCAGCCGCCCGCTGGGCAGCCGGTACACACGCCGGTCCCCGGCGTCCGGGAGTGGTTCGGCCACCTCGCGCAGCAGGCAGTTGAGCAGGGGCGCGGTCGCGTACGCGTCGGCGCGCGGGCCGACGGCGGGGGTGGGGGGTGTGAGGTCCACGCGATCCATTCGTTCTTCGTCCAGGGGCCGAACGCTTCGTCCAGGGGGCGAGCGCTTGTCCAGAGGCCGGGCGCGGCGTCCCGTGACGGGGGGCCGCGTCCGAGCCCGGGCACCGCGTCCGAGTCCGGGCGCCGCCGCGTCCGTGGCCCACACTGCCCGACGTACGGTGCGCACGCCGCTCGGCCCGCGCACCGCTCGTTCCGCACACCGCTCGTTCCGCACACCGCTCGTTCCGCACACCGCCCGTTTGGTCCGCCGCTCGTTTGGTCCGCCGCCCGTTTCCTCCGCCCGGTGTACTAGGTCGTCACCGCTGTCTTACATCCTCCAACATCGCCCGTTTCGAGCGTCGTGCGAGTGCCGGTAGCGATCAGTATGTCCGTCGTCCGTGACAATCGTCCTCCGTGCCCTGTGTACCCGAGGAGCCGATCGTGCGCCGACCCCCCACCGCCGAGGCCGAGGTCGCCGAGGAGCTGGCCGCCGTCCGGCCCGCCCTGCTGCCTCGGTACACGGCCGAGCTGCCGGGTGCTCGCGCCGCCGTTCTGACCCGGCTGTGGCGGGCGCTCGTGCACGAGCCGCTGCCCTGGATCGGGGAGCGGGTGTCCGGGGTGCACGAGCTGACCCTGCGGCTCGCCGACGGGCGGACGCTGCACGGGCCGCACGCGGACCCGTACGCCACGAGCGCCTACGTCACCGGTGTCCGCCTGGGCCGGGAGCGCTACGACGATCCGGCGCGCCTGATGACGGCGCTCGCGGTGCCGCACGGACCGGCGTTCGCGGCCGAACTGGCCGACAGCACGTCCTCGTTGGCGCTGTCACGGGCCGGTGCGGATCACTCGAAGGAGTGGCCGGAACGGGACTGGGAGTGGGAGCAGCGGGTGGTCGACGGGCATCCGTTCCACCCGAACTGCCGGGCGCGGCCCGGGTTCTCGGTGGCGGAGCAGCTGGCGTACGGACCCGAGCACCGGCCGGTGGTGGAGCTGGGGACGCTGCCGGTGCCGGCCGCCGAGTGCCTGGTGGCCGGCGACTGGCCGGCGGAGCTGCGGGACGGTGACCGGTTGCTGGTGCCGGTGCATCCCTGGCAGGCGGCGCACGTCCTGAAGCGGCCGGGCGTCCCGTGGCGTGCCGCTCATCCGCTGATGTCCCTGCGGACCCTGGCGCTGCCCGGCGCCACGCACGTGAAGACCGCGCTGAGCGCCCGGCTCACCTCGTCGGTGCGGGACATCTCCGCGTACTCGGTGCGGGCCGCCACGCCCCTGTCCTCGCTCGCCGAGGACCTGGCGGCGCGTACCGGCGGTCTGCTGCACATCACCCGCACGCTGGGTGCGGTGACGGCGAACTCCCCCGATCTGGCGGCGCTGTTGCGGGAGTCGCCCGAGGTGTACGCGGCACCGGACGAACGCGTCCTCCCGGTGGCGGCGCTGGCCACCACGGCCCTGCCCGACTCCCCCGCCTGGCTGGCCGCGTTCGCCCGGCTGGCCCTCACGGTGGGCCTGCAGCTGCTCGACCTCGGCGTGGCGCTGGAGGCACACGGCCAGAACCTGCTGGTCGTGCTGTCCGCCGACGGCTCGCCCCGGCGCCTGGTCTACCGGGATGTGGCCGACATCCGGATCAGCCCCGCCCGGCTGGCCCGGCACGGCATCACCCCGCCCGCGCTCACGGGCCGTCTGGTCACCGACGACGAAACGGCGCTGCGCCGCAAGCTGTTCGGCTCGCTGGTGGCGGGAGCGCTGGCGGGTACGGCCGGCTCGGGACCGGCACTGGCCGAAGCGCTGCGGGCCGTCCTGCCCGATCTGCCGCACACCGCTGACCTGGCGCCGCTGCGCGAAGGCCCGCTGCCGGCGAAGGCGTTGACCCTGATGCGCCTCTCCCCCGGTCACGCCGGGGACCTCTGGACGGACCTACCGCATCCCCGTTCGGCCCCGCTCCCGGGACAGGGCTGATTTCGCGTCACATTGGGTGTCCGAAAAACGCGTTGTCCGCACCGTCGGCGCCCGACGGTGTACCCCTGAGAAGCCGGACCGGACACGAGACCTTCGAGAGCAGCCGATGAATGACGTCGACCGCAGTGACAGCCTGATGTCGCCGATCCAGCCCGAACAGCTGGAACCGGGGGCCGTGATCGCACAGTCGCTGGACAACCAGTGGGTCCCCGCACAGCTCACCAGGGACATGATCGAACGCGGTCGGTCCCTGGACGAAGTCGAACGGCAGCGCCTCCGGGAGGTGCGGGCCGAGTACTTCCGCAGCCTCATCAACGCCAGCCAGGTCGTGATCAACCGCGCCTACTTCTACAACAACGACGCGATCAACCGCGACCTCATGGAGGAGGGCGAGTCCCGCGCGGCCCACCGCAAGCTCCTCGCCTCGGGCGCGATCGTCCCCTTCCTCCTGCGTGAGCGGCACCCGGCCGAGGAGCCACCCGCCCATCTGCATCTGCGGCGCGAGGGATTCACCGCCTGGCAGGAGACGCTGGCCGGCATGTCCGCCGGTGACCGGGTGCGCTGTGTGCGGATGTCCTGGGACGACTCCCCGGACGACGGGGAGAACCGCGACCGCACCCGGTTACGGCTCTACCAGCCGTTCACCGAGAAGGTCCAGGGCCTCACGGCGAAGGACATCGACGTGCTCGCGGCCCAGGTCGGAGTGGCCCGCGAGGACACGGACCGGTTCGGTGAACGGCTCGGCGAGGTGGTCGGTTTCAGCAACGCCCTCAGCGTCCGCAGGAAGCCGGTCGTGCGCAACACCCTGTACGAGGAGTTCGTGTCCGTCCCGGGGACGAACGTGGCGGAGGGCAGATACGACCGCGACAAGCCCTTCGCGGCGGAGATAAAGCAGCTGCTGGACCTGATCTACAACGTCAACCTGGCCGACGCCCTCGGGCGTTACCCCCTCACCCCGGTCGGCAGCCTGCGGCGGGTGGTGCTGCAGGAGGCCCGCGAGGCCAGGGCCGCAACCGTCGGCGTCGTGCAGGACCCGGAGCAGCTGCTCACGTTCCTGCGGCGGCAGAGCTTCGCCGCCGTGCAGGACCATCTGACGCCCGAGGCGGTGAACGCCCTGAGCCTGCACGACATCTGGCGGCTGCGCCAGACCCCCGTCTGGAACGCCTACATCCACGCGTTCGGCTCGCTGACCGCCGCCCCGGAAGCCTTCCACGACGGCGTCGGGCAGGTCTTCGACTGTTACGTCCGGCTCAACTCGGAGATCCTCAAGCTGGCACGGGAGCGCCGGCAGGCACGGTCGGCCACCTGGCGTCCGGTGGTGGAGGTGGTCGTCACCGTGGGCGCGGCCGTGTTCACGGCGGTCAGCGGCAACAACATATGGGAGGTGGCCGGGTCGGTCCTGCCGCTCACGGTGAGCGGTTCGCTGACCGGTTCGGTGCAGTTGGTGCTGCGCAATCGCATGGCCGGACGGCAGGAACAGCGGTTCGCGCGCGAGATCGCCACCGTACGCCTGGCCAGTGAACGAGAATGGTCGCAGTTCCACGACCTGGTGCGGCGCCTGCCGGGCTACCGGGACACCGCGGGGCCTGCCCCCACGGGCACGGCCTCGGCGACCACCCAGGACAACGAGGACCTGCCCGAATACTGACGAGCCCGGAGTAGCCCCTTGCACAGTCTGCGAAGTTCCCGATGAACCGGTACGAGGCCCTGCGGCGCGACGTTCCGGAGTGGTTTCGCGACGATCCCGAGGGGGTCCGGATCCTGACCGATCCGGCGCGGATCCGCGACGCCAGGCGACGGGCGACCACGGCCCGGCCGAGCGGACGCGGCGGCTCGTTCGCCGCCTTGTGGGCGCGGTTGCGCGCCGCGCTGCGGCCGGTCCCGGCAGGTGTCGTGTCGGCGGACCGGTACCTGTGGTACCTGCGCGATCCGGTGCGCTTCCCCGACGGCCGTCTCGGTCTGTACGACCGGATCCTGCCGCCACCGGGCTCGTCCCCCGGCGTGGTGATCCTGCCGCTGGTCGGCCCCGGGGAGAAGGTGGTGCTGATCGAGCACCACCGGCACGCCACCCGGAGCCGGCACTGGGAGGTGGTACGCGGCTTCGGCGAACCGGGCGCCACGCCCGTCGAGAACGTCACCCGGGAGCTGCGGGAGGAGATCGCCGCGACGCCGACGGAGGTGATCCCCCTGGGCGAAGTGCACCCCGACACCGGGCTGCTGGCCCACAAGGTCGCCCTGTACGCGGCGCGCGTGGACGGCGTCGGCGAGGTCGAGAAGGGCGAGGCGATCCACCGGGCGATCACGGTGACACCGGCCGAGGCGGAGGAGATGGTGGCCGACGGACGGATCACCGACGGCTTCTCCATCGCCGCGCTGTACCGGGCCCGCCTGACCGGGGTGTTCGGGCCGGCGGCGCCGGACGGCGGCACCTGAGCCCCTGACGGCCGCCCAACGCGTACGGGTGCCCGGCGTTTTGGAGTCCGGACCATCTGATCAATAGGATCCGGCGATGATCAGAAGACAACGGTTGGTGGCAGGGGTCTGTGGCCTGCTCGCCGCCCTGACGGCCGGGATCGCGGTCCCCACCGGGGCGGTCGCCGACGAGACCGAGCAGGCCGCGCCCAAGGTCGAACTGGTGCTGGACGTCAGCGGTTCCATGCGGACCCGGGACATCGACGGCGGCACCCGGATGGCCGCGGCGAAGCAGGCGTTCAACGAGGTGCTCGACGCGACCCCGCAGGAGGTCCGGCTCGGCATCCGCACCCTCGGCGCCAACTACCGCGGCAACGACCGCAAGGAGGGCTGCAAGGACACGGCGCGGCTCTACCCGGTCGGCCCGCTGAACCGTACCGACGCGAAGACGGCCGTGGCCACCCTCGCGCCGACCGGCTGGACGCCGATCGGGCCCGCGCTGCTGAAAGCGGCGGACGACCTGAACGGCGGTGCCGGCACCCGCCGTATCGTGCTGATCAGCGACGGCGAGGACACCTGCCAGCCGCTGGATCCGTGCGAGGTGGCGCGGGAGATAGCCGCCAAGGGCATCGGGCTGACCATCGACACCCTCGGCCTGGTGCCGGACGCCAAGACCCGCGACCAGCTCAGCTGCATCGCGGACGCGACCGGCGGCACCTACACCTCCGTGCAGCACAAGGAGGAACTGAGCGACCGCGTCGGGCAGTTGGTCGACCGGGCGGCCGATCCGGTGGTCACGCCGGTGGCGGCCGAGGGCGCGGACCGGTGCGAGCAGGCGCCGTCGCTGAAGTCCGGGCTGTACACCGACCGTGCGGAGTTCGGGCGGCAGCGCTGGTACAAGGTCGCGGTCGAGCCGGGTCAGGAGCTGCGCGCCTCGGTGAGCGTGGCGGACGACCGGGCCGTCGCTCCCCACTACGGCCTGCTGCTGCGGGCGGTGACCGTGCACGGGCGGGAGATCGTACGCGGTGAGGCCGCGGGCACCGGCCGTACGGATGTGCTCTCCACCGGTCTGCGTTACCCGCGGCCGGAGAGCGACGACGACGCGCCCGCCGAGACGGTCTGTCTCCAGGTCACGCATTCGTTCGCGGCGGCCGCCGGGGTGAAGACCACGCCCGGTCTGCCGCTGGAGCTGACCGTGGACGTCGTGGACGGCCCCTCCGGCCATCACGACGTGGCCGCGTTCGGTCTCGGGCGCGGCTGGTGGCTGCTCGGCGCGCTGGTGCTGATCGGCTTCCTGGCCGGTCTGCTGTGGGGCTGGCTGTCACGCTGGCGGGTCGCCGTCTGGAGGACGAACTGATGCGGATCACACGAGTACTGGGCGCCGCGCTGCTGGCTCTGGGACTGGCCGCCGGGCCGGCCGCCGCCGACTCCTCGCCCTCCCCGAGCGGTACCGGCGACGGCTCCGGCGACGGCAAGGCACCCACCCAGGCGGGCACCTCCTTCCGTACGGCCACGGAGATCGAGCAGGGGCAGCAGGCCACCGCGTCCGGCTCCACCGGCGACTACCTCTACTGGTCGTTCCCGGCGGACACCGGACAGCGCCCCACCGTCAAGGCGACGGTGAAGCTTCCGGACACACACGGCTCGCAGACCTGGCAGCTCGACGTGTACGACGGGCTGCGGCGCCGCCAGGCCTGCCAGTACGGTGCCCAGACCCGCACCGCCGGTCAGGGCACCTCCTCGGTCGAACTGGCCTGTGTGATGCGCACCGTGCGCGGCTGGTCGGAGCCGTGGGCCGACGATCCGCTGCCGGGCACGTACTACGTCCGGCTGACCGTGGTGGCTCTCGGTGACGCCGACCTGGGTCTGCCGGTCGGCACCGAAGTACGCGTGGACTCCAAGGACATCGGCGGCGCGGCGGCGGTGGACGGCTCGCTGGGCAAGCCGCTCGTTCCGGGAATCGCGGTCGACTCCGGTGAGGAGAAGGGCGGTTCCAGGGCCGCGGTGCTCTCCAGCTTCGGTTCGGACGACGGCTGGTCATCCGGCTGGTGGTCCGACCGCTGGGTGTGGACGGCCATCGGCGGCATCCTGGCCGCGCTCGCCGGCATCGGCGGGTACGCGCTGACCCGGGGTCCGGGGCGGCCCTCCCGAGTCCCGCCGGCCGCCTGAGCGGACGGGACGAACTCACACGAAGGCCCGCCCGCGGACGGGACCCGGTCGAAGGCCCACCTGTGGAGGGGCTGCGGACGGGCCGTCCCTGGCGGGCCTTTCGCCTGCCGTCAGCCCGGCGACCTGCCTTCGCCTCGCCTGCCGTCAGACCTCCCGCAGCGCCTTCGCGAGTATGCCGTCACCGGTCACGGTGACCCGGCCGGTCCGGACGGCGTCGGACGGGCCGTCCCCGGCGGGCCTTTGGCCTGCCGTCGCCCGGCGACCTGCCTTCGCCTCGCCTGCCGTCAGACCTCCCGCAGCGCCTTCGCGAGTGTGCCGTCACCGGTCACGGTGACCCGGCCGGTCCGGACGGCGTCGGTCAGGGTCAGTTCGCCGCGGGAGATCGCCGCACAGGTCACGGTGTCCAGGTCGAGGCGCGCGTCGGCCTCGCCGGGCGCCGGCCCGTCGCCGTACACCGGACCCTCCTCGGCACCGACGCGCAGATGGAACTCGCCTTCCTCCAGCCCGACTTCGACCAGTCCCTCCCCTTCCAGGCCCCGCAGCAGCGGCAACGCGAACCAGTGTGCGCGTACCGCGTCGGTGGGCCGCCGTTCCCCCAGCTCGCTCTCGCCCCAGGTCCCGAGGGCCTGCAGCACGGGCAGCAACCCGCGCCCCCGGGGGGTGACTTCGTACACGTAGGCGGCGCCCGGCGGGGGGAGCCGGCGGCGGGTGGTGAGTCCGTCGCGTTCCATGTCCTTCAGTCGCGAGGCGAGGACGTCCGTGCTCACGCCGGGCAGATCCGCGTGCAGGTCGGTGTAGCGGCGGGGGCCGGCGAGCAGTTCGCGGACGATCAGCAGGGTCCAGCGGTCGCCGACCAGGTCGAGGGCGCGGGCGGCGGAGCAGTACTGGTCGTAGCTTCGGCGAGGTGGCATGCGACGCAGTCTAGACATGTTGTTGGACTTTCCAAGCTCCCACTTGGTAAAACCAAGTAACACCAGATACCGGAGGGGAAGCCGCGCATGGAGTTCCGGCAGTCGAACAAACTCAGCGAGGTCTGCTACGAGATCCGCGGCCCGGTGATCGAGCACGCCGACGCACTGGAGGAGGCGGGGCACAGCGTGCTGCGCCTGAACACCGGCAATCCCGCGGCCTTCGGCTTCGAGGCGCCGGCGGAGATCCTCCAGGACATGATCCGGATGCTGCCGCAGGCCCACGGCTACACGGACTCCCGCGGCGTCCTGTCCGCCCGCCGCGCGGTCGCCCAGCGGTACCAGAACCTGGGCCTCGACGTCGACGTCGACGACGTCTACCTGGGCAACGGCGTCTCGGAGCTGGTCTCCATGGCCGTACAGGCCCTGGTCGAGGACGGCGACGAAATCCTCGTCCCCGCACCGGACTTCCCCCTGTGGACGGCCGTGACGACCCTGGCGGGCGGCAAGGCGGTCCACTACCTGTGCGACGAACAGTCCGACTGGAACCCGGACCTGGCCGACATGGCGTCGAAGATCACGGACCGCACGAAGGCCCTGGTCATCATCAACCCCAACAACCCGACGGGCGCGGTGTATCCGAAGGAGGTCGTCGAGGGCATCCTGGACCTCGCCCGCCGGCACGGCCTGATGGTGTTCGCCGACGAGATCTACGACCAGATCCTGTACGACGACGCGGTCCACCACTCGGCCTCCGCGCTCGCGCCGGACCTGGTGGTGCTCACCTTCTGCGGCCTGTCGAAGACGTACCGGGTGGCGGGCTTCCGCTCCGGCTGGCTGGTCGTGACGGGCCCCAAGCAGCACGCGAAGGACTACCTGGAGGGCCTGAACATGCTGGCCTCCATGCGCCTGTGCGCCAACGCGCCCGCCCAGTACGCCATCCAGGCCGCGCTCGGCGGCCGCCAGTCCATCCGCGAACTCACGGTGCCCGGCGGCCGGTTGTACGAGCAGCGGAACACCGCCTGGGAGAAGCTGAACGAGATCCCCGGCGTGTCCTGCGTGAAGCCCAGGGGCGCGCTGTACGCCTTCCCGCGCATCGACCCCAAGGTCCACCCGATCCACGACGACGAGAAGTTCGTCCTCGACCTGCTGCTGCGCGAGAAGATCCAGGTGGTCCAGGGCACGGGGTTCAACTGGCCCTCGCCCGACCACTTCCGCATCCTCACCCTGCCGTACGCGGACGACCTGGAGGCCGCGATCGGGCGGATCGGACGGTTCCTCAGCGGATACCGGCAGTAGCCGGCGGTCTCGCGCACCCGCGCGGCACGACCTCGAAGGGGACGCGCCGGGCGGGGACCTTCATCGGTTCCGGGGACGTTCCCCGGTTCCGGCACGCCTCGATCCCGGCACCCGCCCGTCGGAGGTGCCGGTCAGTCAGACGAGGAGGTCCTTGTAGTAGAAGCTGGCCTTCTTGTCCGTCTGCGAGAGGCTCTCCTCGGAGCCGAAGCCGAGGTGGAGGCGGGCGACGGTCGGGGTGCTCATGTCGGGGATCTGGATGGCCAGGCCCTCCGGTTCGCGGTAGAAGAGGCTCTGCCCGGCGTTGCTCAGCCGCCGCTCGACGACGCTGCCGGTGTTCCAGTCGATCGAGGTGACGTAGGTGTTGCTGGTGCTGGTCTGCTTGCCGTCGGTGTCGTAGGTGTAGGCGGTGCCGTCAAGGGTGTACAGGTACCGGCCCATGCTGGTGTAGCCCTGGAAGGTCACTCCGTCGGTGACGGCGGCAGGCTGGGTGATGGTGGCCAGCGGGGTGAAGGTGCCGGCCTTGAAGGTTGCCAGGTCGTACAGGCTGAGCTTCCAGGTGGTGCCGTTGATCCGGTGGCGGTGGACGATCCGGCTGGTGACGGGGTCGACGGCGACGGTGTTGTGATCCGAGCCCGGGACCGGGGTGTACCGGGTGACCTGGAACGAATCAGGCCGCAGGACGGCACCGTTGGCGAACTTGAATCGGGCGATCTTCGTGCCGTAGCCGTTGTTCTGGCTGTCGGGCACCGAGTCGCTCTCGGTCCACAGGTAGGCGCTGTTACCGGAGGGCTCCACGCCGATGGACACCCCGTGCCCGAAGCCCTTGAGGTACATCCGGCCGATGACGTAGCCCTGCCAGTCCAGGCGGGTGATGCACAGGTCACCGTTCTTGGCCCGGTCGGTCCCGGTGTACGCCTGCGTCTCGCCGGGCAGGATCCGCCCGGCCTGCACCAACTGCGCCGTGTACAGGTGCTTGTTGGTGTTGTCGAACGCGAACGACTGCAGGATCCGGGTCTCGTTGAGCAGGATCTCACGGAACCACTCGTCGGAGCCGTCGGTGAGATCGAAGCGCTTCGAGGCGGCCACGGTCGCGGACGCCGTACCCGCCTGCGTGAGCGCCGCGGACCCGACCAGGGCTGCCGCCGTCAGCCCGCCGGCGCGCCGCAGAAACCGGCGCCGGCTCAGGTGGCCGGGCGTCTCGCGCTTCATATGTCTTCCGGGACCTTTCCTCGGCCTGTACTGCACGTGTGCGATGTGTGTGCGCCGCAGGATTGAATCACTTACCTTCCCCTTACGCCAGGGCTGTTTCCCAAGCTCACAGCCCCGATCCGCAACACGTTCACCGGCGTGACGCACATCACTCGCGTAAAGGTCATGTGAAGGCACGGTTCTTATGGATCAGTCCGATTTGAGGGACTGTCCGCGGAACGGGCGTTCCGCTTAGCGTGCGGTTTTGACCTGGCCTTTGCCCGGCTTTCACTTCACCGTGAGCCCGAAGCCCCGGTCGCTTTGCTTTTCACGTGTGCCGGGAGGGGTCCCGGCCTTCTTCGGGTTGGGGATGGTCCGTGCGACGTGCGCGCAGACAGGGGAGGAACGCCTCATGGGCGTTGACCGTGGCACTGGCGGCGTCGCTGCTGGCCGCGCCGGCCGCCGAGGCCGCCGGTACGGCCAAGGCCGTGGCTGCGGGGCGCGAGCACCCGGTGAACGTGCCCGCGCAGGCGGCGGGCGGTGTGCCGCGTGACCACGCGGAGCCCACACAGACCAAGCCCGTCCGCCCGGTGTGGCCCAGGGCGGCCCATGCCCGCCTCACTCTGTCCGGCCTGAAGCCGGGCAAGAAGCTGCCGGTCGCCCCGGCCGCGGATCCGGGCGAGGCCACCGTCCAGGTGGGACCGGCTCCCGCGTCGGCGCTTGCCCGGCAGCGGTCCGCCATCGCGGCGCCGGCCCCCAGCGACGTCGACGTCAAGGTCCTGGACCGCACGCAGTTGAAGCGGACCAACGGCATCGGCATGGGCGTGCAGGTCACCCGCCGCGACGGCCGGGGCACGCCCGGCCCGGTGGACGTCTCCTTCGACTACTCCACGTTCAAGTACGCCTACGGCGGCAACTTCGCCTCCCGCCTGCGGCTGGTCGCGCTGCCCGCCTGCGCCCTGACGACACCGAAGGCGAAGGGCTGCTCGACGGCCAGCCCCCGTCCCGTCCCGGTCACGAACAACGTGGCCCGGGGCACC
Organism: Streptomyces sp. NPDC096012; assembly: GCF_040426375.1. NCBI lineage: Bacteria > Bacillati > Actinomycetota > Actinomycetes > Kitasatosporales > Streptomycetaceae > Streptomyces > Streptomyces sp. NPDC096012. The sequence continues at coordinate 66,442 of NZ_JBEOTD010000026.1, forward strand.
CTCACCGCGACCGTCCAGGCCGACGGTGACCCCAAGACCGTGATCTCGGTCATCCAGCCCGGCCCGCAAGCCAAGTCCGCCTTCCAGTCACCCGCGACGACCGCCGCCGCGACGACCGGCGGGACCGTCTACGCCCTGGCCTCCACCTCCTCCTCGGACGCCGGCGACTACCGGGCGTCGTCGCTGAAGCCCTCCGGGTCGTGGAACGTCTCCGTGGGCTCGGGGGCCTTCTCCTACGACCTGCCCATCCAGGCGCCCAAGCCGCCGGCGGGTGGTGCGCCGTCGCTGTCCCTGTCGTACAACTCGCAGTCCGTCGACGCGCTCACCTCGGCCCAGAACACCCAGGCCAACTGGGCGGGTCTGGGCTGGGAGCTGGGCGGTATCGGCTTCATCGAGCGCCGCTACCGGAGCTGCCAGGACGACGGCACGGGCACCGGCTGGGTCGGTGACCTGTGCTGGGACTCGCCCAACTCCGACAAGGAGCCGGACGGCGCCGTCTACGTCATCAACTTCAACGGCATCAGCTCCACCCTCGTCCAGGACAACAACGGCACCGGCTCCTACCACGTCCAGGACGACCCCGGCTGGCGCGTGCAGCACCTGACCGGCGGCCACGGCTCGGACGACGAGTACTGGGTGATCTCCGCCCAGGACGGCATGCGCTACTACTTCGGCTGGGGCCGATCCGAGCGCACCAATGCCGCCACGGACTCGGTGCTGACGGTCCCCGTCTTCGGCAACAACCCCGGCGAGCCCGGTTACAACGGTGGCATCGGCGTCAGCACCCAGGCCTACCGCTGGGGCCTGGACAGGGTTGTGGACGCCGACGAGGTGGAGACCTCGTACTTCTACGACAAGGAGCAGAACCACTACCGCTCGGTGCTGCTGAGCGACCAGGCCCGCTCCTACGACGCGGCCGCCTACCCGGTGCGCATCGAGTACGGCTGGGCCTCACAGATATCCGGCGCGCAACTGCCCGCGAAGGTCGACCTGCGCTACGTCGGCCGTTGCGTGGAGCGGATGTCGGACAAGGATCCCCTGGCCAAGGAGCCCGATCCGTGCCCGTCGATCTCCGATCACCCGGACTCGTATCCGGATGTCCCCACGGACCTGATGTGCGACGGCACGTCCGCCGACGACGGCTGCAAGACGATCAAGGGTGAGACGTACTCCCCGACGTTCTTCGCCACGAAGATGCTGTGGGACGTCAAGACCTTCGTCCGGGACGACGACAGCTCGCCGTGGGACCCGGCGATGCAGTACCAGATGAAGTACGGGCTGCCCAACCCCGAAGGAACGATCGACAACACCCTGTGGCTGGACTACGTCCAGCGCCGGGGCTACGGCGACGGTACCGACATCACCCTGCCCACGATCAACATCAACGGTGAGTGGCGGGACAACCAGCTCGGCGGCGGCACCCTCAACTTCCGCCGGGTCACGCAGATCCACAACGACCTGGGCTCGTTCGTCAACGTCACCTACCGCAACTACGACGACCAGGACACCTGCGACATCGACCACCCGCCCTCGGAGTCGAACAACACCCAGGCCTGCTTCAAGCAGCGGTGGGTGCCCGAAGGGGCGACGGCCGAGAAGACGGGCTGGTTCAAGAAGTACGTCGTCTCCAAGGTCAGCGTCGACCCGGGCCCGGGTGCGGGTGCGAACAACGACGGCGACCCGGTGATGACCACCACCTACGACTACGTCGGCAAGCCCGCGTGGGCGTATCCCGACGACCCGCTGACCAAGGACAAGGACGAGTCCTGGACCGAGTGGCGCGGTTACCAGCAGGTCGAGGTCCATACCGGCACCAAGTCCAACGCGGCCTCCACCTACTACTGGCTGTACCGCGGCATGGACGGCGACCGCACGAGCAAGGACGACCCGTCCGCCACCCGTTCCGTGACCGTCGACGACGGGGACAGCGGCAGCGCGGCGGTGCCCGACTCCGCCTGGCTGGGCGGGAAGGTCCTGGAATCCAGCGAACGCGACGGCTCCGGCCAGTCGCACAAGCGGACCTGGCACAAGTACTGGGTCTACGACACCGCCCAGTACGAGGGCCTGCCCGACGCCCGGTTCGTCCGTGACTCCCAGACCACCACCGACGAGCTGACCTCCAGCGGCTGGCGCGAGCACACCGTCAAGGACGAGTACGACACCGCCGAGCCGGCCAGCACCAAGTACGGCCTGCCGATGCGCACCAACGACTGGGGCCTGTCGGCGACCGACGACAACCGGTGCACCACCTACGGCCGGGCGTACAACACGGACTACTTCACCGGCTCCCCGGTCCAGCGCTGGATGGTGCTGCCCGACGAGACCCGGCACTACGCCGCCGACTGTGCGGCCAGGTCCTCGGCCAACCAGGACTCGTACGAGGTCACCCTGTACGACCACGCCACCTCGGTCGACACCGACAAGCCGTCCGACGGCCACCCGACCACCGTGCGCAAGTACACGGACGCCACCGACTACCGTGAGGCGACCGCCGAGTTCGACCAGGCCGGGCGGCAGACCTCCGTGACCGACGGCAGGCAGCACACCACGACGACGGCGTACCAGCCCGCCACCTCGTGGCCTGTCGACGGCGTCAAGGTCACCACGCCGGACCCGGACGACAACGGGCCGGCCACCGCGCAGTCCACCACCACCAGGTACTCCCGTCTGTGGGGAAGCCCGGTCCAGGTACAGGACGCCAACAACCGGACGACCCGGATCGTCCTGGACGCCGTGGGCCGCGTCTCGCAGGTCTTCAAGCCGGGCCAGGCCTCCGGCTCCACCCCCACCATCGCCTTCACGTACGACGTCACCACGTCGGACAACAGCGAAGGCGTACCCGACCTGGTCTCCTCCGTCCCTCCGAAGATCACCACGACGACACTGCAGTCCGGGTCGACGAGCCTCGTCAACTACACCTACCTGGACGGCCTCGGCCGCACCCGCGAGACCCAGACCGCGTCCCCCGGAGGCAGCGGACGCACGGTGACCAGCACCCGGTACGACACCTCGGGCAACGTCACCGGAACCAGCTCCGCCTTCTACAACTCCGGGGATCCGAAGACGGGCGGCATGGTGCTGCCGACCGTGGACAGCCTGCCCTCCTACACCGACCTGGTCATCGACTACGCCGGCCGCACCACCGAGTCCCGGATCATGGTGAAGGGCGAGCCGCAGGTCCAGGGCCAGACACGCACCAACTACCACGGCGACTACACCACCACCCTGCCCGCCACCGGCGAGCGCACCAACACCTACACCGACGTGTTCGGGCAGGTGAGCAAGGTCGTCGAGTTCGGTCCTTCGACCTACACGACGTCCTACGACTACACCCGCAACGGACTGCTCTCACAGATCACGGACGCCAAGGGCAACGTCACCAGCTACACCTACAACTGGCTCGGCGAGCGCACCGGCGGCAAGGAGCCCGACTCCGACCCCAAGGGACTCTCCGCGGTCACCTATGATGCCAACGGCAATGTCGCGACGGCCAAGAACGGCAACGGCGTCACGCTCAGCTACACCTACGACAACCTCAACCGTCCGCTGACCGTGCAGAACGGCAGCACCGTGCTCACCCGGACGTCTTACGACACGGCGACGAACGGGAAGGGGCTGCCGGCGGCGACCACCTCGTACGCACGCGGCTACGCGTACACCACGCGGATCGACGGCTACGACGTCAACGGCCGTGTCTCCGGCTCCACCGTCACGATCCCGGCCGACGGCTCCGGGCTCGAGGGTACCTACCCGGCGACGATGGAGTACGACGCCGCCGGGCACCAGACCTCGGTCAGCTACCAGCCCACCGCCGGGCTGCCCGCGGAGAAGGTGACCACCACCTACGACGTGTACGGCCTCCCCGAGAAGGTCACCAGTGCGCTGGCCACCTACGTGGACGCCACCGACTACGACAGCCTCGGCCGGCTCAGCGGCCGCACCTACGGCACGACGGCGACCACGACCACCACGGCCCGGCGGACCTACGGCTACGAGGACGCCACCGGCACCGGCTGGCTGAAGAGCATCACCACGACCACCAGCACCAAGGGCACCGTCCAGAACGACGACTACCTGCGCGACGCCGGCGGCCGGATCACCGATCTGACCGACAAGCTCAGCGGCCAGCACCAGTGCTTCACCTATGACGAGCTGAGCCGCCTGTCCCGGGCCTGGACCACCCAGAGCGCCGGTGCCTGCGCCGGACCCTTCGCCCCCGACCTGGCCACCGGGCAGGACCCGTACCAGCTCGACTACACCTACGACGGCATCGGCAACCTCCAGAAGGTCACCAGCACCACCGCCGCCGGCGCCCAGGCCGACGACTACGTCTACCCCGGCTACTCCGCCGACCAGTCGACCTACACCGCGGGCGCCGACCACCCGCACGCCGTCAGCACGGTGAAGACCCCGGGGGGCACCGACAGCTACTTCTACGACGACGCGGGCCAGCTCCGCTCACGCACGGTCGGCGGCGTCACCACCGGCTTCACCCGGGACGAACTGGGCCATGTCGTCGCCACGACGGGAGCGGCGAGCAGCAGCTACGTCTACGACGCCCTCGGGAACCTGCTGATCCGCAAGGGCAAGGACGAGAACGTCCTCTACCTGGGCGGTCAGGAGATCCACAAGGCGACCGGCAAGTCCGCCACGGCCACCCGGTACTACGGCAACGTCGCCATGCGTGTGGCGAACGGCGGGAACGGCACGCTCACCTGGCTCATGTCGGACCAGCAGGCTTCGACCCAGCTGTCGGTCGACACCGCCACGGGCACCGCCACCCGGCGCAAGTACTACCCCTTCGGCGCCCGGCGCGGCAGCACCGCACTTCCCTCCGGCACCGACCACGGTTTCCTCGGCAAGAGCGAGGACACCGACACGGGCCTTTCGGTCCTCGGGGCGCGGATGTACGACGCGGACCTGGGCCGGTTCCTCAGCCCGGACCCGCTGAGCACGCCGTACGAGCCACAGAACCTGAACTCGTACAGCTACTCCGACAACGACCCGGTCGACTACAGCGACCCGAGCGGCCTGTGCAAGCAGTGCACCCCCGACGGGGGCGAATGGGCACTCGTGGACACGGGGGAGCTGAGCTCCGGCAAGAACTCCAAGACCAAGGCCAACAGCGGGCAGGACGCCGCGGACCGAGCGGCCAACACCGACGCACAGCGAGCCGAGGAACTGCGCAAGAAGCGGCTCGAGCAGATTCTCGCCGGCAGGACCTTCTTCGGTAAGTACATCGACGACATCGACGAGCTCAACAAGCGGTCCTGCAAGGCGCTGCCCGGAAGCGAGCGCGCGGCCTGCCGGTTCAACGCCGCCTGGACCCACGAGGGGCTCGAAGACATGGCCAAGAAGGCGCTGGACCGGATCGACGAGTCCTGGGAGTCGGACGACAAGGACGGCTTCGGGTTCGACGACAAGGAGTTCGAGATGGCGTTCAAGCTGGCGCTCGACGGGCACAAGGTCGTGGCGCGCGGCTCCAACACGGGCAAGTACACCCAGGACGGCGATACCAACGCGAAGTCCTTCGACGGCTGGGTGGACGGGGTACGGTCGGAGTTCAAGCAGACGGGCAAGCGGAACATCAAGAACCATCTGCGCAAGGCTGCCGACCAGGGCGCCGACGCCGTGTACCTGAGCGTGCCGGGCGTCAGCTCCGAGGCCGCGCACAAGGAGGTGTGGACCGCGGTGATCCGCAACCCCACCACCCTTTCCACGGTGTACGTGTACGACGTCGACAAGCACCTGTTCACGATGAATGTGCGGTGACGCAAGGTGCGGACGTCATCCGGTCATGCCGACGTTCGAGAATGAGGAATCCGACACCATGAAGGACGCCGAGGCCATCGGCCACATCATGGCGACCGAGGGCCTGGCGTCCCCGGGGGCGACCGTGCATTCCGCGCGGTTGCCCCGCGGGGCCGTGGTGCACGGCGTGGCCGTCGAGCCGGAGCAGGCCGAGCGGGCCTGGCGTTTCTGGCGGGGGCGGGCGGAGGGGCTGGTGCCCTTCCTCACCACGCGCGTGACGTCGGAGGAGCAGCTGCGCTCGCTCGCGGCGGCCGCGGCCGGGGAGCCCGTGCCGGAGATGACGGCGGAGGCGGCGGACCGCGCCGTGGCCGACATCGTCGGCCGGGTGGGCGCACGCAGCGTCGCCGAGGCCTACCCGGAGGACCTGGCCGAGGAGGAAGAACTCCGCGACGCCGCCCGGCTGGCGGACCTGCTCGACGAACCGTCCGGGACGCCGCTTCCCGGGGACCCGCTCGCCTTCCGGGAACGGTGGGGAAGCCGCCCTCTGTGGCTGCTGCTCGTCGAGACCACCGGCAGTCACCGGCTGCCGCTGCTGCTGCCCGGATTCCTGCGCAACGGCGCCACGGCCTACCCCGACCTCACCCCGCTCACCCCCGGCGATCACGCGGCGTTCCTCCGGCACTGGCAGGACCGGTACGGGGCGAACGTGTTCTTCATGAACGGAGCCGAGATCCAGCTCCAGGTCGAGCACCCGCCTCTCGACGGCCGCACGATCGCCGAGCTGGCCCTCGAACACAACGCCTACTGTGACGACCTCGCCGACGTCGTGGACACCGCCAACGGTCAGGCCAGGTCCACGGTGTGGTCGTTCTGGTGGGACTGACCGAACCCCGTGGGCGAAGGCCGTCTGGCCGAGTCCGGCCTGCGGGCCGCGGCCGTTTCGTGGCACCGTACTGACAGGCGAGTGGGAAGGGCGCTGACGTGGGTGACCTCTTTCTCGTCCGGCACGGTGAGACCGAGTGGTCGCGTTCCGGACGGCACACCGGCGCTACCGACGTGCCCCTCACCGAGCGGGGGCGCGAGGAGGCTCGGCGGCTGATGCCGCTGATCCGCTCGCACCGGATCGGCGCCACCTTCGTCAGCCCCCTGCAGCGGGCCCGGGAGACCGCCGAGCTCATCGGGATCCAGGACGCCCGGGTCGACGCCGACCTGCGCGAATGGGACTACGGCGGGTACGAGGGCGTGACCACCGTGGAGATCCAGCGGACCCGGCCCGACTGGTTCCTGTTCTCGGACGGGGTCGCGCCCGGACCACCGGACCATCCGGGCGAGACCCCGGAGCAGGTCGGCGAGCGCGCCGACCGGATGCTGAGCAAGGTCGACGCCGCCCTCGCCAACACCGAGGGCGTCGTCGTCCTGGTCGCCCATGGTCACTTCCTGCGCGTCCTCGCCGCCCGCCGCCTGGGACTCCCTCCGGCGCAGGGTGCCCTCTTCCAGCTGGCCACGGGCACCTTGTCCCGGCTCGGCACGGAGCACGGGCGGCCGGTGGTGGCGGGCTGGAACATCCGGGCGCCGCAGTAGGCCAGGCGACCGCCCGCGTCCCCGCTGGCGCCACGGGGGCGGCTCGGTGCGGCGGGGGGCCTCGGTCGCGGGGGGCCGCTCGGTGAGGCGGGGCTCTCGGTCGCGGAGGCCTCGGTGGCGAGGGCCGCTCGGTGCGCCGGGGCCTCGGTCACGGGTACCGCTCGGTGTGGCGAGGTCCCGGTCACGGGTACCGCTCGGCGAGGCGAGGTCCCGGTCGCGGGTTCCGCTTAGTGCGGCGGGGGTCCCGGTCGCGGGCGTCTCGGTGGCGGGGCCGCTCGGTGTCCCCCCGGCGTTGTCGGACCCGGGCCGTACGCTGCGAAGGAGCCGTCCGACGGGTGGCTGCGCGCATTGACGGGACGGCGGCTCGTGCACACGATCCGGCCGTGCGGGCGGTGCCGGAGCCGTCGGTGCGGGCGGTGCCGGCGACAAGTCCGAGCGGAAGGAACGCGCCGTGACACGAGAGCCGACCGCCGCGCAGCGGCGCCTCATCGAAGCCGCCGATCCGGTCACCGGCCGGCTGCGGGGCGGTACGCAGGCGCAGCTCGCGGCGCTGGTGAAGCGGGGGCTCGCCTTCCGGCATCCGCGGCCGCCGCACGATCACTTCCTGACCCCCGCCGGGCACCGGGCGGGCGAGGCGGTGCCCGAGGCGGTGAAGCCCCCCGCGCCGCCGTCCACCGGGGTGTTCGCGGCCCGGGTCGGCGGCGAGGACGAGCCCCCGCCGACGGGACCGGCCCGGCTGCGCGAGGTGCGCAGTGCCTGGGAGGGGCTGCTGGAACTGCGCCGGATGACCAATCCCGACGGTTCCGTGGACCGGCCGTGCGGCTGGGAGCGCGCGCACCTGGTGCGGGCGGCGGCGCTGGCGCTGGAGGCGGCCGGGCACCGCCCCGCGGGGGGCGACGAGGAGGGGTACCGGGTGCGGGCCACTCCCCAGCCGGAGGCGGTCGCGGTGCACACCCCGGATCCGGAGACTCTCCGGGCCTGCGCGGCCACGCTGGAGCGTGCGGGGTGGCAGGCGGGCGAGTACACCGAACCGCGGACCAGGGCCCGTTATCTGCTGGCCTCGCCGCGCCGGGCGTGACGTCCATGCCAAGATCGGTGGACCCGAGCACCGAACCGCGGACCAGGGCCCGTTATCTGCTGGCCTCGCCGCGCCGGGCGTGACGTCCATGCCAGGATCGGTGGACCGGAGCTTCGAACGCGAGGGGGACAGGCAGTGGCCGAACCGTTTTCCGTCCGTGTGACCGTACGCGGCTACGAGACCGACACACAGGGGCATCTCAACCAGGCGGTCTACCTCAATTACGCGGAGCACGCCCGCTGGTCGCTGCTCCAGGCGGCCGGGATCAGCCAGGCCCGGCTCGTGGGCCGCCGGGTCGGCCCGGTGGCGCTCGAGACGACGATTCGCTACCGGCGTGAGCTGCTGGCAGGTGACGAGGTCGATGTGACCTGTGAGTTCGAGTGGAGCGGCGGAAAGAGCTTCCGGATCCGCCAGGAGGTGCGCAAGACCGACGGCACCCTGGCGGCCGAGATCACCGCCGTGGCCGGTCTGCTGGACCTCGAGGAGCGCAAGCTGATCGGCGATCCCCGCGAGGTCTTCAGGGAACTGGCGACGGACCTCGGCCTGTTCGGTCTGTAGGCGCATCGCGCGGGGGGCCCCGGTAGGTGGCGGCCTCGATGCCGCGCTTCCACTCCGCGACGGGAGGCGCCGGCGCGCGTGGGCCCGTCCGGTCGGCGCCGGACCCGGGTGCGCGAGCACGGAGGTCATGGGCCCGTACGCAGGGCCGGTTCGGCGCCCCCGGCCGGAGTGCGCGAGCACGGTGATCACGGGCCCGCGCGCAGGGCCGGTTCGGCGGCGCCCGGCCGGGGGTGCGCGAGCACGGAGGTCACGGCTCCGCGCGCACGGCCGGTTCGGCGGCGCCGGGGTGCGCGAGCGCGTACCCCGGCCCGGGTCGTTCAGTGTGCGGCGGCGATCTCCGTGCCCGCCTCCATCGGATGGGTGACGTCCTGGGCCTCCTGCCCCTTGCCCAGGTGGTTGAAGAGCAGGTTGAGCACCACGGCCGTCAGGCAGCCCGTGGAGATGCCCGAGTCCAGGACGATCTTCGCGGTCTCGGGGAACGCGTGGTAGAAGCGCGGCGCGGTGATCGGGATGATCCCGACGGCGAGGGACACGGCCACGATCAGCACGTTGTTGTCCCTGTCGAGTCCGGCCCGGACGAGGGTCTGGATGCCGCTGGCGGCGACCGAGCCGAACAGGACGACGCCCGCGCCGCCGAGGACCGGGCGGGGTACGACCGCGATCAGTGAGGCGGCCATCGGGCACAGGCCCATCAGGACCAGGAAGCCGCCACCGGTCGCGACGACGTAGCGGCTGCGGATCCGGGTCATCGCGACCAGGCCGATGTTCTGGGCGAAGGCGCTGCACATGAAGCCGTTGAACAGCGGGCTGAGCGCCGAGCCGAGGGTGTCGGCGCGCAGGCCGGCCGCGATGGTCCTCTCGTCGGCGGGGCGCTCGACGATCTCGCCCAGTGCCAGCATGTCGGCGGTCGACTCGGTCATCGAGACCACCATCACCACGCACAGGGACAGGATGGCGGCGAGCTGAAATTGCGGGGCGCCGAAGTGGAACGGGGTGGGGAAGCCGACCACGTTCGCGTCGGCCACGGGCCCGAAGTCCGTGACCCCGAACGGTATCGCGACGAGCGTGCCGATGATCAGGCCGAGCAGGACGGCGATCTGCTTGACGAAGCCCCGCGTGAAGCGGCGCAGCAGCAGCACGATGAGCAGGGTGATGCCGGCGAGGGACAGGTAGGTCGTCGAACCGTAGTCGTGCGCCGCCGGATCGGGCCCCTGGGCCCAGCCGAAGGCGACCGGCAGCAGGGAGACGCCGATCAGGGTGATGACGCTGCCGGTGACCACCGGCGGGAAGAAGCGGATCGCCTTGCTGAAGAACGGCGCCGCGAGGAAGCCCAGGAGGCCGGCGACGACGACCGCGCCGAAGATGATCGGCAGGGCGTCGGACTTGTCGTGGGTGGAGGCGACCACCGCGGTCATGGGGGCGACACCGGCGAAGGTGACGCCGTTGACGAAGGGCAGCCGGGCACCGATCTTCCAGATGCCCAGCGTCTGCAGGAAGGTGGCGAGGCCCGCGGTGAACAGGCAGGCACCGGTGAGGAAGGTCAGGTCGGTCGCGGAGAGGCCCACGGCCGCACCGACGATCAGGGGTGGGGCGACGACACCGGCGTACATGGCGGCCACGTGCTGCAGGCCGCTGGTCGCCATTTTGAGTGGGGGCAGTTTCTCGTCAACAGGATGGGCGGCCACGGCGGCTCCTCCGGGCGGTTAACACGTCGTCGACGACGTGGGTGTCAGGGAGGTGGTGCGTGTGATCGTGCGGGACCGTGACGGAGACGTGCGTGAGCGGTGGGGTGGTGCGGGAGGCACCGTTCCGGGGCGCGCGCGTGCGCACGCCCCGGAGACGGCTTGCCGTGGATCCCGCTCGGATCCACGGCTCCGGCCGTGAGCCGTCCCTCTCGGCCGGAGTCCGCCGGCGCTCGGGTCTGTGTGCCGAGCACCGGAGTTCGGGGGGCGGATCAGCCCTGGGCGGCGATCCGGGCGAGGCGCTGGGCCTCCTCGCGGGTGGAGCGGGCGACGGCGTCCTCGTCGACGGTGAGCAGGCGGCCGTTCTCGACGATCTGCCGGCCGTTGACGAAGGAGGCGGTGACCGGGGCCGCGGCGCCGAAGACGAGCGCGGTCACCGGGTCGGCGATGGAGGCGTGGGCGAGCGTGTCCATCTTCCACAGCACGACGTCGGCCAGCTTGCCCGGCTCCAGCGAGCCGATCTGCTGGGCCCGGCCGAGGACCTGGGCGCCGCCGTGGGTGCCGAGCCGCAGCGCCTGGCGGGCGTTGAGCGCGGCCTCGCGGTGTGCGCCGAGCCGGTTGATCAGCAGGGCGTTGCGCAGTTCGGTGTGGAGTTCGCCGGACTCGTTGGAGGCGGTGCCGTCGACGCCGAGGCCGACCGGGACGCCCGCGGCGAGCATGTCGGGGACGCGGGCGATGCCGGCCGCGAGGCGGGCGTTGGAGGAGGGGCAGTGCGCCACACCGGTCCTGGTGCGGGCGAAGGCGGCGATGTCGGAGTCGTTCATGTGGACGCAGTGCGCCATCCACACGTCCTCACCGAGCCAGCCCGTGGACTCGAAGTAGTCGGTCGGGCCCATGCCGAACAGCTCGTGGCAGAACTTCTCCTCCTCCACGGTCTCCGAACCGTGGGTGTGCAGCCGTACGCCCAGCCGGCGGGCCAGGTCGGCGCCCTCGCGCATGAGTTCGGTGGAGACGGAGAACGGCGAGCAGGGGGCGACCGCCACCTGGGTCATCGCGTCGAAGGAGGTGTCATGGTGCTTCTTGACGGTCTCCTCGGTCGCGGCGAGGGCACCCTCCAGCGTCTCGACGGCGAAGTCCGGCGGCAGGCCGCCGTCCTTCTCGCTGCGGTCCATGGAGCCGCGGGCCAGAGTGAAGCGGACGCCCATCTCGGCGGCGGCCCTGATGATCGAGCCGGACAGGTCGCCGGAGCCCTGCGGGAAGACGTAGTGGTGGTCCATGGCGGTGGTGACACCGCCGCGGGCCATCGTGGCGAGGGAGCCCTGGGCAGCCGCGTACGTCATCCGCTCGTCGATGCGCGCCCAGGTGGGGTAGAGGGCGACGAGCCAGTCGAACAGGTTGTGGTCGGTGGCCAGGCCGCGGGTGATCCACTGGTAGAAGTGGTGGTGGGTGTTGACCAGACCGGGCGTGGCCAGGTGGCCGGTCGCGTCGATCCGGCGGACCACGTTCTCGAGCCCCTCGGGGGCCTTGCCCGCGCCGACCGACTCGATCCGGTTGCCGGCGAGGACCAGGTGCCCGGAGGCGTACTCCGTGTCGCCCGCGTCGACGGTCGCGATCGCGCAGTTCTCGATGACGACGCGCTGGACTGCCGATGCTGCCATGGTGCTTCCTTGTCTTCAGTGGCGGCCCGGGGACGGGGGTCGTCCACGGGGAGGGCACGGCAGGACCCTAGGGGGATTTGAGTGCCGGAGCGGGCTGAGCAGGGCCGTTCCGGGTGCCGAGGTGGTGGAGGAACAGATTGGGCAGGACTGCGGCGAGCGCGCCTGCGCCGATACCGGAGCCGAGCACGGTCTGCGCCCAGGCCGGGAAGCCGGCGGAGAAGGTCGGTGCCGCCGGCGGGACGATGCCGGCGCCGAGCGCCACGGCCACCGGGACGATGTGGGAGCTGTCGTCCAGCCCCGGCTGTGACGGGCCCCTTCGCAGGCTGTGCCATTTCGTTCCCTCCGGTGTGGCGGGCCCCCGGCCCGGGTGGCGGGGCCGGGGGCCCGCATCCCGCGTCAGAGGTTGGTCATGTCGACCGGGATCAGGGCCTCGCAGCCGTCCCGCAGGACGGTGGCCTCGATGAGGCCGTAGGGACGGTCGGCGGCGTAGTAGACCTCGTTGTCGTTCTTCAGCCCGAACGGCTCCAGGTCCACCAGGAAGTGGTGCTTGTTCGGCAGCGAGAAGCGGACCTCGTCGATCTCGCCGCGGTTGTTGATGATGCGCGCGCCCATCTGGTACAGCGTCTGCTGCAGCGAGAGGGAGTAGGTCTCGGCGAAGGCCTGGAGCATGTGCTTCCTGACCTGCTCGTAGGACTTCTCCCAGTGGGGCATCCTCTGCTCGTCGTCGGTCCAGTTGAACCGCCAGCGGCCGGAGACCTGGGTGGCCAGGATGCGGTCGTACGACTCCGGCAGGGTGGTGTACTTGTCCTTGACGTAGCCCCAGAACTCGGAGTTGGTCGAGTTCATCACCACGAGGTCCTTCAGGCCCGAGACGACCTCCCACTTCGCACCGTCGTAGGTGATCTGGGTGACCCGGGTCTCCTGGCCCTTGCGCACGAAGGAGTGCTTGACCTCGTCGGCGCCGATGAACTGGGAGTTGGCGTCGGAGGTCGCGATCCGCTCCCAGGCGTACTCCTCGATGCGGATCCGGGCCTGGCGGATCGGCTCCTGCGAGGTGACGAAGTGGCGGGCGAGGTGGATGCCGAACTGCTCGGCGGACTCGATGCCGTACTCCTTGGCGAACGCGTACACCGTGTTCTTGGTGGTGTCGGTCGGCAGGACGTTGGCGTTGGAGCCGGAGTAGTGGACCTCTTCCATGTCGCCGCTCAGCGCCACGGACACGTTGAGGTCCTTGATGTGGTGGGTGGCGCCGTCCCGCGTGATCTTGACGACTCGGTTCTCGGCCTTGCCGTACTGGTTCTGTCCCAGGACGACCGGGCGGGCAGGGCGGGGATTGACGGTCATTTAGCTAGCTCCCTCGGTAAACGGAGTAGCCGAACGGGTTGAGCAGCAGCGGCACGTGGTAGTGCTCCCCCGGTACGACGGCGAACGTGATCGCCACCTCGGGGAAGAACACGCCAGGTCCGCTGTCCCGATTCGCGGGGGCGTCCTGCTGCGCATCGGCTTGCTTCTTCGCGGAGTTCTCGAAGTACGGCTCGACGGCGAAGTCCAGCCGTACGTGGGTGGTCCCCTCCGGCAGGGCCGGCAGGTCCTTGCACCGGCCGTCGGCGTCGGTCGCGGAGCCGCCGAGTGCCTGCCAGCCGGTGTCCCGCCCGGCGCGGGCGGAGAGCTGGACGGTGACGCCCTCGGCGGGGCGGCCGACGGAGGTGTCCAGGATGTGCGTGGACACGGAGGCGGTGGTGCTGGTGCTCATGGTGTCAGGCGTCCTCTTCGACGAGTCGGGCCAGTCGGATGCGGTTGATCTTGCCCAGCTCGGTGCGGACGATCTCCCGCTCCTGCCCGGGCGCGTTGCCGATCCGCTCCCTGACCGCGTCGCGCATCTGCTCGGCGGTCCTCCCGGTGGCGCAGATGAGGAACACGTGGCCGAACCTCTCCTGGTAGGCGAGGTTGAGGTCGAGCATCTCGGCCCTGAGTTCCCCGGAGGCGCCGGCCATGCCGCGCTGTTCGCGGGCGGAGGTCGGGTCGCCGGGCTTGGGACGCCCGATCGGCGGGTGCCCGGCCATCGCCTCTTCGAGGTCCGCGGTGGTCAGCTCGGCCATGGCGGCGTCGCTGGCGGTGCAGAGGTCCTCCACGGTGGCGTACGGGCGGGCGGCGAGCAGTCGCCGGGCCCACTCGGTGGAGGCGCACGCCTCGCGGAGGGCCGCCAGGGCCGCGTGCTCCTCCAGGTCGTTGAACCGGGCCAGGCCCGGGGGCGTGGAAGTCGAAGTCACGGGAGCCTCCGTGGCCGGAAACGGCCGTCGTGCTGAACGGGCTGCCGATAGCTAACGCCCTCGGAAACACCACGTCAACACTTTGTTGAAAAATCCGCGTAACAAGCCGCGGAGTCACCAGCGGCCGCTCAGAGGCCCTTCTCCCGGTTGAGGTAGTTGTAGACGGTGAAGCGGCTGACGCCCAGCGCGCCCGCCACGGTCTCCACCCCGTGCCGTACGGCGAAGGCTCCCCGCGCCTCCAGTATGCGCACGACCTCCTGCTTGGCCTTGCGGTCCAGGTCGGCCAGCGGCCGGCCCTTCCTGCGCTCCATGGCGGCCAGGATGTGATCGAGGGAGTCGGCCAGCTGGGGCAGGCGTACGGCGACGACGTCGACGCCCTCCCAGGCGAGGACGACGTCCTCGACGCCGGCCTCGTCGGGCGGCAGCAGCTCCCCGCCGATGGCGTCGACCAGCGGCTTCACGGCCGCGATGAAGGGCTCGTCCACGCTCACCTGTCACCCTCCGCGATCCCGTCCTCGATCACGCTGACCTGGAGCGAGATCCGGTTGGCACCGGCCTCCAGGGACCTGCGCAGCAGCGCGCCGACGGCCGAGAGCACGCCGTCCGCGCTCCCCTCGGCGGTGTTGCCGAACGGGCCGACGTCCACGGCGTCCAGCTCGGCCGTCTCGACGACCTCGCGCGCCACCAGGGCGTGCGCGGGCGCCTCGTCCAGGTCGAAGGGCTCGGTCGTGAACTCCACTCTCAATCGCACGCGCTCAACCTAACGCGAGGCACGGGTTTTCGGGCAGGCCGGCGGGGAACGGCCGCCGGCCCCCCTTGACAAGCGTCGACACACGACGGCAATCTTCCATTACGCAGAAACGAACTTCCGCAATACGGAATTCAGACCAACGGAAGGGAGCGCGGCCCGAATGGGATTCGCAGACCAGCGCTTCAACGTCAACCTGTCGATCCTCTTCACGGAACTCCCGCTCCTGGAGCGCCCCGCGGCCGCCGCCGCGGCGGGCTTCCCGGCGGTCGAGCTGTGGTGGCCCTGGGTCGACTCCCCCACTCCCGAGCAGTTGGAACTGGACGCCCTGAGGAAGGCGATCGAGGACGCGGGCGTCCAGCTCACGGGGCTGAACTTCTACGCCGGCCGGCTGCCGGGCCCGGACCGCGGCGCCCTGTCGGTCCCCGGCGAGGAGTCCGAGAGGTTCCGCGCCAACATCGACGTGGCGGCGGACTTCGCGGCCTCCCTCGGCTGCAAGGCGCTGAACGCGCTGTACGGCAACCGCGTCGACGGCGTGGACCCCGCGGAGCAGGACGCGCTCGCCCTGGAGAACCTGGCACTCGCGGCCCGCGCGGCCGACCGGATCGGGGCGATCGTGCTGGTCGAGGCGCTGAACGGGCCCGAGTCCCCGAAGTGCCCGATCGTGAGCGCGCCCAAGGCCGTCGAGATCGTGGACAAGGTCAACGCGGCGACCGGACTCGGGAACGCGAAGTTCCTGATGGACCTGTACCACCTGTCGATGAACGGCGAGGACCTGCCCGCGGTCATCGAGCAGTACGCGGCGAAGTCCGGGCACGTGCAGATCGCCGACAACCCCGGCCGCGGCGCCCCGGGGACGGGTTCGCTCCCGCTGGAGGGGCTGCTCGACCAGCTGAGGAAGGCCGGCTACGACGGCTGGGTCGGCCTGGAGTACAAGCCGGGCGACCGCCCGAGCGCCGAGGCCTTCGAGTGGCTCCCGCGCGCCGCGCGCTGAACCCCCGACTTTCGCAGAGCAGTCAGAGAGGCACCCCCATCATGAGCAACGCCCTTCCCAAGATCGCCTGGATCGGCCTCGGCATCATGGGCTCCCCCATGTCCGAGAACCTGATCAAGGCGGGCCACGACGTCACCGGCTTCACGCTGGAGCAGGACAAGCTGGACCGCCTGGCCGCCGCCGGCGGCACCGCGGCCGGCTCGATCGCCGAGGCGGTCCGCGACGCCGACGTGGTGATCACCATGGTGCCCGCCTCCCCGCAGGTCGAGGCCATCGCCTACGGCCCGGACGGCATCCTGGAGAACGCCAGGCCGGGCACCCTGCTGATCGACATGTCCTCGATCACCCCGCAGACCTCCGTCGACCTGGCCGCCGCCGCCAAGGACAAGGGCATCCGGGTGCTGGACGCCCCGGTCTCCGGTGGTGAGGCCGGCGCCGTCGAGGCCGTGCTGTCGATCATGGTCGGCGGCGAGCAGGCCGACTTCGACCAGGCCAAGCCGATCTTCGACGCCCTCGGCAGGACCATCGTGCTGTGCGGCCCGCACGGCTCCGGTCAGACCGTGAAGGCCGCCAACCAGCTGATCGTCGCCGTGAACATCCAGGCGTGCGCCGAGGCCGTGGTCTTCCTGGAGAAGTCCGGCGTGGACCTGGGGGCCGCGCTCGACGTACTCAACGGCGGTCTCGCCGGCTCCACCGTGCTGACGCGCAAGAAGGACAACTTCCTCAACCGCGACTTCAAGCCGGGCTTCCGCATCGACCTGCACCACAAGGACATGGGCATCGTCACCGACGCCGCCCGCTCCGTCGGCGCCGCGCTGCCGGTGGGTGCCGTGGTGGCCCAGCTGGTCGCCTCCCTGCGCGCCCAGGGTGACGGCGGCCTGGACCACTCGGCCCTGCTGCGGGCCGTGGAGCGCCTGTCCGGCGCCCAGGTCTGACGCTCCCTCGCAGACTTCCGGGCCGCGGCGCCGCTGACACCTGTCCTGTCGCGCCCAGGCGGCGCCGCGGCCCGGAATCACATTCAACAAACTGTTGACGCCTCGTTCACCCCTACCTAGGCTCACGCCAGCGGAAGCTCCACGAAGCGGAAGTCTGTTTCCGAAGGTCACGAAGATTCCGCAGATTCCCGCTGCCCCCTCGCACGGAAGGTCCACGATGTCGAAGCGCGTGCTCACGACAGAGTCCGGCGCACCGGTCGCCGACAACCAGAACTCCGCCTCCGCCGGCGTCGGCGGCCCGCTCCTGATCCAGGACCAGCACCTCCTGGAGAAGCTCGCGCGCTTCAACCGCGAGCGGATCCCGGAGCGTGTCGTGCACGCCCGCGGCTCCGGCGCGTACGGCCACTTCGAGGTGACGGACGACGTCACCGGCTACACCCACGCCGCCTTCCTCGGCGAGATCGGCAGGCGCACCGAGGTCTTCGTGCGCTTCTCGACGGTCGCCGACTCCCTCGGCGGCGCGGACGCGGTCCGTGACCCGCGCGGTTTCGCGGTGAAGTTCTACACCGAGGAGGGCAACTACGACCTCGTCGGCAACAACACCCCGGTGTTCTTCATCAAGGATCCGATCAAGTTCCCCGACTTCATCCACTCGCAGAAGCGCGACCCGTTCACCGGCAGGCAGGAGCCGGACAACGTCTGGGACTTCTGGGCCCACGCCCCCGAGGCCACGCACCAGGTGACGTGGCTGATGGGCGACCGCGGCATCCCGGCGTCGTACCGCCACATGAACGGCTACGGCTCGCACACCTACCAGTGGACGAACGCCGCCGGCGAGGCCTTCTTCGTCAAGTACCACTTCAAGACGAACCAGGGTGTCCGCTCCCTGAGCAGCGAGCAGGCCGCTCAGATCGCGGGCAAGGACGCCAACTCCCACCAGACGGACCTGCTACAGGCCATCGAGCGGGGTGTGCACCCGTCCTGGACCCTCTACGTCCAGATCATGCCGGCGGCCGAGGCGGCCGACTACCGCTTCAACCCGTTCGACCTGACGAAGGTGTGGCCGCACAGGGACTACCCGCTGCAGCGGGTGGGCCGCCTGGTGCTGGACCGCAACCCGGACAACGTCTTCGCCGAGGTCGAGCAGGCCGCGTTCTCGCCGAACAACTTCGTGCCCGGCATCGGCCCGTCCCCGGACAAGATGCTCCAGGGCCGGCTGTTCGCCTACGCGGACGCCCACCGCTACCGGCTCGGCGTCAACCACACGCTGCTCGCCGTGAACGCCCCGAAGGCGGTCCCGGGCGGTGCCCGGAACTACGGCCGCGACGGCCTCATGGCGTCCAACGCCCAGGGCCGCCACGCCAAGAACTACGAGCCGAACTCCTACGACGGCCCGGTGGAGACCGGCCGCCCGCTGGCGGCCCCCCTGGCGGTCGCCGGCCACACCGGCAACCACGAGGCTCCGCTGCACACCAAGGACGACCACTTCTTCCAGGCGGGCGAGCTGTACCGCCTGATGACGCGGGAGGAGAAGTCCCGGCTGGTCGCGAACATCGCCGGCGGCCTCTCGCAGGTCTCCCGCGACGACGTGATCGAGAAGAACCTGGCCCACTTCCACGCCGCCGACCCGGACTACGGCAAGCGCGTGGAGGAGGCGGTCCGCGCCCTGCGCGAGGACTGAGACCGACGAAACCACAAGCAGCGTGCGGGGTCTGACGGGAGGTCATGACGTCCGCACGCGGCCCGCACGGCACGCCGGACGACCCGGATGAGGGGTGGTCGTAGGGCGACTGTGCGGGCAGGGCGAGGACCGCGGCGGCATGCGAGCCAGTGCGGTGGTGAAGGAACGGCGTGCCCTTCTCGACCTGAGGGAAGGATGCCCGGCTCCGTCGCATCCGCCGCGGTCCCACCCAGTCCCCCGTACGGGGGCCACCCGCCCCGTCCGGCGGCGCGAACGACCTGTCGCGCCCAGCCTCGCGCCGTCGGACGGCCATCACGGTACCGAAGCGCCCCCTGCTCCAGGGGGCGCTTCGCGCGTTGCGGGCCCGGCGTGCGCGTGCGCCGCTTCCGCAGCACGCTGAAGCCATGGGCAATCCGACGCAGTACCCGCACATCGTGGTCCACTCCCCCGCCCTGGACGGCTCCCGCCGGGTCACCGAGGGTGACGTGACCCTGGGGATCGCCTCACACCTGGACGACGTCGTGGAGATCCTCCGGATGGCCGATCTGGACCGGATCGAGGTGGAGGTGAGCGACCTCATCGAGTGGCAGGGCGGCGGCCCGGACGACTGGCCGGGGCTGTCCGAGCACGAGGTGTAGCGACGGCGCGTACGGCAGCGGCCGTAGCCGTTCCGCGCAATCCTCAGATCAACCTCTGAACATCGCTGTACAGGCTTCAACCACCCCCGCGCCGGGGCAGATTACCGGCACACGGGGCCCGTCGGCACGGGGGCGGCGGGCCCCGTACGGGGGGTGTCTCATGCGGGGCAGGACGACGATCCCGGACGACCCGTACGCGATCGCGCTGCTGCGCGGCGGCGCCAGGGCCGCGGTGACGGTGGCGGTGCTGGGGCTGCACCTGCGGGGCGCGGTGGAGGCGGGCCGGCCCGGGACGATGAGGACGTGCGGACCCGCCGCCGGGGCACCCCTGCCTCCGCTGGCCAGGGCCGTACACGCCGCGCTCTACCGGGCCGCCGGGTTGCGGCAGTTGCCGGAGCGGCGGGGGGTGCGCGAGGCGCTCGGCGAGCTGCGCGCCGAGCTGGCCACGGCGGGACTGCTGCGGAAGGTCCTGCCGGGGCCCACCGTGCGGGCCCGCCGGGCTCTGCGAGACCTGCGCGGCGGCCATCCGCTGCCCGGCCACCGCTCGGGCCTGTCCGTGGACGACAAGCTGCTCCTGGTGGCCCTGCACGGCGACAGGGCGCTGACCGCCCTGGCCCCGCGCTTCACCCGCGAGGCGGGCCTCACCGGCCAGGGCGGCAGCACGGATCGCGAACCGCCCGGGTCGTGGGGCGGCGGAGGCGGCTTCGGCTGCGGGGCGGTGTGAGGGGGAGGAAGGGGCGGCATCGGCTCGGGGCGGCGCGAGGGGGACGAAGGCTCGGGGCGGTGTGAGGGGCAGTACGAACGGCGACTCCGGCCGCGGCACGATGTGAGCGGACAGCAGGAAGGGCGGCCCGTCCGCGAGGACGGGCCGCCCCGGGGCGTGCGGAGGTGTCAGACCTTCAGCGGCTTGATCGACGTCGGCGCGTGGCCCGGCTCGGTGGCCAGGTCCTCGAACTCGGAGATGTCGCTGATGTCCATGGTGCGGCTCATCGAGATGTTGGTGATCCGCTCCAGGATCGCCTCGACGACGACCGGCACCCGGTACTCGGCGGCCAGCTTCTTGGCCTGTTCGAAGGCCGCCCCCAGTTGGTCCGGCTCGGTGACCCGGATCGCCTTGCAGCCCAGGCCCTCGGCGACCTTGACGTGGTCCACGCCGTAGACGCCGAGCTCGGGCGCGTTGATGTTCTCGAACTCCAGGTTGACCTGGAAGTCGATGTCCAGGCCGATCTGCGCCTGGCGGATCAGGCCCAGGTAGGCGTTGTTCACCAGGACGTGGACGTAGGGGATCCGGTGCTGGGCGGCCACCGCCAGCTCCTCGATCAGGAACTGGAAGTCGTAGTCACCGGAGAGCGCGACGACCGGGGAGTCCGGGTCGGCCTTGGCGACGCCGATCGCGGCCGGGATCGTCCAGCCGAGCGGGCCGGCCTGACCGCAGTTGATCCAGTGGCGCGGCTTGTAGACGTGCAGCATCTGCGCGCCGGCGATCTGGGAGAGGCCGATGGTGGTGACGTACCGGGTGTCCGGGCCGAAGGCCTTGTTCATCTCCTCGTACACGCGCTGCGGCTTCATCGGCACGTTGTCGAAGTGCGTGCGGCGCAGCAGGGCGGCCTTGCGCTCCTGGGTGCCGGCGACCCACTCGGTGCGGTCGGGCAGTGCGCCCCGCGCCTTCAGCTCCCTGGCGACCTCGACGAACAGCTCCAGCGCGGCCTTGGCGTCGGAGACGACACCGTAGTCCGGCGGGAAGATCTTGCCGATCTGGGTGGGCTCGATGTCGACGTGGACGAACGTGCGGCCGCCGCGGTAGACGTCGAGTTTGTAGCCGGTGTGGCGGTTGGCCCAGCGGTTGCCGATGCCGAGGACGCAGTCCGACTCCAGGAAGTTGGCGTTGCCGTAGCGGTGCGAGGTCTGCACCCCGACCATGCCCGCGTTCAGCTCGTGGTCGTCGGGCAGCGCGCCCCAGCCCATCAGCGTCGGGATGACCGGGGTCTGGGTCAGCTCGGCGAACTCGGTCAGCAGGTCGGAGGCGTCGGCGCCGATGATGCCGCCGCCCGCGACGATGACGGGGCGCTCGGCGGCGAGCAGGAAGGAGATCGCCTTCTCGATCTGGGCCCGACTCGCGGCCGGCTTGTAGACCGGCAGCGGCTGGTACGTCTCGGGGTCGAACTCGATCTCGGTGAGCTGGACGTCGATCGGCAGGTCGATCAGGACCGGTCCGGGACGGCCGGAGCGCATCAGGTGGAAGGCCTGCTGGAAGACACCGGGGACCTGCGCGGCCTCCAGGACGGTGACCGCCATCTTGGTGACCGGCTTGGCGATCGAGGCGATGTCGACGGCCTGGAAGTCCTCCTTGTGGATCACGTTCGTGGGCGCCTGGCCCGTGATGCACAGGATCGGGACGGAGTCGCCGATGGCCGAGTACAGGCCGGTGATCATGTCGGTGCCGGCCGGGCCCGAAGTGCCGATGCACACGCCGATGTTGCCCGGCTTGGTGCGGGTGTAGCCCTCGGCCATGTGCGAGGCGCCCTCGACGTGGCGGGCGAGGGTGTGGTTGATGCCGCCACCCTGCTGGAGGGCCTTGTAGAACGGGTTGATCGCCGCGCCCGGCACACCGAAGGCGTCGGTGACGCCCTCGAGCTTGAGGATCTCAACTGCCGCGCGGGCAGCGGTCATACGGGCCATCGAGTACTCCTGCTTCGGCTGTCGGATGCGTACTCCCGTCGCGCCCCGCGGTGAGCACAGTCTCCACATGGTCATAATTCCGCATTACGGAATTTAACTTCTACTATCTGGAAGCAAGGTACGGGGGGCGGGTGAACGTCGTCAAGGGAGACGAGAGATGCCAAGCGCCGGACAAGCGGGGTGCGGCAGGAGGACGATGGGAACCGCCGTCCCGGGACCACCTTTCAGGGAGGGCTGTCCCGACGCGACGCCGTGGAGTGAGCCATGCCCGAGAGCGTGCCGGTGCGCTGTCCGGCCTGCCGGCGCGAGCACGTCTACACCGCGCCGGTCTACCCGTGCGTGTGCGGCGCGCCCGTCGCCCCGCGGCCGGATCCGGCCGCGGAGCCGCTCGTGGCGGCGCACCGCGCCTGGGACGACGAGTGGCTCACCCTGCCGTGCGCCGCCTGCGGGCGCCGCGGCCAGTGGCCGCACCCGGAACTGGGCTGCCCGTGCGGCACGGTCCTGCGCATCCAGGTGATCGCGGCGACCGGCGGGCCCGCCCAGGCCCCCGGGGCGGCGGACGCGAACGCACGACCACCGGCCGGGACGCCGGTTCAGGCGGGGACACCGGAACCGCCACAGGCGCCGGCGGGTGCCGAGGCCGAGGCGCAGGCGGCAGTGCCGGGGGTGCCCGACCGGCGGGCGGACGCGGAGGCCGAAGCCGAGGCGCAGGCGGTTGTGCCGGGGGTGCCCGACCGGCGGGCGGCCTTCGCCCCGCACCCCATCCGTACCGCCCGCGACGCGGTGACCGCCGCCGCGCTCTATCTGCGCCGGCTCGGCTACCAGGACATCCGCCGGGCCGACCAGCGGCCGCCGAGCGGCGTCGGGCTCGCCGCCCGCGGGCTGCTCGCGCAGGTGGACCCGACCGTGCGCCCCGCCTCGCCGCGTGACGTGGAGTGTCTGTGGCTGACGGCGATGACCGAGTCGGCGGACTGCGTGTACTTCTCGCTCGCCGGTTACTCGGACGACGCCCGCGCCGGCGCGGCCGCGCTGGGGGTGGCGCTGTTCGTCCTGGACCTCACGGGCGTCCCGCGGCCGGTGAACGACGCGGCCGGCACGCTCGACGCCGAGGGCGCGCCGCACCCGCGGACCCGGACCCGGGACGGGCGGACCTGAGCACCCCGCGCAGCCGCCTCACCGACGGACCCCGGGGCCGAGTGCGCCGCCGACAGCGCGCTCGTGCGCCCGGGGCCCGCCGTCGAGCAGTGAGCGGATGCTCGATCCCGGTCGTCTCACACCTGGTATTTCTCGCGCAGCTCCACCTTGCGCACCTTTCCGGACACCGTCATCGGGAAGGAGTCGAGGATCTGGAGTCTGGTGGGGATCTTGAAGTGCGCGAGCCGGCCCTCGCAGAAGGCGCGCAGTTCCTCCAGGGTGAGCGGGTCGGCCGCCTCGGACGGGATGACGCAGGCCAGGACCTCCTCGCCGTACCTCGCGTGCGGCACCCCGACGACCTGGACGTCCCGGATCCCGGGGTGGGCGTAGAGGAACTCCTCGATCTCGCGCGGGTAGATGTTCTCGCCGCCGCGGATGATCATGTCCTTGATGCGGCCGACGATCTCGACGTACCCGTCCTCGCGCATCACGGCGAGGTCCCCGGTGTGCATCCAGCGGCCCGCGTCGACGGCCTCGGCGGTCTTCTCCGGCTCGTCCCAGTAGCCGAGCATCACGCTGTAGCCGCGGGTGCACAACTCGCCCGCCGTGCCGCGGGGCAGGGTCACACCGTCGACCGGGTCGACGACCTTGACCTCCAGGTGCGGCAGGACGCGGCCGACGGTGGCGGTGCGGTGCTCCAGGTCGTCGTCGATGCGGGTCTGCAGGGACACCGGTGACGTCTCCGTCATGCCGTAGCAGATGGAGACCTCCGCCATGTGCATCTCCGCGACCACCCGCTTCATCACCTCCACCGGGCAGGGTGAGCCCGCCATGATGCCGGTGCGCAGGGTGGACAGGTCGTAGGAGGCGAAGTCGGGGAGGTTCAGCTCGGCGATGAACATCGTCGGGACGCCGTACAGGGACGTGCAGCGCTCCCGCTGCACGGCCTCCAGGGTGGCCTTCGGTTCGAAGGCGGGTGCCGGGATGACCATGCAGGCGCCGTGCGAGGTGGCGGCGAGATTGCCCATCACCATGCCGAAGCAGTGGTAGAAGGGCACCGGGATGCAGATCCGGTCCTGCTCGGTGTAGGCGACCGACTCCCCCACGAAGTAGCCGTTGTTCAGGATGTTGTGGTGGGAGAGGGTGGCGCCCTTGGGGAAGCCGGTGGTGCCGGAGGTGTACTGGATGTTGATGGGGTCGTCGCAGGACAGCCGGCTCGTGCGGGCGGCGAACTCCTCGGCCAGGTCGGGCGTGCCGCGCCGGAGCAGCTCCTGCCAGCTGGGGTCGCCGATGTACACCACCTGCCGCAACCGCGGGCAGCCGCCGCGTACTTCCTCCACCATCGCCCGGTAGTCGCTGCCGCGGTGGCTGAGGGAGGCGAACAGCAGGGAGACGCCGGCCTGGTTCAGGACGTACTCGACCTCGTGGGTGCGGTAGGCCGGGTTGATGTTGACCATGACGGCACCGACCCGTGCGGTGGCGTACTGCACGAGCACCCACTCGGCGCAGTTGACCGCCCAGATGCCCACCCGGTCGCCCTTGTCGACGCCGCTCGCGAGCAGCGCGTACGCCAACCGGTCGACGTCGGCGACGAATTCGGCGTAGGTCCAGCGCCGTCCGGAGGGAACGTCGACCAAGGCCTCACGGTCCGGCCAGGCGGCGACGGCCCGGTCGAGGCTGGCCCCGATGGTGTCACCCAGCAGTGCGGTGGTTCCCGTCCCGTGCGCGTACGACGGCTGTGCGGTGGTTCCCGTCCCGTGCGTGTACGACGGCTGCGTGGTCACCGGAAGTCCTCCTCGCGGTACTCGTCGTCGGAGCCCTGGGCCGTGGCCTCGCGCAGCTCGATCCGGCGGATCTTGCCGGAGACCGTCTTGGGCAGCGCGCCGAACTCCAGGCGGCGGATGCGCTTGTAGGGGGCGAGCACCTCGCGGGAGTGCTCGAAGAGGGCCTTGGCGGTGCCGGGTCCGGGATCGAAGCCCTCGGCGAGCACGACGTACGCCTTGGGCACGGCGAGCCGCAGCTCGTCCGGGGCGGGCACGACGGCGGCCTCGGCGACCGCCGGGTGCTCCAGCAGCGCGCTCTCCAGCTCGAACGGGCTGATCTTGTAGTCGGAGGCCTTGAAGACGTCGTCGGCACGGCCGATGTAGGTCAGGTAGCCGTCCTCGTCGCGGGAGGCGATGTCACCGGTGCGGTAGTAACCGCCGGCCATGGCCTCGGCCGTGCGGTCGGGGTCGCCGTGGTAGCCGGTCATCAGGCCGACGGGGCGCTCGGAGAGGTCGAGGCAGATCTCTCCCTCGGCGGCGCCGGGCGCGCCGGAGACCGGGTCGAGGAGTTCGACGCGGTAGCCGGGGCTGGGGCGGCCCATGGAGCCGGTCTTCAGCACCTGGCCGGGGCTGTTGGAGACCTGGACCGCCGTCTCGGTCTGCCCGAAGCCGTCCCGGACGGTCATGCCCCAGGCCTGCCGCACCCGTTCGATGACCTCGGGGTTGAGCGGCTCGCCCGCGGCCACGACCTCGCGGGGCGGGGTGGCGAGCCGGCCGAGGTCGGCCTGGATGAGCATGCGCCACACGGTCGGCGGGGCGCAGAAGGTGGTGACCTGGGCCCGGTCCATCTCGGCCATCAGCCGCTCCGGGTCGAAGCGCGTGTAGTTGTGGATGAAGACGGTCGCCTCTGCGTTCCACGGCGCGAACAGGTTGGACCAGGCGTGCTTGGCCCAGCCGGGCGAGGAGATGTTCAGGTGCACGTCGCCGGGCCGGAGGCCGATCCAGTACATGGTGGCCAGGTGCCCGACGGGGTAGGAGACGTGGGTGTGCTCGACCAGCTTGGGGTGGGCGGTCGTGCCCGAGGTGAAGTAGAGCATCAGCGGGTCGTCGGCGAGGGTGGGTCCGTCGGGGAGGAACTCGGCGGGAGCCGCGTACGCGTCCTCGTACGGCTCCCAGCCCTCCTCGGGCAGGCCGCCGACGGAGATCCTGGTGTAGGTGCCGGGTACCTCGGCGAACTTGGCGGTGTCGCCGGCCCGCACGATCACGTGCTTCACGCGGCCCCGCTCGACGCGGTCGCTCAGGTCGGCGGGGCCGAGCAGCGGCGTGGCCGGGATGACGACCGCGCGCAGCTTCATCGCGGCCAGCGCGGTCTCCCACAGCTCGGCCTGGTTGCCGAGCATGACGAGGATGCGGTCCTCGGCGGCGACGCCCCGCTCGCGCAGCCAGTGGGCGATCCGGTTGGAGCGCTCGGCCAGTTCGGCGAAGGACAGCCGGGTCTCGGTGCCGTCCTCCTCCACGATGTGCAGGGCGGTGCGGTCGTTGCCGGCGGCGATCACGTCGAACCAGTCCAGGGCCCAGTTGAACTGCTCGGGCCGCGGCCAGCGGAAGCCCGCGTAGGCGGTGGGGTAGTCCTCCCGGTGTTCCAGCAGGAAGTCCCGGGCGCTCCGGAAGACCTCGGTCGCCGTCGTCATCTGCGTCCTCCATGCTTTCGTGGTCGTTCACCTCCGGGCACTCTCCGCCGGTGTCGGGTGCTCCCTCCGGTTCACTCCCGTGTATCCGGACCATTGCCGGGCGGCTCTCTGGCATCGTCTAATCCGTGATGCAGGTCTCACTACCCCCGAACGGGGGTGCAGTGCACAGGTGAGCCGTGCCGAAGGAGCGATGAGGTGGCAGCAGAGGCCGTCGCGGCGGCGGAGATTCGCGGTGGGCTGGTCCGGCTGCGTCGTGCCACGGGACTTCCGGTGGCGTTCGGCGGGCTGGTCGAGTCCGGCCGGCCGCGGATCCGGATCAGCGAGCTGAGCGGCACGGCCACGGCCGCCCTGCGCTCGCTCGCGGTGACCTCGGGCAACGGGCTCGGCGGCAAGGCGGTGGCGCTCGCCCGGCCGTGCGCGGTGACGGACTACTCCAGTTCCCGGCAGATCAGCCACGAGTACGACGTCCCGGTGGCCGCCGAGGGCATCCGCTCGGTGCTGGCGGTGCCGGTCGTCGTACGGCGGCGGGTGCGCGGGGTGCTGTACGGCGCGCTGCGCTCGGCCCAGCCGCTCGGCGACCGCGCGCTGGGCTCGGCGATGGCGGTGGCACGGGATGTGGAGCAGGCGCTGGTGGTCCGGGACGAGGCCCGGGAGTTGCTGGCGGCGGCCCGGCCCGAACCGGTGGACGCGCGGCCCGGTTCCGCGTGGGAGCAGGTGCGCGAGGCGCACGCGGCGCTGCGGGCCCTGGCGCCGCGGATCACCGAACCCGGGCTGCGGGCCGAACTGCTGGCCGCCTGCGGGCTCCTGACCGCGCCTCGGCCGGGCACGGGCGCGAGCCTGGCGCCGCGCGAACTGGACGTGCTCTCCTGGGTGGCGGAGGGTGCCACCAACGCGGCCGTGGCCGAGCGGCTGGGGCTGCGCCCGGAGACGGTCAAGGGCTATCTGCGCTCGGCGATGCGGAAACTGGGCGCGCACACCCGAGGGGAGGCGGTGACGGCGGCCCGCAGGGCGGGGCTGCTGCCGTAGGACGGCCGGGCAGGCTCCGGCGTCGAAACCTGCCCATTCATGCCACGATGCGTTGAATTTCCCTATGCTTGACCGTTTGTTATTTCCCTCACCACGGCTTGCGTCCGGATTTCAAGGATCGTTGCCTAGTATTTGGCCCGAACACGACACACGAGGGGAGCGGTGACCGTGCGACGGGACTTCCAGGAGTCTGCCAGGTGCCGCCCCGACCTGGTCATCGGCCGCGAGGAGTTGTTCACGGCCGCCCGCGACCAACTCGCCTCGGGGGGCAGCGTGCTGCTCCACGGCCCCGCCGGAATTGGGAAATCCACCGTCCTGCGGGCATTGGCCGAGGAATACGCGGCCACCGCGCGCACCGTCCTGCGCTGCTCGGCGACGGAGTCCGAATCCCACCTCCCGTTCCTCGCGCTCGCCGACCTGCTCGGTCTCGTCCTCGACGACGTCGCCCCCCGGCTGCCCGCCGCCCAGCGCACCGCCCTGGAGTCGGCGCTCACCGGGCGCGGCGAGTCCAGCCTCCAGCGCGACGGTCTCGCGCTGCGCCTCGCGGTGCTCTCCGCGCTGCGCGCCCTCGCCGCCCGGGGCCCCGTCCTGCTCGTCGCGGACGACCTGCAGTGGCTGGACCCGGCCAGCGCCGAACTGCTCGGCTTCGCCGCCCGGCGCCTCGGGGGCACCCCCGTGCAACTGCTGTGCGCGGTGCGCACGGAGGGCCAGGAGAGCCAGGAGTACGACCGTCACCTGCGGGCCTGCCCGCCGGACACGCACGCCGTCCGGCTCGGCCCGCTCACCCGCACCCAGGTCGCCCATCTCCTCGACCACCGCGGGCACGGCGACCTGCCCCGCTCCACGGTCCGCGAGATCCACCGCACCAGCGGCGGCAACCCGCTCTTCGCGCTGGAACTCGGCCGCGCCCTCGCCGAAAGCCCCACCCCGCCCCGGCCGGGCGAGCCGCTGCCCGTGCCCACCTCGCTGCGCGCCCTGGTGCTCAGCCGCCTGGACATGCTGTCCGTCGAGGCCCGTCGCACCCTGCTGGTGGCCAGCGCCGGCGCCCGCCCCACCCCGGCCCTGCTGCACGCGGCCGGCCGGGAGCACGCCGAGGCCGAGTGCGCCCAGGCGGCCGAACTCGGGCTGCTGGCCACCGAGCCCGACGCGCCGGCCGTACGGTTCGCGCACCCGCTGATCTCCGCCGCGCTGTACGCGGAGGCCCCCGCCCACGAGCGGCGGGCCGCACACGCGGCGCTGTCCACCGCCGCCTCCGACCCGATCGAGCGGGCCCGGCATCTGGCGCTGGCCACCACCGGCACCGATCCGGAGGTCGCCGCCCGGCTCGCCGAGGCCGCGTCCCTGGCCCGGGACCGCGGGGCGCCCTCGGTCGCCGCCCATCTGGGGCTGCTCGCCGCCCGGCACACCCCCTGCTGCGGCGTGCCGAGCCAGGAGGAGCGCCGGCTGCAGGCCGCCGAGGACGCGATCACGGCCGGCGAGGTCGACCTGGCCCGGGACATCGCCCGGGAGGTGCTGACCCGGGCGAGCGTGCCCGCGGACCGGGTGCGGGCCTGGATGATCGTCATCGACACCGCGGGCCACACCATGGCGGAGGTCGACGCCGTCTTCCCGCAGGCCCTCGCCGACGCCGGCGACGACCCCCGGCTGCTGGCCCTCGTCCACTACCAGCTGGCCTGGCGGGCGCTGATCGTGGAGGGCGACTTCACCGAGGCGCGGCAGGCCGCCGCGCACGCGGCCGAGCTGGCCGCGCGCGGCAAGGACCGGCGCACCGAACTGCTCGCCCTCGCCTTCCAGGCGCAGACGGAGACCCTGATGGGCCATCCGGAGGCACCCCGCACCATCAAGCGCGCGCTGCGCGAGCCCCAGGACCCCAGGGTGGCCTGTCATCACAACGGGGCGGGCAGCGCCCGGTTCCGCTGGCTGGTCATGGGCGACCAGCTGGCCGAGGCCCGGGCCACGGTCACCGCGCTGCTGCGCGAGGTGCGCCGGCGCGGCTCGGTGGAGAGCGAGGTGCACTTCCTGCGCGGGCTCGCCGAAACCGAACTGCGCGCCGGGCACTGCGGCCGCGCTCTGGAGCTGGCCCGCGAGAGCCTGCGGCTCGCCCGGGACTCGGGGATCGGCGAGACCGCCTCGGCGATGCTCACCTCGCTCGCGGAGGCGTCCGGCGGAGACGTGGACCGGGCACTGGCCCTCGCCCGGGAGGCCGTGGAGCACGCCGAGCAGGACGGCGACCAGATGTACCTCTCCCGGGCCCTGGGCGCGCTCGGACACGCCCAGTTGGTGGCCGGGGACCCGGCGGGCACCGTCCGCTCGCTGCGCCGGGTGCGCAGCCTGGAGCTGGACCTCGGCATCACCGACCCGGCCCGGGGCCGCTGGCAGGGGGATCTCGCCGAGGCGCTGGTCCGGATCGGTGAACCGGCCGAGGCGCAGGACGTCATCGACGTGAGCCGGGAGCACGCACTCCGGCTCGGGCGGGAGAGCGTCCTCGCCGTCCTCGACCGCGCCGAGGCCCTGGTGCGCGCCGCCCGGGGCGACGTGGAGGCGGCGATAGCCCAGCTGACGTCCGCTCAGGACCGGCTCGGCAAACTCGGCTACGGTCTGGAGGAGGCGCGGGCCGCCTTCGCGCTGTCCCGGCTGCCGGCTCTGCGCCCGGGGCGGGCGCCGGGCCCGGGCGGCGCGGAGGCGGCCCGGGTGGGCGCGGCCGCCGACGAGGCCGCCCGGATGTTCCGCCGCTGCCGGGCGCTGCCCTGGCTCCGCCAGCTGGACGAAGCCCGTGCCACCCGGGAGCCGGAACCCGCGAGGGCCGTGCCGGGTGCCCTGGACGCGCTGGACATCCTGGCCGCGATGGAGCGTCAGGTCGCCGCGCTCGTGATGGAGGGCGCCACCAACAGGGAGATCGCCGCCCGGCTGTTCATCAGCGTGAAGACGGTGGAGGCGACCCTGACCCGGGTCTACCGCAAGCTGGGGATCCGATCGCGCGTGGACATCGTCCGATTGGCGGCAGGTCGGCGCGCGAACTGAGCACCGCCCTTGTTAACTGAACCGGACCGAGGGTTTTCCCTCACCCAACCCCCTAGGGGGTTCCCTCATTGGGAGCCAAGGGTTCCGGGTCCTAGCGTAATGGGCGTGCCGCTCGCCCGGGCACATGGGGGTCGGTCCCGCGACCCCCATGCTCTACCCCCACACCCGCGCGAACCCCACCGGTGCAACCCCCACTGAGGAGACTCATGTTCGGGACCCCACGTGCCAGAAAGACCGCCGCGACCCTGGTGGCCACCGCCGCCGCCGCGGCGACCGCGCTGCTCGCCTCCCCCACGGCGAGCGCCGCCCCCCAGCCCATCGTCGGCGGGACGACCACCACGACGACCGCGTACCCCTTCGTGATGCAGATCACGGACGCGTCCCAGAACCAGTTCTGCGGCGGCACCCTGGTGGCGTCCAACAAGGTCGTCACGGCCGCGCACTGCATGGCCGGCGAGACCACGAGCAGCGTCCGCGTGGTCGGTGGCCGGACCTACCTGAACGGCACCAACGGCACGGTGAGCCGGGTCAGCAAGATCTGGGTCAACCCGGACTACACGGACGCCACCAACGGCGACGACGTGGCCGTGCTGACCCTGTCGACGTCGATGCCGTACACACCGGCCTCGTACGTCTCCTCCTCCCAGACGGGCGTGTACGCGGCCGGCACCACGGCCCGCATCCTCGGCTGGGGCACCACCTCGGAGAACGGCAGCTCCTCCAACCAGCTGCGGACCGCGACCGTGCCGATCGCGTCCGACTCCAGCTGCCGTTCCTCCTACGGTTCGGACTTCGTCCAGTCCGACATGGTGTGCGCCGGATACTCCTCCGGCGGCGTAGACACCTGCCAGGGCGACAGCGGCGGTCCCCTGCTCATCGGGGGCGTCCTGGCAGGGATCACTTCTTGGGGCGAGGGGTGCGCGGAGGCGGGCTACCCGGGTGTCTACACCCGGCTGACCACCTTCTCGAACCTGGTGACCGCGCAGGTCAACTCGTAACCGGAAGACCGCCCCCCGAGCCTCGCTCGGGCAGATGCCAGGGGGGCGTTGCGAGCCACCACGAGCGGCCCGCAACGCCTCCCTATCCACGTGCGCCCCAGTGGCACGCGGCGGCTGCGTGCCGGCGGTGGGTCCAGTCCGTCGTCGCCCGGTGGCTCCCGCCGCGGGGCCGACCTCCGCCCGGCCGACGCCCGCACGCGCGGCCGGGTCCGGCGTGGGGCCGGGTGCCGCCGATATCCTGCTCGTACGCCCGCCGCGGTCCGCACGCCCGCACACGGGCGCTACGGAGAGGCGGACGATGGCCGAGCGATCGGACGGCAGGAACGGCGGCCGCAGGCCGGTCTGGCGCCGTGCCGGCACCGCGCCCCAGCCGGCCGCCGGGGCGCCCCCGCAGGAGCCGAGCCGGGCGGAGCCCGCAGAGCCGGCGGGCATCCTCCGGGCGGCGCTGTACCGCGACGGCGTCCGCGTCTCCTCCCCCGGCACGCTCGCCGAGACCTACCGCGAGCTGCGTGAGCAGCCCCGGGGCATGGCCTGGATCGGCCTCGCCCGCCCCACCGGAGCGGAACTGCAGTCGCTGGCCGCCGAGTTCGGCCTGCACCCGCTCGCCGTCGAGGACGCGATGGAGGCGCACCAGCGGCCGAAGCTGGAGCGGTACGGTGACACGCTGTTCGTCGTCCTGCGTGCGGCCCGCTACCTGGACGCGCCGGAGGAGGTCGACTTCGCGGAGCTGCACGTGTTCGTCGGCCCCGACTTCGTCCTCACGGTCCGGCACGGCGCTGCGCCCGACCTGTCGGCGGTCCGACGCCGTATGGAGGACTCCCCCGAGCTGCTGGCACTCGGCCCGGAGGCGGTCCTGTACGCGATCCTCGACGCGGTGGTGGACGGTTACGCCCCGGTGGTCCAGGGGGTCCAGACCGACATCGACGAGATCGAGACCGAGGTGTTCCGCGGCGACCCCGAGGTCTCCCGCCGCATCTACGAGCTCTCCCGGGAGATGGTGGAGTTCCAGCGCGCGACGCGCCCGCTGGTCGGCATGCTGCACGGCCTGATGGCCGGTTTCGCCAAGTACGAGACCGACGAGGAGCTGCAGCGCTACCTGCGCGACGTGGCCGACCACGTCACCCACATCAGTGAACGCGTCGACGGTTTCCGCCAGGCCCTCACCGAGATCCTCACGGTCAACGCGACCCTCGTCACCCAGCAGCAGAACGCGGAGATGCGGGCGCTGGCGCAGGCGGGCTTCGAACAGAACGAGGAGGTCAAGAAGATCTCGTCGTGGGCGGCGATCCTGTTCGCCCCCACGTTGGTGGGGACGATCTACGGGATGAACTTCGACCACATGCCGGAGCTGCACTGGACGGGCGGGTACCCCTTCGCGATCGCCCTGATGGCGGTCGTGTGCAGCGGTCTGTACGTCGTCTTCAAGCGGCGGGACTGGCTCTGAGCGGCCGCCGGGGCGGGAGGCCGGCCCGCGGCGCGCTTGCGGTCCCGGCGCCTCAGTGCCCGTGCAGGGCCGCGAGCACCTGCGCGTCGGTGAGTTGCTCGAAGTCCTCGTACCACTGCCCGACGGCGGAGAATCCGGCCGGGCGGTGCGGGCACAGGACGCTGTCCGCCTCGGCGGCGAGCAGGTCCACGGCGCCGGGGGCGCCGACGGGTACGGCCAGCAGGAGCCGCGCGGGGCGCCGGCGCCGGGCGTGGCGCAGGGCCGCGCGGGCGGTGGCGCCGGTGGCCAGGCCGTCGTCGACCACGATCACCGTGCGGCCGGCCAGGTCCGGGAGCGGGCGGTCGCCGCGGTAGCGCTCCTCGCGGCGGCGCAGTTCCCGCCGCTCGCGCTCCACCGCGGGAGCGAGGGACTCCTCGGTGAGCCCCAGCCGGTCGAGGGTGTCCGCGTCGAACAGGGGCGGGTCGTCGCCGGCCAGCGCGCCGACGGCGAACTCCTGATGGTGCGGGGCGCCGATCTTGCGCACGACGAGGACGTCCAGCGGTGCGCCCAGGGCGCGGGCGATCGGCTCGGCGACGGCGATGCCGCCGCGGGGCAGGGCCAGGACCACGGGGTCGGGGAGGTCGCCGCGCGCGTGGGCGGCGCTCAGCAGTCCGGCGAGTTCCCGTCCGGCCTCCGCACGGTCCCGGAAGCGCATGGTCGTCCTCCTCCGCGGAGCGTCTCCTTCCATGGTGCAACGGCGGTGAGGCACCGGGAGGATCGCGACCTGGGGGCTCGAACATGTGAGCTATACGCTGAGTGTATAGTCCCGGCATGCCTCTTTCGATCGACACGATCCGGACCCACGCGACCAGGAAGACGAGCGGACGGCGTCGCGGGTTGCGTCCCGCCGCGCTCACTTCGGCCGCGGTCGCTCTGGCGCTGGCGCTGTCCGGCTGCGCCCAGGTCGACACGACCTCGCCGAGCACCGCGCGTGCCGAGGCGGCACACGGCGCGCCGGCGGGGTTCGGGACCGTCGACTGCCGCAAGGCCAGGTGCATCGCGCTGACCTTCGACGCGGGACCCAGCGAGCACTCGGCGCGGCTGCTCGACGTCCTGGCGGAGAAGAAGGTCCCGGCCACCTTCTTCCTGCTCGGCAAGGGGCACATCGAGAAGTACCCGGAACTGGTCAAGCGGATGGCGGCCGAGGGCCACGAGGTCGCGAGCCACACCTGGGACCACAAGATCCTCACCAAGATATCGGACAAGGAGATACGTGCGGAGCTGAAGCGCCCGGACGACGAGATCGAGCGGCTCACCGGGCGCAGGCCCACCCTGATGCGCCCGCCGCAGGGCCGTACGGACACCGACGTGCACGAGATCGCCAAGGAGGAGGGTCTGGCGGAGGTGCTGTGGAGCGTGACCGCCAAGGACTACGCGACCACCGACTCCGCGCTCATCACCAAGCGGGTCCTCGCGCAGGCCTCCCGGGACGGGATCATCCTGCTGCACGACCTCTACGACGGCACCGTACCGGCCGTCCCCGGCATCATCGACGCGCTGAAGAAGCGCGGCTACGTCTTCGTGACGGTTCCTCAGCTGCTGGCGCCCGGCAAGGCCGAGCCCGGCGAGGTGTACCGCCCCTGAGCCTGCCGGCCGGCCCCGAACCCGCCTGCCGCGGATACCCTTTCGGGCGACGCGGGAGCGGGCCGCGAGGCGAACGCGCAGGCTACCGGCGGTCACTGCCTACGATCGTGCCGTGCCCACCTTCTGCTTGGAACGTACGGCCCCGCTCCCCCTCGACGAGGCGTGGCGCCGGCTCACGGACTGGCCGCGTCACGCCGGCGCGGTCCCGCTGACCCGGGTCAGAGTGCTCACGCCCCCGCCGACCCGGGAGGGCAGCCGCTTCGTGGCCCGTTCGGGCATCGGCCCGCTGGCCGTCGACGACGTGATGGAGGTGACCGTCTGGCGGCCGCCCGCCGACGGCGAGCCGGGCCTGTGCCGCCTGGAGAAACGCGGCAGGGTGGTCCTCGGCTGGGCGGAGATCGAGGTACGGCCGGGACCGGGGGGCCGTAGCCGGGTGGTCTGGCGGGAGGACCTGCGCGTCCGCTTCCTGCCCCGCGCCTTCGACGGCGCCCTGGAACAGACGGCCCGCGTCCTGTTCGGCCGCACGGCGAACCACTTGCTCAGACGGCCCTGACCGCCACCGGCGCCCTGCCGGCGGTTCAGGCCACGGAGCCGGTGCGGGCCGTCGGCTCAGGCGGCGGAGGCCGTCCGGGCCGTGGGCCGGCGGCGGCCGGGCCGTCGGCTCAGGCGGCGGAGGCCGATCCGTGCCCTCGGCTCGGGCCACGGAGGCCGGGCCGGGCCGGCGGTTCAGGCCACGGAGTCGATGCGGACCGGCGGGCGGGATGCCGGGTCGTGGTGGATGGGCGTGTGGGCGCCGGTCAGGGCGGCCCCGCTGCCGCCCCGCCGGTTGGCGACGATCTCCGCGCCGATGGACAGGGCCGTCTCCTCGGGCGTACGGGCGCCGAGGTCCAGGCCGATCGGGGAGCGCAGGCGGGCCAGTTCCCGCTCGGTGACGCCCACCTCGCGCAGCCGTTGGTTGCGGTCGAGGTGGGTACGGCGTGAGCCCATCGCGCCGACGTAGGCGACCGGCAGCCGCAGGGCCAGTTCGAGCAGCGGTACGTCGAACTTGGCGTCGTGGGTGAGGACGCACAGGACGGTCCGGCCGTCGACCTCGGTGCGCTCCAGGTACCTGTGCGGCCACTCGACGACGATCTCGTCGGCCTCCGGGAAGCGGGCGCGGGTGGCGAACACCGGGCGGGCGTCGCACACCGTGACGCGGTAGCCCAGGAACGTGCCGACCCGGACGAGAGCCGAGGCGAAGTCGATCGCGCCGAAGACGATCATCCGGGGCGCGGGGACGGAGGACTCGACCAGGACGGTGAGCGGGGCGCCGCAGCGCGAGCCCCGCTCGCCGATCTCCAGGGTGCCGGTACGGCCCGCGTCCAGGAAGGCGCCGGTCTCGGCGGCGACCGTGCGGTCCAGCTCGGGGTGGGCGCCGAAGCCCCCCTGCCAGGATCCGTCGGAGCGGACCAGGAGGGCCCGGCCCCGCAGCTCGGCCGGGCCGTCCACGATCCGCGCGACCGCCGCCGCATCCCCACGCGCGGCGGCGGCCAGGGCGGCCGCGAGCACCGGCCGGGCGGGACCGTCCGCCCGGACCGGCGTGACGAGGATGTCGATGACGCCGCCGCACGTCAGGCCGACGGCGAAGGCGTCCTCGTCGCTGTAGCCGAAGCGTTCGAGGACGGTTTCCCCGTCCTCGAGCGCCTGCCGGCACAACTCGTACACGGCGCCCTCCACGCAGCCGCCGGAGACCGATCCGATGGCCGTGCCCTCGGCGTCCACCGCGAGAGCGGCGCCGGGCTGGCGCGGGGCGCTGCCCCCGACGGCCACCACGGTGGCGACGGCGAAGTCACGGCCCTGCTCGACCCACCGGTTCAGCTCCTCGGCGATGTCCAGCATCTGTCGGTCTCCTCACGGGTTGCGGGGGCTCCGGGCGGGGCGGCCAGGTCCTGTCTGACGATTCGCGTCGTCGCCCGGAGGGCGGCCGCGCGGCGTCAGGTGCGTGCTCTCGGCGTGCCGGCCCCAGGCGCTCGTACCGGACGTACTCGGGTCCGGGGCCGGTGCGGCGAGAGTGCGTGCAGGGCGTCGCGCGGCAGACGCGAATGGTCAGACAGGGCCTAGTGCACGCCCAGCCAGCTCTCGATGGGATGAAGGGCGAAGTAGACCAGGAAGATGACCGCCAGACCCCACATGAAGGCGCCGATCTCACGTGCCTTGCCCTGGGCGGTCTTGATGGCCACGTAGGAGATGACGCCCGCGGCGACACCGCTGGTGATGGTGTACGTGAACGGCATGAGGACGACGGTCAGGAAGACCGGGATGGCGGTCGCGCGGTCGGCCCAGTCCACGTGCCGGGCGTTCATCAGCATCATGGCGCCGATGACGACCAGGGCGGCGGAGGCGACCTCCTGCGGGACGATCGCGGTGACCGGGGTGAAGAACAGGCAGGCGGCGAAGAACAGTCCGGTGACGACGGAGGCCAGGCCGGTGCGGGCACCCTCGCCGACGCCGGTGGCCGACTCGATGAACACCGTCTGCCCGGAACCGCCCGCCACACCGCCGACGGCGCCGCCGGCGCCGTCGATGAACAGCGCCTTGGACAGGCCCGGCATACGGCCCTTGTCGTCGGCGAGGTTGGCCTCGGTGCCGACGCCGATGATGGTGGCCATCGCGTCGAAGAAGCCGGCGAGCACGAGCGTGAAGACGATCATGCCGACCGTCATCGCGCCGACCTTGCCCCAGCCGCCGAACTCCACGTGTCCGAAGAGCGAGAAGTCGGGCATCGAGACCGCGGTGCCGTGCAGTTCGGGGGCCCCGTTGGCCCACTGCCCGGGGTCGATGACGCCGAGTCCGTTCAGGACGGCGGCCACGACGGTGCCGGAGACGATGCCGATGAGGATGGCACCGGGGACGTTCCGGGCCTGCAGCATGAAGATCAGCAGCAGGGTGCCGGCGAAGAGCAGGACCGGCCAGCCGGCGAGTTCACCGGCCGGGCCGAGGGCGAGCGGGGTCGCCTTGCCCTGGTGCACGAAGCCGGACTTGTAGAAGCCGATGAGCGCGATGAACAGGCCGATGCCCATCGTGATGCCGTGCTTGAGCGCGAGCGGGATCGCGTTCATGATCATCTCGCGCAGACCGGTGACGACCAGCAGCATGATGACGACGCCGTACATCACGCACATGCCCATGGCCTGCGGCCAGGTCATCGCCGGGGCGACCTGCGAGGACAGCACGCCGGAGACGGACAGCCCGGCGGCGAGCGCCAGCGGCACCTTGCCGACGAAACCCATCAGCAGCGTGGTGAAGGCCGCCGCGAACGCGGTCGCGGTGATCAGCGCCTTCTGGCCGAGCGTGTCCCCCGCCGCGTCCTTGCCGGACAGGATGAGGGGGTTGAGCAGGAGGATGTACGCCATCGCCATGAAGGTGGTGATGCCGCCGCGCACCTCACGCGCGACCGTGGATCCTCTTCTGGATATGTGGAAGTACCGGTCGAGCCAGGACCGCCCTGCCGGGACGCGACTGCCATCGGCGGCGTCGTCGGCTGCGGTCCTGGGCTCCACTGACTGCTGGGTCATGGTGCCATCTCCCAAGGTTCACAGGGGCACCCGTCCGACCGCCTCGGCGGTCACGGGATTTGGGAATGGACGACCCGGGGGACGGCCCGAGGCGAACGAGATTCCGGGTACTTCAAGGACCGCGAGCGGAGCGGAACTCGAAGAGGGTTCCTCCGGGCGGCGCGGCGGAGTGTGTGACGTTCCCTGCGCCGCCCGGAGAGCTGCGGGTGTTACGCGGTTCCCGTGAGGTGCTCGGGCCGTACCGGAGTGCGGTTGAGCTCCAGCCCGGTCGCGTTCCGGATCGCCGCGAGGACGGCCGGGGTGGACGACAGGGTCGGGGCCTCGCCGATGCCGCGCAGCCCGTACGGGGCGTGGTCGTCGGCGAGTTCGAGGACGTCGACCGGGATGGTCGGCGTGTCGAGGATCGTCGGGATCAGGTAGTCCGTGAAGGAGGGGTTCCTGACCTTCGCGGTCTTGGGGTCGACGATGATCTCCTCCATCACGGCGACGCCCAGGCCCTGGGTCGTACCGCCCTGGATCTGGCCGATGACGGAGAGCGGGTTGAGCGCCTTGCCGACGTCCTGGGCGCAGGCCAGTTCGATGACCTTGACCAGGCCGAGTTCGGTGTCGACCTCGACGACCGCCCGGTGCGCGGCGAAGGAGTACTGGACGTGTCCGTGGCCCTGCCCGGTGCGCAGGTCGAAGGCCTCGGTCGGCCGGTGCCGCCACTCCGCCTCGATCTCGACGGCCTCGCCCTCCAGGACCTCGACGAGGTCGGCGAGGACCTCGCGGCCGTCGGTGACGACCTTGCCGCCCTCCAGCAGGAGTTCGGCGGTCGCCCAGGCCGGGTGGTAGGAGCCGAACTTGCGCCGGCCGAGGTCGAGGACCTTCTCGCGGACCAGCTCGCAGGCGTTCTTCACGGCGCCACCGGTGACGTACGTCTGCCGGGAGGCCGAGGTCGAACCCGCCGAACCCACCTGGGTGTCGGCCGGGTGGATGGTCACCTGGGCGACCCCCAGCTCGGTGCGGGCGATCTGCGCGTGGACGGTGACACCGCCCTGGCCGACCTCCGCCATCGCGGTGTGCACGGTCGCGACCGGCTCGCCGCCCACGACCTCCATGCGCACCTTGGCGGTGGAGTAGTCGTCGAAGCCCTCGGAGAAGCCGACGTTCTTGATGCCCACCGCGAAACCGACCCCGCGTACGACGCCCTCGCCGTGCGTGGTGTTGGACAGGCCGCCGGGCAGCTGCCGTACGTCGGCGCCCTCGCTGGACTCCCACTGGCGCTCGGGCGGCATCGGCATCGCCTTGACGCGGCGCAGCAGTTCGGCGACCGGGGCGGGCGAGTCGACGGGCTGGCCCGTCGGCATGACGGTGCCCTGCTCCATCGCGTTCAGCCGGCGGAACTCCACCGGGTCCATGCCGAGCTTCGCCGCCAGCTTGTCCATCTGCGCCTCGTAGGCGAAGCACGCCTGGACCGCGCCGAAGCCGCGCATGGCGCCGCAGGGCGGGTTGTTGGTGTAGAGGGCGATGGCCTCGATGTCGACGTCGTCGACCACGTACGGGCCGACGCTCAGCGAGGAGGCGTTGCCGACGACCGCCGGGGAGGCGGAGGCGTAGGCGCCGCCGTCCAGGACGATCCGGCACTTCATGTGCGTGAGCTTGCCGTCCTTGGTCGCCCCGTGCTCGTAGGAGAGCTTGGCCGGGTGGCGGTGGACGTGCCCGAAGAAGGACTCGAACCGGTTGTAGACGATCTTGACCGGCTTGCCGGTGCGCAGCGCCAGCAGGCAGGCGTGGATCTGCATCGACAGGTCCTCGCGGCCGCCGAACGCGCCGCCGACGCCGGACAGCGTCATGCGCACCTTGTCCTCGGGCAGGCCGAGCACGGGCGCGATCTGCCTGAGGTCCGAGTGCAGCCACTGGGTGGCGATGTAGAGGTGGACGCCACCGTCCTCCTCGGGCACGGCGAGGCCGGACTCGGGGCCGAGGAAGGCCTGGTCCTGCATGCCGAAGGTGTACTCGCCCCTGACGATCACGTCCGCCCTCTTGGCGGCCTCGTCGGCGTCGCCCCGGATGATCGGCTGGCGGTGGACGATGTTCGGGTGCGGCACGTGGCCGGAGTGGTGGTCGTCGCGGCCCTCGTGGACGAGGATCGCGTCCGGCGCGGTCGCGGAGGCCTCGTCGGTGATGACGGGCAGCTCCCTGTACTCCACCTTGATCTTGGCGGCGGCGCGGCGGGCCGTCTCCGGGTGGTCGGCGGCGACGAGCGCGACCGGCTCGCCGTGGTGGCGTACCTTGCCGTGCGCGAGGACCGGGGTGTCCTGGATCTCCAGGCCGTAGTTCTTCACCTCGGTGGGCAGGTCGTCGTAGGTCAGGACGGCGTAGACACCGGGCATGGCCAGGGCCTCGCCGGTGTCGATCGACAGGATCTCGGCGTGGGCGACGGTGGAGCGCAGGATCTGGCCCCACAGCATGTCCTCGTGCCACATGTCGGACGAGTACGCGAACTCGCCGGTGACCTTCAGGGTGCCGTCGGGGCGGAGCGTGGACTCACCGATGCCGCCCTTGGTCTTCGAGCCCTGCGTGATCTTCGTAGGGGCGCCGTTCGTCGGCATGTCAGACCCCCTCGGACTGACGTGCGGCCGCAAGACGGACCGCGTCCATGATCTTCTCGTAGCCCGTGCAGCGGCACAGGTTGCCCGACAGCGCCTCGCGGATGTCCGCGTCGGTCGGGTTGGGGTTGTGCTCCAGCATCTCGTCGGCGGCGACGAGCAGGCCCGGGGTGCAGAAGCCGCACTGGACGGCGCCGGCGTCGATGAACGCCTGCTGGACGGCGGAGAGTTCGGTGCCCTCGCCGGTCTGCGAGTCGGTGCCGCCCTTGGCCTGCCACTGCTGGGCGTCCTGCAGCGTCGTGCCGCAGGCGCCGCTCGCGCAGGCGCCCTCGGCGCGCTGCCTGGCGTAGTCGGCGAGGCCCTCGACGGTCACGACCTCGCGGCCCTCGACCTGGCCGGCCGCGACCAGGCAGGAACACACGGGCACGCCGTCCAGACGGACCGTGCAGGAGCCGCACTCACCCTGCTCGCAGGCGTTCTTCGAACCCGGCAGGCCGAGGCGCTCGCGCAGGACGTACAGCAGGGACTCGCCCTCCCAGACGTCGTCGGCCTCCTGCGGGCGTCCGTTCACGGTGAAATTGACGCGCATTACGCAGCTCCCTCAGATGCGCGGCGGGTACCGCGGTACGACTCCCAGGTCCAGGTGAGCGTCCGGCGGGCCATGACGCCGACCGCGTGGCGGCGGTAGCTGGCGGTGCCCCGGACGTCGTCGATCGGGTTGCAGGCGCCGGAGCACAGGTCCGCGAACTGCTTGGCGACCGACGGGGTGATGATCTTTCCGTTGTCCCAGAAGCCGCCCTCTTCCAGGGCCGCGTTCAGGAACTCCTCGGCGGCCTTGGCGCGCACCGGGGTCGGGGCGGCGGAGCCGATGCCGGTCCGGACGGTGCGGGTCTCGGGGTGCAGGGCGAGACCGAAGGCGCACACGGCGATGACCATCGCGTTGCGGGTGCCGACCTTCGAGTACTGCTGCGGGCCGTCCGCCTTCTTCACGTGGACGGCGCGGATCAGCTCGTCGGGCTGGAGGGCGTTGCGCTTGACGCCGGTGTAGAACTCGTCGATCGGGATCAACCGGGTGCCCCGGGCGGCCGACTCGACCTCGACCTGGGCGCCGGCCGCGAGGAGGGCGGGGTGGGCGTCACCGGCGGGCGAGGCCGTGCCCAGGTTGCCGCCGACGCCGCCGCGGTTGCGGATCTGCGGGGAGGCGACCGTGTGCGAGGCGAGCGCGAGGCCCGGCAGCTCGGCACGGAGACTCTCCATGATCCTGGTGTACGGGACGGAGGCACCCAGCCGCACGGTGTCCTCGCCGACCTCCCACTCGAGGAGGTCGCCGATGCGGTTGAGGTCGAGCAGGTACTCGGGCCGGCGGTGGTCGAAGTTGATCTCGACCATCACGTCGGTGCCACCCGCAATCGGCACAGCGGTGGGGTGCTCGGCCTTCGCGGCGAGCGCCTCCTCCCAGCTGGCGGGGCGAAGGAAGTCCATGACCGGCTCTCTTCTTCGTCTCGTGGGTCGTCCAGATTGAGCCAATCCGTGTGCGGCGGGCCCGGCTCGTTCATGTCCTGTTAACGCGGAGTGGACTCAGTACACCGCCCACTGCTCCAGCGGGGTCAGTCACCGAAACCA
This sequence comes from Streptomyces sp. NPDC096012, assembly GCF_040426375.1. Taxonomy (NCBI): domain Bacteria; kingdom Bacillati; phylum Actinomycetota; class Actinomycetes; order Kitasatosporales; family Streptomycetaceae; genus Streptomyces; species Streptomyces sp. NPDC096012. The sequence goes on from NZ_JBEOTD010000026.1 coordinate 109,163, forward strand.
TGAAGGAGTTCGCTGGCCAAGGTGAGCATCTTGTAGATTCGTATGAACGGAGGTCCCCGGCAACCTCCCGGTTTCTCTGGGGAAACGCAGGAAACGGCACGGAGGCCCCGGAGTGCGTCCCCGCGCGTCCGGTTCCGGGTGGCTCCTCCGTCACCCTCCAAGATCCATCGTAGGTTTCGAGACAAAAGAACGGCGGCGACGAGATGCGGCTGCGCGCACTGCTGGACACCGACGCGCTGGGCCTGCGGCTGCTCGGCGGCGAGGACGAGCTGAACCGCTCGGTCCGCGGCGTCATGACCACCGACCTGCGCGACCCCACCCGCTACCTCTCCGGCGGTGAACTGGTGCTCACCGGCCTGGCCTGGCGCCGGGACGCCCACGACTCCGAACCCTTCGTCCGCATCCTCGTGCAGGCCGGTGTGGCGGCTCTCGCGGCGGGCGAGGCCGAGTTGGGCGATGTGCCGGACGACCTGGTGCTGGCCTGCGCGCGGCACCGGCTGCCGCTGTTCGCGGTGCACGAGTCGGTGGCGTTCGCGACGATCACCGAGCACGTCGTACGGCAGGTCTCCAGCGAGCGGGCCGGCGACCTGGCGGCCGTGGTGGACCGGCACCGCCGGATGATGACCTCGGGTCCGGCGGGCGGCGGGCCGGACGTGGTGCTGGACCTGCTCGGCTCCGACCTGGACCTGCAGGCCTGGGTGCTCTCGCCGACCGGCCGGCTGATCGCGGGCTCGAAGGAGGCGGGTCCGGCGCTGCCCGCCGAGACCTGCGCGAAGCTCGCCGCCGAGCACCTGGCCGCCGTCCGCACCGGCCGGCGCGGCCCGCACCGGTTCCTGCTGGGCGGTGCGACGTACTCGCTGTTCCCGATCCGCTCCTCCGGCCGTTCCCGGGACGTGCGCGAGACGGTCCTGTCGGACTGGCTGCTGGCCGTCGAGGCGGACGCCGGCGACTGGCCCGAGGAGCGCATGGACCTCCTCCAGGGCGTCACCCAGCTGATCGCGGTCGAGCGCGACCGCCGGGACGCGGCCCGTACGGTGCGGCGCCGGCTCGCCCAGGAGGTGCTGGAGCTGGTCCAGACGGGCGCCGCGCCCGCCGAGATCGCGGCCCGGCTGCGGGTGGCCGCGCCGGTGCTGCTGCCGGGCCTGGGGGCGGCCCCGCACTGGCAGGTCGTCGTGGCCCGGGTGGAGTGGGAGGGCGAGGAGATCGAGGGCGGTCCGGTCGCCCAGTCCCTCTTGGAGGAAGTGCTGGCCGACCCGCTGGCGACCGGCCCCGAGCCGTCCGACCGCATCGCGGTCGCGCACACCGGCGACGAGGCGATCGCCCTGGTCCCGCTGCCCGCCGTCTCCTCCGAGCACGACGGCTCGGAATCCGGTCTGCTGGCCGATTCACTGCTGCAGTCGGTGCGCGAACCGCTGTCGGCGGGCCTGAACGACGACGGGCGGCTCACCCTCGGGGTCAGCGCGGCCGTGCACTCCGCGGAGGGGCTGCGCGGGGCGCTGGAGGAGGCCCGGCACGCCCGCCGGGTGGCCGCCGCCCGCCCCGGCCGGGTCTGCGCCGCCGGCCACCAGGAGCTGGCCTCGCACGTCCTGCTGCTCCCGTTCGTCCCCGACGACGTGCGCCGCGCGTTCACGGCGCGCCTGCTGGACCCCCTGAAGGACTACGACCGCCGGCACCGGGCGGAGCTGATCCCGACCCTGGAGGCGTTCCTCGACTGCGACGGCTCCTGGACCCGCTGCGCCACCCGTCTCCACCTGCACGTCAACACACTGCGTTACCGGGTCGGGCGGATCGAGCAGTTGACGGGACGGGATCTTTCCCGGCTGGAGGACAAGCTCGACTTCTTCCTCGCTCTGCGCATGAGCTGAGGTCAGCGGGGTCGCGGAGCGGCCGAACCCGGTCACTCCCGCGGCCGCCACTTTGTGAAATCTTTCACCCACCCTCTTGGCCCGGCCCGCGATAGGTGCTGGAATGCCGCCACCACTCAACAGCTCGACGGCGTGCTCGGGGAGGGCAACGTGGCGCATACCGCCATGTCTGGTAACGGAACGACCGCCGGTGACGATCCTCTCCAGACCGCGGTATGGCGGCTGCGCTCGCGGGCCTGCTGGGCCGACGCGGCGGCCCTGCTGCCGCCCGACACCCCGGCGACGGCGTTGCAGCGGGCCACCCTGCTGGTCGAACGGTGCCTGTACACCGAGCGGGGCTGGGCGGAGGCGGAGGACGCCCTGCGGACGGCGGAGGCGCTCGCGCACGGCGACGAGGAGCGGGGTGCCGCGGCCTGCGAACGCGGCCAGCTCGCCTACGCGTCGACGCTGCACGGGGTGCGCGACCGGGCCGACGAGGCGCGGGCCGCGCTGGGGCGGGCGGCGGCGCTGATCCCTCCGGGGGCGGCCGGGCGGCCCCTGCTGGACTTCCGCCGGGGGCTGCTGGCCGAGAACCTGACACGCTCCCCGCAGGCGGCCCGGGCCGCGTACCGCCGGGCGCACGCGGGTGCCGCGGCCCACGCCGACCAGCTGCTGCTGTCCTTCACCTGGCGCCACCTCGCCGGACTCGCCCTGCGCGAGGGGGAGTTGGCCGAGGCGCGGCACGGTTTCGCCGAGTCGCTGCGGATCCGGGAGGAGCTGGGCTACCTGGTGGGTACGGCACCCGCGCTGGCCTCGCTCGCCGACGCGGAGTCAGAACCGGAGGCGTCCCGGCTCCGCGAGGAGGCCGGCCGCCTCTTCCGCCTCCTCGGCGGCGTACCCACCTGGCTCTCCCGCCAGCTCCTCCCACCCACCCCGGGCGCGGCCACGGCCTAAGCGGGCGGGGCCAGCGGAAGGGGCGCGAGGAACCGGGCGACCGGCCACCACGGGCCCACGGCCGGAGGACGGCGTACACGAGGCCACGGCGAAGGCCCGGCAGCGGGCGGCCGGCCGCGCGGCGGGCGGGGCCAGCGGAAGGGGCGCGGGGAGCCGGGCGGGTGGGCACGACGGTCCGCGGCCGGGGAGGGCGGGAAGGGGTACGGCGAGGATCCGGCGGCGCTCAGCTCGCGCCCGCGAAGTGCTCCCCCACCAGACGCCGCACCACGTCCGGCTCCCCAGCGATCAACGCCTCCAGCATTGCGACGTGCTCCGCCGCGTCCGCGACGAGGTCGGCCCGCCGGTGCCGTACCGGCCCACCGACCAGCGGCCACTGGGAGCGCCGGTGGAGGTCCTCGGTGATCCGGACCAGCTGCACGTTGCCCGACAGACCGAGCAGCGCCACGTGGAAGGCGCGGTCGGACTCCGCGTACGCGGCGGGGCAGCCGGACGCGGCCGCCCGCACCGTCGCCTCCGCGAGCGGACGCAGCTCGGCCCACCGCTCCGCGGCCACGCTCCGGGCGAGCCGCAGCATCACCGGCACCTCGATCAGCGCCCGCACCTCCGCCAGCTCGGCCAGTTCCCGCGCCCCCCGCTCGATCACCCGGAAGCCGCGGTTGGGCACGACCTCGACGGCGCCCTCCAGCGCGAGCTGCTGCATGGCCTCCCGCACGGGCGTGGCGGAGACACCGAAGCGATCGCCGAGGACCGGGGCCGAGTACACCTCGCCCGGCTTCAGCTCGCCGGCCACCAGCGCCGTGCGCAGCGCGTCCAGGATCTGCCCGCGCACCGAGCTGCGCTGCACGGGCGGCCGCGCCCCGGGAAGGGGCCGCTCGGCGTGCGTGTGCTCGCCCCGCACCCCGTGCGTCGGGGTGTCGCGCTCGCGCACCCCGTCCAGGGCGTCCGCGGCGCGCTGCTGGGCCGGCACCCGGGCCATGCCCGCCGCACCGGCCCGCGGTATGCCCGGGCCGGCGGAGTCCTGCACGCCCTGCTTCACGGGTCCTCCTGGCGGCTTGTCGGTACTTGGGGTCATTAACGACGTGTTGTCACCTGTCCGTCAAGCACCTTAGAGGTACCGGGCGGTAGGTCAAATTCCCGAGCGGTGGATAAGGTAAGCCTTGCCTGTGCAGCCCGGCCGTGACCCGGAGGAGTGGTTCCGCCATGCCCGCTGCGGCCTCGCCGCTCGCCGCCGCCTACGCCCGCCTCGGCGAGGCCTGCTCCGGGTTCCTCGACGTGTCCCTCCTGGACCCTGCGCAGCCGCTGCCGCACGGCGGCGGCTGGGTCGGCGCCGCCGGGCTCGCGGCGGGCGGCGCCGACCTCGACGCCTTCCTCGCCTGGGACGACGCGCAGGTGCTGCGGGACCACGGACGACCCGCCCGCCCGGACGTCCTCGCGGGTTTCGGCCTGCACCGCTACGCCTGGCCGGCCTGTCTGACGATCACCGTGCCGTGGTTCCTGCACCGCCGGGTCCCCCGGCTGCCCGTGGTCGACGTCTCGTACGACCGCGCCGCCGGCCGCATGGCGGTGCGCCCCCGCGCCTTCGCCTGCCTGCCGGACGACCCCGCGGCGGCGCTGCCCGGCGCCGTCGTCGTAGCCGGCGAGGAAGCCCTGCGCGGCGAGGTGCGGGCGGCCGTCGCCGAACACCTGGCACCCGTGCTGGCCGCCTTCGGGCCCCGCATGCGGCGGCGCGGGCGGGCCCTGTGGGGCATGGCGACCGACGAGGTCGTGGAGGGGCTCTGGTACGTCGCCGGCGTCCTCGGCGGCACCGAGGAGGCGCGGGCCGTACGGGAACTGGAGCTGCTGCTGCCCGGCGCCACCGAACCGTACGCGGGCTCCGCCGCCTTCCGGGAGCTGACCGGTCCGGACGGCCGGCCGCTGCCCACCCGGGACCGGGTCAGCTGCTGCATGTTCTACACCGTGGCCCCCGAGGACACCTGCGCCACCTGCCCGCGCACCTGCGACAGCGACCGGATCGTCAAGCTCGCGGCTGCCGCGGCCGCTTGAGTGGCCGTCAGGGACGGAGCACGGCTCCGCGTCCACTAAGATCATCGCGATCGGACCACCCGCCCGCAGGACGGGACCTCGGACTGCGGATTCACAACTTCCTCACTTGTCGCAGGAACTTTCCGAGGAACCACCCGTACGGGTAGTCTTATTCGAACTCAACTCCCGCCCCTCACGCGGCAGTTCGAGCAGAAAGCCGCCCTGGGCATCTCCCTTGCACCTTATTGGCGGCCTCTTGCCCCGAAACCCCCTGAGGGCCGTCGGGAGTGGGCCACTATGGCGGGCGTTACGCCCCATCCCAATGCAAGGGACCCGTGATGAGACTGACCGACATATCGCTGAACTGGCTGCTTCCGGGCGCCGTGCTGCTCCTGGGCGTGCTGGCGGCGGTGGCGGTGCTCGCGCGCGGCAAGCGCCCCTCCGGGGAGAACGCGAGCGCGGACGACTCGTGGGAGCGCAGCGAGGAGCGCCGCAGGCGCAAGGAGGCCATCTACGGCACGGCCTCCTACGTGCTCCTGTTCTGCTGTGCGGCGGTGGCGGCAGCCCTGTCCTTCCACGGCCTGGTCGGCTTCGGCGAGCAGAACCTCGGACTGACCGGCGGCTGGCAGTACCTGGTGCCGTTCGGCCTGGACGGTGCGGCGATGTTCTGCTCCGTGCTCGCGGTGCGTGAGGCCAGCCACGGCGACGCGGCCCTCGGCTCCCGGATACTGGTGTGGTTGTTCGCCGCGGCGGCGGCCTGGTTCAACTGGGTGCACGCCCCCCGGGGCGCGGGGCACGACGGCGCACCGCAGTTCTTCTCCGGCATGTCCCTGTCGGCGGCCGTCCTGTTCGACCGGGCGCTGAAGCAGACCCGCCGGGCCGCGCTCCGCGAGCAGGGCCTGGTCCCGCGTCCGCTGCCGCAGATCCGCATCGTCCGCTGGCTGCGCGCACCCCGGGAGACCTACGGGGCCTGGTCGCTGATGCTCCTGGAGGGCGTGCGCAGCCTCGACGAGGCGGTCGAGGAGGTTCGCGACGACAAGCGGCAGAAGGAGGAGACCCGCCAGCGGCGGCGCGACCAGCAGCGGGTGGAGCGTGCCCAGTTGAAGGCCATCAGCCGGGGCCACCGTTTCGTCGGCCGGGCTTCCCGGGGGGTCGAGGTGCAGGCGGTCGAGCGCGGGCCCGCTCCCGCGACCGCGGAGCCTGCCATATCGACCGCGGAGCAACTGCCCGTACGCCACCGGCCCTCCCTGCAGCCGGTCCGCAGCGGCGTCTCTGAGCCGGTGGCGGTCGACCTCACCGCGGAGGACGACACCATGGCGCTGCCGCGCCTGGACTCCCTGGAGCGCAAGCTGAAGGACCTGGAGCAGCAGTTCGGCTGACCGTCCGGTGCCCCCGGAGAACCGGGCGGCCCGGCGCACACCTCGGGACGGGGGCGTGACCACGGGTCACGCCCCCGTCCCGTCACCCGTCCCGCTCCCTCAGGCCGCCTCGGCGCCGAGTTCGAACCACACCGACTTGCCCAGCTCGTGCGGCCGTACCCCCCAGGCGTCCGCGAGGGACTGCACCAGCACCATGCCGCGGCCGTGGGTGTCGTCGTCCGTCTCCGGGCCGTGCAGCTCGGGTCTGCGGGCCACGAAGTCCCTTACCTCCACCCGGAGTCCGCCGGGATCCACGACGGCCGTCAGGACGGCGTCGTCGTCGGTGTGGACGAGTGCGTTGGTGACGAGTTCACTGGTGAGCAGTTCGGCTATCTCCGAGCGGCCCGGCTTCCCCCAGTGCCGCAGCAGTTCGCGCAACTCCCGGCGGGCCGCGGGCACCGCCCTGAGATCCGCCCGGCCCAGCCTGCGCCGGAGCCGGTACGCGTCTTCCGTGATGGTGTCGGTTTCCGTGATGGTGTCGGTCTCTTCCCCCGCCTTCGCCGAGGAGGCCCCGATGACCACGGGACCGCCCCCTCGCGCCTGCCTCTTCATGACCCCCGCCCGCACGCCGCCGGTCCCTGCCCCTCCTGGTCGAACACGTTCACGGAGGATGCTTGCCCAGCGGGCTCACAGGCAGTCATGGCGCATGCCCCAGGACCGGCGGTTCGGCCACGGTGGCCGGGCGCCGCGCCGGGTGCGGGGGTCGTGCGGCCCCCCGCACGGCGGACTCCTGGACCCCTGCTGGGCGCCACTGACGCCCCGTGGAGGGGGCGCGGCTGCACTCGGCACGGTCGGTCGGCATGTCGTCACGGTTCGTGAAACTGGCCGAAATCCGCCCCCTGACGGCGCCCGCGAGGGGGTACGCGCCGTAGATGTCCGCCGTCCCGCTGTGGAAGATCGTCCGGCCGCCGCGGGCAGCGCCGCGAGGTGTCGTGGACCGGCTGAGCGCTCCCGCGCTAGGGGCGCGGCACGTTGCGGAGGTTGGAGCGGGCCATCTGGAGCATGCGGCCGACCCCGCCGTCCAGCACGATCTTGGAGGCGGAGAGCGCGAACCCGGTGACCATCTCGGCGCTGATCTTCGGCGGGATGGACAGGGCGTTGGGGTCGGTGACGACGTCCACCAGCGCCGGCCCGTTGTGCCTGAAGGCGTCCTTGAGGGCGCCTTCGAGCTGCTTGGGCTTCTCCACCCGCACCCCGTAGGCGCCGCAGGCCCGGGCGACGGCGGCGAAGTCCGGGTTGGCGTTCGCCGTGCCGTACGAGGGCAGGCCCGCGACCAGCATCTCCAACTCGACCATGCCGAGCGAGGAGTTGTTGAACAGCACGACCTTGACCGGCAGGTCGTGCTGCACGAGCGTCAGGAAGTCGCCCATCAGCATGGAGAACCCGCCGTCGCCGGACATGGAGACCACCTGCCGGCGCCGGTCGGTGAACTGCGCGCCGATCGCCATGGGCAGCGCGTTCGCCATCGAGCCGTGGGAGAACGAACCGATCACCCGGCGGCGGCCGTTGGGCGAGATGTACCGGGCGGCCCACACGTTGCACATACCGGTGTCCACGGTGAACACCGCGTCGTCGTCGGCGACTTCGTCGAGGACGGCCGCCACGTACTCGGGGTGGATCGGGACGTGCTTCTCGACCTTCCGGGTGTACGCCTTGACCACGCCCTCCAGCGCGTCGGCGTGCTTCTTCAGCATCTTGTCGAGGAACCGCCGGTTCGTCTTCTCCTTCACCCGCGGGATCAGAGCGCGCAGGGTCTCGCGGACGTCCCCCCACACGGCGAGGTCGAGCCGGCAGCGCCGGCCCAGTACCTCGGGCCGCACGTCGACCTGGGCGATCTGCACGTCGTCCGGCAGGAAGGCGTTGTACGGGAAGTCGGTGCCGAGCAGGATCAGCAGGTCGCACTCGTGGGTGGCCTCGTAGGCGGCGCCGTAGCCGAGCAGGCCGCTCATCCCGACGTCGTACGGATTGTCGTACTGGATCCATTCCTTGCCGCGCAGGGCGTGCCCCACCGGGGACTTGATCAGCTCCGCGAACCGCATGACCTCGGCGTGCGCTCCGGCCGTGCCGCTGCCGCAGAACAGGGTGACCTTGCCGGCCCCGTCGATCATCTCCACCAGCCGGTCGATCTCGGCGTCGCCGGGGCGGATAGTGGGCCGGGAGGTGACCAGGGCGCTCTGCGCGGCCTTCTCCGGGGCGGGCTCGGCGGCGATGTCGCCCGGCAGGGAGACCACGCTGACGCCGCTCTGCCCCACCGCGTGCTGGATCGCGGTCTGCAGCAGCCGGGGCATCTGCCTGGGGCTGGAGATCAGCTCGCTGTAGTGGCTGCACTCCTGGAAGAGCCGGTCCGGGTGCGTCTCCTGGAAGAAGCCGAGCCCGATCTCGCTGGACGGGATCTGCGAGGCCAGGGCGAGCACCGGGGCCATGGAGCGGTGGGCGTCGTACAGGCCGTTGATCAGATGCAGGTTGCCCGGGCCGCAGGATCCGGCACACGCCGCCAGTTTGCCGGTGATCTGGGCCTCGGCGCCGGCCGCGAAGGCGGCGGTCTCCTCGTGCCGTACGTGGACCCAGTCGATGCCGGACTTGCGGCGGATGGCGTCCACGACCGGGTTGAGGCTGTCTCCGACGACGCCGTACATGCGGCGCACCCCGGCGCGGACGAGGATGTCGACGAACTGCTCGGCAACGTTCTGTCTGGCCATGGCTGTCGTCTGCCCCTTCGCTGTCCCGGGATACGGCCCTGCCGTTCCATCAATCCACAAGGACGGCGGTTACGCCTCCCACACGGCCGCCGCCGTGCGGTCGTCGGCGTAGCCCTTCACCCGTACCTGGGCGTCGGCGAGGAACGCGGCGAGGCCCGGCGCCGCCCGGCCGGACCAGCGGCGGGCGAGGTAGGCGCAGAGGGCGGGCTCACCGCGCAGCGGCTCGGCCAGGCCCGCGCTGCACATCACGAGAGCGTCACCCGGCCGGGCTACCGAGGCGCGGAACAGGAACGGCTCGCGGGGCGGCTCGGCCGCCGTCCGCTCGTGCGCGGCCGACCCGTCGGCGGACGGCTCGTACGGGCTCGGCGGGGTCGGGATGCCGAAGTCGAGGGTGAGCCGGTCGCCCTCCGGGGTCTGCGCCGGCGGAGAGCCGGCTCCGGTGACCGGTGCGCCGCTGGTCCCGGTGGGTGACACGCGCGGCTCGAGGTCCTGCCACGCGCCGTCGCGCAGCCGGAACAGCCCGCCGCCGCCGACGCCGAAGAAGACGCGCGTCCGGCAGTCCGGGTCGGCGGGCAGCAGCAGGCAGCGCAGGCTCGCCGCGTACTCCTCCGGGGCGACGCCCAGCTCGGCGGCGCTCGCCCGGAGCCTGCCGAGGCTGCGGTCGGTCAGACGTTGCAGGCCGGACTTCAGCTCGCCGCGCCGGGCCGACCGGAGATCCTCCACCAGCCGCTGGTGGCTGCGGCCCACGGCCCGCCCGATCCACCGGCACGCCTCGGCCGCCGCCAGATGCGCGCCAGGTGTCGCCCGCGCGCCGGTGGCCATCGCGACCAGCAGGAGCGCCTGCTCCCCGCTGCCGAAGCGGACGGTGAGCAGCGAGTCCCGGCGCGGATCCCCCCGGTACCGCGCGGAGTCACCGCGCAACGACACCGCCCGCAGCGTGCAGGCCCCGTACCGGGCGCCGTCCAGCACGGTGTCGGCGACCAGCCCGGCGAGCCCGTCCGGATCCGCGCCCGGCAGCGCGGTGGGCTCGGGGTCGTAGGTGGGCGGCCCGGAACCCACGTAATCGACGGAGACGGAGGACTCCTGCCCCTCCTGCCCCTCCTGCCCCTCAGGCCCCTCCAGCGGTGAACGCCGCCCGTCGACCGCCGCGGGCGCAGCGGGCGCAGCGGGCGCCGGCGCTTCTGCGGGCGGTACGGGTTCTGCGGGCGTTGCGCGTAGGGGTTCTGCCGGCGTTACGCGTACGGGTTCTGCCGGCGTTACGCGTACGGGTTCTGCCGGCGTTACGCGTACGGGTTCTGCCGGCGTTACGCGTACGGGTTCTGCGGGCGTTACGGGTCCCGCGGACGCTCCGGGCCCCGCGGCCTGGGCGGGCTCCGCGGGCGCCGGCGGATCTGCGGCCGGTACGGGCTCTGCGGGTGCTTCGGGCTCTGCGGGTGCTTCGGGCGCTGCGGGTACTTCGGGCTCAGCGGCCGGTACGGATTCTGTAGGCGCCACGGGCTCTGTGGCCTGGGCGGCCCCGGTGGGCGCCAGGGCATCTGCGGCCGGTACAGGTTCTACGGGCGCTACGGGCTCTGCGGCGTGTGCGGGCCCCATGGGCGCCAAGGGGTCTGTGCCCGGTGCGGGTTCTGTGCCCGGTGCGGGTTCTGTGCCCGGCGGGGGTTCTGTGTCCGGTGTGGGTGCCGCCGTCGCCTCCGTCCACCAGGCGTTCGGGAGCGCCGGCGGGTCGGCGGGCACCGGGGGCGGGACGGTGGGCGGTGGCGGGGCGGTGGGCGGTGGCGGGGCGGTGGGCGGTGGCGGGACCGGTGGTGCGGCGGGCCTCGTCGGCCGGGCGGAGTCGGGTGGCAGGGCCGGTGCCCGTGGCGCGGCGGGGTCCGGTGGCAGGGCCGGAGCCGGTGGCGCGGCGGGGTCCGCGGTCGGTGGCGTCGCGGTCGTCGGCGTCGTCCAGGGCGGGGCGGGCGCGGTGCGTTGCGGTGGGACCGACGGTTCGCGGGGTGCCGGTCTCTCCTCGACGGCCCTACGGCCGTCGGCGGCGTTACGGTCGTCGGCGGCGCCGTCTTCTCCGCCCTGCCGGTCCTGTCCGCTCTGTCGGCCCTGTCCGTCCTGGCCGTCCTGGCCGTCGGGTCCCGAACCGCGTCCCGGTGCCGCGCCCGGCCGCCCCGTCACCGCTTTCCTCGCCGAGGCGAAGCGGTCGTCCAGGGAATCCGGCGCGGCCGTGGGACCCGTGTCGGTGGTGGAGTCGTCGTACAGCTGCCCCCACCAGTCGTCCTCGCGACGGGCGGGCCTTCCCCCCTGCTGGTCCATGTTCCTGATTGTCCACCGCACGGGCCGCGGGAAAACGGGGCATCAGGAAAAATCCCACGCACTCGACGACCTCGAACGGCGTGTCGAGTGACGAGGTGAACAGCCGTACGAGCGGCGGCTGGTGGCCGCCGGACGGCCCCACCCCCCACGGGAGGACCGCCCGGCGACGTGTGAAGTGGCCCGGCCCGGATCCCCTTCGTGTGCTCGCACACGTCCGGGCCGGGACCACGCTCGGGGTGACCGGGACACGGCGGTGCCGGGTCGGACGGCCGGCTGGCGGCTCGATCTCCCGGACGCCACCGCGAGCCGTGAGCACGGCCGCGCGTCCTCGGTGCCGCCACCTTGGCAGAGTCACCTCCGGTACGGCGATGATGTGCTGCGGCGGGTTTGCGCCGTGGCCGGTTTCCGCCAGGCCACTCCGCCTACGTGGACCGATGCACAGGGAGGGACGCGGGTCGATGCTGGCAGCGATAGGGCTCGACGAGACGCACGAGGCGGCGTACCGGGCGCTGGTGTCCGTGGGCGCCGCCGACGTGGCCGATCTGGCGCGGCGCCTGACGCTGGCCGAGCGGGACACCGAGCGGGCGCTGCGCTGGCTGGAGCGGCAGGGTCTCGCGGCCCGGTCCTCGGCACGGCCGGGCCGTTGGGTGGCGGCCCCGCCCGGGATGGCGCTGGGCGCGCTGCTCACCCAGCAGCGGCACGAGCTGGAGAAGGCGGAGCTGGCGACTGCGCTGCTCGCGGAGGAGTACCGGGCGGCGGCGGCCGAGCCGGCGGTGCACGACCTGGTGGAGGTGGTGACCGGCGCCCCGGCGGTCGCCCAGCGCTTCCTGCAGTTGCAGCTGGGGGCCACCGAGGAGGTGTGCGCGCTGGTCACCGGCAACCCGGTGGTCGTCTCCGGCATCGAGAACGACGCGGAGGAGCAGGCCGCCGGGCGCGGGGTCCGCTACCGGGTGGTGGTCGAGCGGGCGGTACTGGATCTGCCGCACGGGCTGACCGAGTTGACGGCGGCGCTCGGCCGGGACGAGCGGGTACGGGTGGTGGACCGCGTGCCGACGAAGCTGGTGGTGGCCGACCGTTCGCTCGCGATGGTGCCGCTGACCTCGCGGACGGCGGAGCCGGCCGCGCTGGTGGTGCACGCCAGCGGGCTGCTGGAGCTGCTGGCCGGGTTGTTCGAATCGGTGTGGCGGGACGCGCTGCCGCTGCGGCTGGGTACCTCGGGGGTGGCCGAGGAGCAGCCGGACGGCCCGGACGCCACCGACCTGGAGGTGCTGTCGCTGCTCCTGGCGGGGCTCACCGACGCCAGCGTGGCCAAACAGCTCGGCCTGGGCCTGCGGACCGTGCAGCGCCGGGTGAAGCGGCTGATGGAGCTGGCCGGGGTGACGACCCGGATGCAACTCGGCTGGCACGCCTACGAGCGGGGCTGGGTGGCCCGGGAGGAGACCCGCTGAGCGGTGAACGGGGCGGGTGCTGGAACGCGTTGGGTTCCGTGCGTCACCGCGGCTGCCCGGCGGAACCCTGAAGACGCCTTCCGTCGCGCCTCGAAGACGCCCTCCGTCGCGCCGCGAAGAAGCTTCCGTCGCGCCGCCGTACCGCAGTACCGCCGCACCGTCATGCCGCCGCACCGCCGTGCCGTCGTGCCGCCGCACCGTCATGCGGCCGTACCGCCGTGCCGTCGTGCTGGGCGCCGCCCTGGCTTCATGCCGTCGCCCACGGCGCCACCCCGCCTCGTACCCCGGTGCCCCGGTGCCGCAAGTACCGGTACCGCCCCCGCGGGGCCGCAGTGCCGCAGTGCCCCGGTGCCGCAAGTACCGGTCGAGTCCGGCCTGGTGTGCCGGTACGGCCGCATGCACACGGTGTGCCCGGGCGTGGCCCGGTGCGCCCTCGGTCAGGTGCCCGGGCGGTCGAAGGACTACCAGGGACGCTCGCCGAGGGCCCGGCGCACGGTGTCGGCGACGACCCGCATGCCCGCGTCGTTGAAGTGCAGGTGGTCGCCGGGGTCGTAGGCCGGCAGGATGCGGCTGGGGTCCGCCGGGTCGCGTACGGCGCTGTCGGCGTCCGCGATCGCGTCGAATGCGCCGCCGGTGCGGATGAAGGCGTTCACCCGCTTGCGTACGGCCTCGTTGGAGGCCGTGTACGCGGGATAGCCGCGGTACGGCGTGAGGGTGACGCCGACGACGCGGATGCCGCGGGCGTGGGCGCGCGCCACGAGGTCGCGGTACGCGTCGGTGTACGCGGCGGCGTCCCCGCCCTCCGGGGTGGCCTTGATGTCGTTGATGCCCTCGAACACGACCAGGACGCGCACCCCGGCCCGGTCCAGGGCGTCGGCGTCAGCCCGGGTGAGGGCGCTGGGCCCGGTGCCCTCGTGCAGCAGGCGGTTGCCGGCGATACCGGCGTTGAGGACACCGATCCGCTGGGTGCGCAGGGCCTCGGCGAGCCGGTCGGGCCAGCGGTGGTTGGCGTCGGGGGTGGAGCCCGTGCCGTCGGTGAGGGAGTCGCCGAACGCGACGACGCTGCCGCGGGCGTCGCCCTGGACGTCGACGCCGGTCAGGTAGTACCAGCGGCTGGTCGTCCGCGTGTACGCGGTTCCGTCCTCGTCCGCGGCCCGGCCGGCGCCGGTCGGTGCCAGGTAGCTGGTCTGCAGGGCGGTGCGGTGGTAGGTGGCGGGCCCGCTGTCGCCGGGTGTGTACACCGTGACGAGCAGGTCGGCGGCGGCCGGGACGGAGAGCCGCACCGGGTCGGAGACCACGTCCTGGCCCGGTGGGACGGTGCCGCTGGGGGCGCCGTGGAAGGTGGCGACGCGCAGGGTGCCGGGCACGGCGTCGGGTCCGGACCCGCGGCGCAGGGCGACGGTGACCGCGCCGAGGTACAGGGGCGCGGTGCCCAGCCGGTTGCCGAGCCGGACGCGTACCGCGGTGCCGCCGACGCTGAGGTGGACGACGTTGCGGACGGCGGCACCGGGCAGTGCGGGCGCGGTCCCCGACGGCGCGGTCTCCCAACTGCCCGTCCAGGTCGGCTGCGCCGGTCCGGCGACGGCCGTCGCCGTCCGGACGGCCGGCATCGTCAGCAGCAGGACCACGAGGAGCCGTCCGACCTTCGCCATGTCTGCGTCCGCCTTCCCCTTGGTTCGTCGGAGGCGACCGTGCCACACGCGCGGGCCGTGCCGTCGGACCACCGCCGCCGGTCCACCCGCTCGGCGCAATTCGGGGTGGGACCGGGGACCTGGGACGAAGAGCCGAAGTGTGCGGCGGGCGGGCGTGCTCGGCCGCCGCCGTGCTCGGATCCAGCGAGGCCCGGGCGCGCGTATCCGAGGCCGCAGCGGCTGGGCCGCATGGCCACCGGGGGCGGGCACGGGTACGGCACAAGCACGGGCACGGCACGAGCACGGGCGCGAGCACGGCACGGCACGGCACGGCACGGGCGCGAGCACGGCACGGCACGGCACGGCACGGGCGCGACCCCGGCGAGCGAGGCCCACAGCGGGTTCTTCACCGCCCGGCTGCGGATGAGCACCAGCGTCAGCAGGCCCGCGGACGCCGTTCCGGCGATCA
>NZ_JBEOTD010000027.1:0-122481 GCF_040426375.1 Streptomyces sp. NPDC096012
CGGCACCGTCCTCGTCCGTGTCTCCCATTACCTCACTCCTGCGCAGGCTGCCGCGTACAAGGCAGCAGTCGACAAACTCAGTTGAGCCACGCTCCCAAGGAGCGAAAAAGTAGATCGCCGTCCACATTCGCTTGGTGGTGGCCCGCCCGCCCGTTCGGCACCCACGTGCGGCGTGTGGTCCGTCCATAGGGCCACGTCCCCGTTCGGGGCGTCGGGGGGCTGCCCGGTGGTGGCCAGGGTGGCGTGGCGGCCTGCCGGAAGGCAGCCTGAGGCAGGACAACTCGCCCGGAGCCAGAGCGAGCGAGGTTGGGCGGCCGCGGGCCGGCCACAGCTTGCCGGACGCAGAGAAGGAGGGCCGGGCGCGCGGGGCTCCCAGCCGGGGCCGACTACTCGGCGGCCATGCCGCCGGTACCGACAAGTTCCGTCCGAGGATCGTCGTGCCGCGCACCCATTTCGCGGGCAAACGGCTGGTGTTGGCCCCCGCCAGGACACGCCGCAGGTACGCGACTTCCTGCGCGACCATCCCGTCATCACGATCGACCGCAGGGGAGAACTTCGCGTGACCTATCTCTACGACAGCGACCGTCCGCCCCGTGCGGACCTTCCGTGGGACTGCTCCGGCATCACCGGAGCGGACGAGATGAGTCTCGACGACCTGCTCGCGGGGCTCCCGGGACCGGGGCCTGCACGACACCGGGCGACAAGGAGATTCTCAGGGGTGCGCACACGGGAACCGGAGGCGGCGAGCCGCCGGCGGCACTGGACGTCGCCGCTCAGGATCCTGTCGGCGGGACAAGCGGTCACGTCCGCCGGGGACGGAGCCTGGTTCACGGTGTGGACCATCTACCTCACCAGATTCGGTGGGCTGAGCGCCTCCGAGTTCGCCGTCGGCGCGACTGCAGGCGGCCTCCTGGCGCTTGTGGTCGGCGTCCCCCTGGGGCCGTCTGGCCGACCGTCACGGGCCTCGACGGATCCTGGTGGGCGTCACCGTCACCAGCGCCGTGGCGTTCGTGGCGCTTCTCGGTGTTCGCGACTTCTGGACGTTCCTCCCCGTGGTCCTGGTGGCCGACGCCTGTGACAAAGCCCGCGTCGGTGTCTTCCAGGTCTATGTCATGGGGCTGGCAGATCACAGTAAGCGAATTGCGGAGCTCGGCAGGCAGCAGGCGGCCCGATCCATCGGCTTCACCGCCGGCGGCGCCCTGGGGGGCGTCATGCTGGCGCTCGGCACGCTTCCCGCCTTCGTCCTGCTCATCCTGGTCAATTTCGCCACCAGCGCTGTCTACGCCCTGCTCCTGCTGCGTCTGCCTCCGGTCGCTCCGCCGGCCCGCGGCGGTGCGCCCGGGAAGACCCGTGTGCTGAGGGATCTGCCCTTCGTCAGCATCGCCCTGACCGGTGGGGTGATCGCTGAACCCGACTTCTCTCTAACTGGACTTGATGAAGCGCACCGTCAGCAACACGATCTACGAGGATCCGCCCGTGCCCGCCCGATGGGCGCCCGGAGAGCAGTACGACGAGATCAACCGCCGTCTCGGCATCGACTGGCCCAGCGTTGCCCGCACCATGATCGGGCTTCGCCGCCTGGACAACCTCCAGGAGAGTGTGGAGACCGTGCTTGCCGACGGAGTGCCCGGGGACCTCATCGAGACCGGGGTGTGGAGGGGCGGCGCGTGCATCTTCATGCGGGCGGTGCTGATGGCGCACGGGGTGCGGGACCGTTCGGTGTGGGTCGCCGACTCCTTGCAGGGCATGCCCCCGGCGGCCGCCTCATCGCATGCGGGTGACCGGGAACTGGCGTCCGACCGCTACAACGATCTGATCGCCGTCACTGGCCCACCGTGCGCAGCAACTTCGCGCGCTACGGCCTCCTGGACGACCAGGTCACGTTCCTGCCGGGATGGTGAGAGCCTGCCGGACGCGCCCATCGAACAACTGGCGGTGCTGCGCCTGGACAGCGATCTGTACGAATCGGCCGAGCAGACGCTGGAACACCTCTACCCGAAGGTGTCGCCCGGCGGCTTCGTCATCGTCGACGACGTCCACATCCCGGTGTGCGCCGCTGCCGTGCACGACTGGAGAGCGGCGAAGGGAGTGAGTGAGCCCCTTCACGACATTGACGGCCTGGGCGCCTACTGGCGCCGCGACAACTGAGAGGAAGTACTGGCGCAGCAATCCGTTGACGCTTCCACGTCAGGCCATCGAGGAGAACGTGCCACTCCCCCGGCTCCGCGGGGGGGCGTCAACGCTGGCCTGCAAGCTTGCCGGAACGGCAACGCTGATCGCGCGGAGTGGCCGCCGGGCCGCATGATCGACGGGTACCCCCGCGCCGCCCGCGAACCGAGGAGAAGTCGCCCATGCGATCCGAGCCGACCGCCGCACTCCGCCACCGCGTCGTCGAGGCGCCTGCCGGGCGCCTGCACCTGGTCGAGCAGGGCTGTGGCCCGCTGGTTCTGCTCGTGCACGGCTTCCCCGAGTCCTGGTACTCCTGGCGCCGCCAGCTCCCGGCCCTCGCCGCGGCCGGGTACCGGGCGGTGGCGATCGACGTACGCGGCTACGGCCGCTCCTCCAAGCCCGCCGCGACCGACGCCTATCGGATGCTCGACCTGGTGGAGGACAACGTCGCCGTCGTGCGCGCCCTCGGCGAGGAAAGCGCGGTGGTCGTCGGCCACGACTGGGGCTCCAACATCGCCGCCGCCTCCGCCCTGCTCCACCCCGGAGTCTTCCGGGCGGTCGGCTTGCTGAGCGTCCCGTACGCGCCGCCCGGCGGCCCCCGCCCCACCGACGTCTTCGGCCGGATCGGCGGCCCCGAGCAGGAGTTCTACGTCTCCTACTTCCAGGAGCCCGGCCGCGCCGAGGCGGAGATCGAGCCCGATGTCCGGGGCTGGCTCGCAGGCTTCTACGCGGCCCTGTCCGCCGACACCATGCCGGCCGAGGGCGAACCCGACCCGCACTTCGTCGCCCTGGGCTGTCACATGCGCGACCGTTTCCCCGCCGGCCCGCTCCCGGCCTGGTTGAGCGAGGAGGACCTCGACGTCTACGCCGGGGAGTTCGAGCGCACGGGTCTGACCGGCGCCCTCAACCGCTACCGCAACATGGACCGCGACTGGGAAGACCTCGCCCCCCACCGCGGATCCCCCATCAAACAACCCGCCTTGTTCGTCGGCGGCGCCCTGGACGCCTCCACCACCTGGATGTCCGATGCCATCGACGCCTACCCCATCACCCTCCCCGCCCTGTCCGCCTCCCACCTCCTGGACGGCTGCGGCCACTGGGTCCAGCAGGAACGCCCCGACGAGGTCAACAGCCTGCTGATCGACTGGCTCGCCACCATCCAGGGCTGAACCAGGCGGGCTACCGCGGGCGGGTCGCGCAGAGGTAGCGCACGGCGGTCTGCTCGGTGACGCCGAACAGTCACACCGCGCGTACTCCACCGACAACAAGCGTGCCTACGTGAGAACCACCGTGCTTCGGCTCATGCTCGTCGTTCCGTCAGGGACAGGCATCGTGCGCCGACTGCGGCTGCGCCCGCGCCGAGTGCCGCCAGGCAGCGCTAGGTCGCCCTACCACCTCTGAGCTGGGCGGCTCCCGCGGCAGACCGTGCCGACGGTGCTCACACCCACTGCTGAAGGCCTACGGTGGCCGCCAGGTCCAGCTTGCTGCGGGCGTCCGTGTCGGGGCGTGGCAGAAAGACCACGAGGCGCAGGTCCGCGGGCTGGATCGTCAGGACGCTGGTCTCGAGGGCGATCTCGCCGACCAGAGGGTGCTCGACGATCTTGCGCGCACTCTGGAGGTCGCCCACGGTCGGCTGGGCCCACAACGACAGAAAGCGCGGGAGACGACGCAGCTTCCTGACGAGCGCCGCCAGGGAAGGGTCCGACGGGTAACGGCTGGTGGATGCACGTAGGTCGGAGACGAGAGAGCCCTCGAACGCGTCCCGTTCGTCCTTGGTAAGCCGCATTCGTCCGGTCCCCGTCCTGAACTGGGACAGTATGAGGTTGCGGCCGTCGTCGTCGGTGGAAGTCGGGTCACCGAAGGTCGCCGCGAAAAGCGGGTTCCAGTGCAGTAATTGCCAGGCAGCGCTGTAGACGGCCAGCGGGTTGACGGCGAGTTGTTCCATCAGCCGGTGCAGGTTCGCCGGGATCAGCAGAGGAATCCGGTCCGGTCCCGCGGCGTGGCCGGCCAGGCGCATGAGGTGTGCCTGTTCGCCGTCGGACAGTTGAAGCACGCGGGCGAGAGCCGTGCAGACCTGAGGAGAGGGGGTGAGGGAGCGACCCTGTTCCAGGCGTTCCACGTACTCGGTGGAGATGCCGGCCAGCATCGCCAACTCGCCGCGGCGCAGGCCTGGGACGCGGCGGGGAGAGTGGTGAGGGATTCCGACGGCCTCCGGAGTCAGGCGTTCACGCCACGCTCGCAGGACTTGTCCGAGTTCGTTCATGTCCCCATGTTCCCTCACCCTCCGCCGTCTCAGGGTGGTACTGGTGGTACGACGAAGATCTGTGCCTTCCTGCATGCTCGGAGCGATTACAGGATCGACGTCATGAACACCATCGCGCAGCACTGGATCAACGGACAGTGGACCGGCTCCGGCTCGGTTCTGGAATCGATCGACCCCGCCGACGGCACAGTGGTCGGCTCGTTCTACGACGGTGGCGAGGCAGAGGCTTCGATCGCCGTGGACGCCGCCGCCGCCGCGTTCGCGACCAGCGAATGGGCGCGCACTCCCTCGCTTCGGGCGACCGCGCTCAGCCGGCTGGCCGACGCCCTCGAGGCCCGGGTGCCCGAGGTTGCGGCCATGTTGACCCGGGAGAACGGCAAGCTGCTGGGCGAGACCACGTGGGAGGTCGGCGGTGCGGTCGGGTGGCTGCGCTACGCGGCGGCGTCCGCACGCACCCAGACCGCCGGGCGCGCCGCCGAGACGGCACCCGGCCAGTACACCCACTCGGTGCCCGAGCCGCTCGGTGTCGTCGGGATCATCTCTCCCTGGAACTCCCCCGTCATGCTGACCGTGCGGGCACTTGGCCCGGCCCTGGCCGCCGGCTGCACGGTCGTGGTCAAGCTTCCGGCTCAGACGGCGCTGACCAATGAGCTCTTCGCACAGGTCCTGGCCTCGGTCCCGGAACTTCCGGCGGGCGTGGTCAACGTGTTCACCGAGTCCGGCAACACCGGAGCCCCGTTCCTGGTCTCCTCGGACAAGGTCGACGTGATCAACTACACCGGCAGTACGCCGGTCGGGCGCCACATCGCGGCCGCGGCCGCCCCCACGCTCAAGCGGCTCGGTCTGGAACTGGGCGGCAAGGCGCCGATGGTGATCTTTCCCGACGCCGATCTGGACATGGTGATCCCGACCGTGGTGCAGTCGCTGGTGCTGATGAACGGCCAGTTCTGCTGCACCGGCTCCCGCGTACTGGTTCACCGGGACATCGCCGACCAGGTGCGCACTCGCCTGACCAGCGCGCTCGCGCAGGTGCGGCTCGGCTCGGGTGACGACGAGAAGGCCCAGCTCGGCCCGGTGATCGACCGGGCGTCCGCCCAGCGGGTGGACGCGATCGTCGAAGAAGCCACCTCGTACGGCACGGTACTGCTGCGCGGCGGTGTGGTCACCGACGGCCCCTTGGCCGCCGGTGCGTTCTACCGGCCGAGCCTGATCGAGGTGGACCGGACCGACGTCCGGATCGTGCAGGAAGAAGTCTTCGGTCCGGTTCAGACGTTCGAGATCTTCGACGACGAGGACGACGCCGTGACCAAGGCGAACGCCACCATCTACGGTCTGGCCGCCTCGGTGTTCAGCTCGGACTCCATGAAGGCCCGCCGGATCGCCCGGCGCATCCGCACCGGCACCGTGTGGATCAACACCTGGGGAGCCATCAGCGAGGACTTCGAGGAGGGCGGCGTCAAGGGCAGCGGTTACGGCTACCTGTGCGGCCCGCGAGCGATCGAGGAGTTTCAGGCCCTCAAGGTGTACGTGGAGCAGGACCACACCCAGTCCGCTCTCTGATCAGATCATGACCCGGCCCGGTGCCCACCCGGGCGCCGGGCCTTCCCCCACAGGGAAAGGTTGCACCATGGCGTCGATTCTGATCACCGGAGCGACGAACGGTCCTGGTGTCGCGCTGGCCGAGGGACCGTCACGGCCACCGGTCCGGGCCCGGGCCACCAACTCGCGGTGGACCGCGGAAGCGTCGCCGTGCCAGTACGCCGGCAGCACCCGGATCTCCCTGGTCATCTCGAACCGGTCACCGCTGTGTCGCCCGCGGCGGAGCGCGGCTCGAGGCGACCTGGAGGCCTCAGCCGGCCACCGCCACACCGTTCGCTCCGACACGCCCAGGCACTCCCCCGGCCGGGCGCACGTGCTCGCGCGACAGCCGCCGCTCGGCGCGCAGCGCCAGCAGACGACGCACCGCCGGCGCCCGCAACGCCGTCAACGACTCCTCCCCCAAGACACCGGCCTCCGCTCCGGCGAAAGTGCCGCGGCCCGGCTGCGCTGGTTCCCCCTCCATGCCCCGAGCCGGAGCTGCCGCTCCTCGTCGTCGCCGACGACGATCCGTTCCAGGTGCTTCCTAGGGACGTGCAGGTGCCCCTCGGGGCGGACCGGATCGTCGTCCGGAAGCCCTTCGGCCAGTCGCGCAACGTGCGGATGGGACGGCCGGTGCGTTGCGAAGTGGCGGGTGGCGGCTCCTCCGGGGAAGGTCGCGGCGACGGCCACCGGGTCGTCCGCCGACCGGATCTGGGCCTGGGCGGCGAGGTGGTGGTGCACGTCGTCCGACAGCCGGTGGTCCTCGAACCGCCGCGCCGGCGTGCGCTCGGCCAGTCACAGGTGGAACACCCATCGGTGACGCCTGTCGGGGGCGTCGCCGACCTCGGACATGTGTTGCTCCACGGCCGGACGCCGGCGCGCAACCGTGGCACGAGAGTTCCGGTCGGCCGTCGGACCTGTGCCTACCTGGAACGCGTCGACGTGGGCGAGGGTGCTGTCCGGGGCGCGGCGTCCACGGAGGCGGCTGCGCCGTGAACCCGAGACCCCCGCAGCCCCCCGATCAGCCCCCCGACCACCACCGCGATCCCCAGCCACACCGAGGATCCCGGCACGCCCGTGCCCGTCACCGTGCCGACCGCCGCCGCCGCGAGCGGGGCGATGCCCGTGAGGAGGCCGGCGCGGCCGGTGCCGACGGTGCGTACGGTCGAGTACCAGAGCACGAAGGCGACCGCCGTGACCAGCAGCGCCAGGTAGCCCACGGCCGCCCACTGCGCCCCCGTCAACTCTCCCGCCGCCGTGGGGCCTTCGCGTGTCACGCCGAGGACGGCCAACAGCACCGCGCCCAGCCACGACGCGTGCACCGACACCCCCCACGGCGTGTGTCGGCCGAGCACCGGTACCGCCAGCAGCGTGAACGCCGCCTCGCAGCCCAGGGCCAGGGCGGCCCAGGCCACCCCGGCCGCATCCGTACGGCCCGTGCCCTCCACCAGGACCGCGCCCGCCACCACCACGGGCGCCGCCAGCAACACCTGTCGGCTCGGAGCGCGCCGTTCCAGCAGCGGGCCCAGGGCCCCGAGGACCACGGGCACCGACGCCACCGCGACCGCGATCACCGCGGGCTCCGCGTGCGCGGCCCCGCGCACCACGGCCACGTTGAACAGCACCAGCCCCGTCACCGCGAGCCCCGCCAGCCACAGCCACTCCCGGCCGCGCGGCCGGACCGGGCGGGTACCGGCGAGCCGGGCGAGGAGCAGCAGGATCGCGGTCGCGGCCGCGTAGCGCACGGCCTGGGCGGTGAACAGCGGCGCGTCGACGAGCGCGTGCGACACGCTGACGCTGCTGCCGACCAGCACCATCCCGACCATGCCGGGGACCAGGGGCGCGAAGGATGCGGAAGGGGTGTCCATGGGTCCACCCTGGCCGCACAATGGACGCCATGGACAGGTCCAGAGAGTCGTCGATTGCGGGGTCCAAAACCGCCGCGACGGACACGCCGGTGAGATCGGCCGATGCGGCTTCCGAGGCCGGCGGCGCGGCCGACGGCCGTCCGTCCCGGCCCGGCACCTCCCTCGGCTCCGACTTCCTCCAGCTCGACATCGCCGACGCGCCCCCGGGCGGGCGGACCGCCTGGCTCGCCGACCGGCTGCGGTCGGCCATCGCCGACGGCCGGCTGCCGATCGGGACGCGGCTCCCCGCCAGCCGTGTGCTCGCCGAGGAGCTCCGCGTCACCCGGGGCGTGGTCACCGAGGCCTACCGTCGGCTGTCCGAGTCAGGCCAGATCGCCGGCCGGGGCAGAGGCGGCACGGTGGTCGTCGCCGCCCCGGCGCCCCCGGCGTCCCCCTCAGCACCACCCGCAGCCTCCTCGGCATCCGGCCGCCCCTCATCGCCGCCACCCCCCGGGGCCGAGCATCGGGCCGCCTACCCTCGCACCCCGACCCCCGTTACGGACGCCTTCTTCGCCTTCCCCCACCGCGACGGCGTCGTCGACGCCCTGCGCGGCCTGTCCTGCCGGATCGACCTCTCCCCGGGCGTGCCCGACCTCGCCGCATTTCCCCGGACCGCCTGGCTGCGCGCCGAACGCGCCGTCCTCGCCGCCGTCACCCCGGCCGACTTCGGCTACGGCAGCCCCCAGGGCGCGCTCCCGCTGCGGCGGGCCGTCGTCGGCTGGCTGGCCCGCAACCGCGACATCCGCGCCGACCCGGACGAGGTCGTGGTGGTCGCCGGTGTGGCGCAGGCCCTGGGGCTGCTCGGGCAACTGCTGCGTGCCGACGGCGTCGACCGCGTCGCCGTCGAGGACCCCGGCTCGCTCGGCGCGCGCCAGCAGCTGGAGTACGGTGGCCACACGACCGTCCCCGTCCCCGTGGACGCCGGCGGCCTGGACGTCGACGCGCTGCGGGTCTGCGGGGCCAGGGCCGTGCTGGTGACCCCGGCGCACCAGTTCCCCACCGGCGTGGTCCTCGACGGGGAACGCCGGCGCGAGTTGCTGCGCTGGGCGGCCGAGGGCGGCGTCGTGATCGAGGACGACTACGACGCCGAGCACCGCTACGACCGGCCCCCCGTACCGGCACTGCGCTCGCTGCTGCCCGACGGGGTCTGCTACGCGGGCAGCGTCTCCAAGCTGCTCGCCCCGGCACTGCGGGTCGGCTGGCTCCTGGTCCCGCCGCACCTGCGCGACGCCCTGGTCACCGCCAAGCGGTACGCCGACCTCGGCAACGGCATCCTCACCCAACTGGTCCTGGCCCGGCTCATGGACTCGGGCGAGCTCGAACGGCACCTGCGCCACGTCCGGCGCCGCCACCGCAGGCGCCGGGACGTGATGCTGCGGGCCGTCGAGGCACACCTGCCCGGCGCCCGCGTCCACGGGGCGGCCGCCGGACTGCACCTCATGGTCACCTTCGCCGACGAGCCCGGCAGCCGCGTCCGCGACACCGACCTCGCCGCGGCCGCACTCACCCGGGGTGTGAAGGCCCATCCCCTGTCCTGGCACCGCCTCACCCCCGGCCCGCCCGGCCTGGTCCTCGGCTACGCGGCGGGCGCCGCGCACGAGATCGAGGAGGGTATCGCCCTCGTCGGGGAGGCGCTGCGGGCCCTGCCCGCTGCCGCCTGACCCCGCCGCTGCCCGGGACACCCCCGGTGCCCCCGCCTGGCCCGCCCCGGTGACCGGCGTACCGTCGATCTTGTGGACGTCAGCGCGGACAGCCTGGTGGCCCGGGCCGCGCGCGAACTGAGCGCCAACGCGGACGAGTTGGTCGCCGACGTGGAGCGCGCGGCCTGCACTGGGAGGTCCCCGAGTTGTGGGCCGGGCCGGACACCGCCCCGGGGACCACGCGGAACATCGCCGAGCACATCACCGCGGCGCGCCGGACAGGCGACGTGCGAGACCCAGGCGGTGTCTACGGGGACGAGAGAGGCCCCACATCCACGGCCGGCGCCGCCCATTCCAGGCCGAGGGCGGCGAGTTGCCGGAGCTGGGCGGTGCTGAGTTTCGCGCGCCGGGTCCGGGCTTCCTCGGCCCGGTTCCGGGCGAGCAGCACCAAGGAGAGTATCCAGGGGCGGTGGCCACCCGGCACGAGTGCCGAACTTCGCCGTGCTCGGCCGGCTCTTCCGCCTGCAATCCGCTTCCGCTCTCGGCGACCTCGACGCCGCGACCGCACACGCCGAGGCCGCCGACCAGCTCGCCATCAGCACCGAAGGCGGCTGCCAGGCCGGTGTCCGGCGTTCCGCCGCCCTGCGGCCGCACCCTCGGCGGCGGGACCAGCGGCTTCGCGATCTCCTACAGCCCCTCCGGAACAATCCAACTCCACCTACCGCGCCCCATACCGAGGCCAACGGCACCTCACCACGTAGAACCCCGCCTCAGCGCAGCCGTGGGTCCATCTCCAGCAGCTGTTGGTCGGTGCGGTAGATGCCGCCGGCGAAGTGTTCGATCGCCGAGCGCAGGCGCATGGGGTCGGCGCCGTAGGTACCCAGCATTCCCGCGACGACGTAGCGCCGGTCCGGGAGACGTTGGTTGAGCTTCTTGTGGAACCCTGGTGGGTGCGGTGCGTCGGCTTTCAGGCGCACGATGAGGACATTGGGGACCACTAGAGTCCCCGGCGCCCTGCGCAGTACGCCCACGCACTCGACGTCCTTCCACGGCACGTGAGCTGAATGCGCCCCGTGCTCGGTGCCCAACCCGTCGCTGTTGACGACAAGGTCGTGGTGGATATCTCTTCGAAGCAAGAGCGTGAGGAGGACCAGACCGAGGAACAGGGTGATGGCGGCAGCGCCGATCAAGGTCATGCGCCACCCACCGAACAGCACCGCCAACGCACATGGGACAGCAATCATCAGGACGGCCTGGATGAGGTCACCGCGGCTCCTGGCCGGCGGGTCGGGCGGCGCCTTACGGAAACGGATCTCTCCCTCGCTGCCGGTCGGCGGCCCTGCGTGCGGCTGGACGGGGCCTCGGACGAGGGCGAGGTCCCCGGCGGCGTTGACGGAGCGCCGCTGCGGCCGCGGCAGCCCCATCCCGTGCAGCACGGTGTCGATGTGCTGGTGGATGTCGTCCAGGGTGAGCGGTTCCGGCTGGTTCAGCGCGTCCAGCAGGGCGGCGGTGAAGGCGGTGTGACGCTGCCCGGGCGGCGCGTGGGAGGGTGCGGTGGCCGTGGTGGAGGTGAGAGTGTAGGTGCCGCTCACGTCGAGTTGAGCCGACAGCAGGCTGCCCGATTCGGTCATGGCAGCCACCGCCCGGCCGGAGAAGCAGCAGTCCAGCACCAGGACCCGCAGACGTGCCCGGGCCCGGCCGAGGTAGCGCTTCACCAGGTCGGCCGGGACACCGGTGAAGCCGACGTGACCGGGATCCGTCGAGGACAGGGCGAGGTGGAGCAGCCCGTCCTCGTCCAGCAGGCCGTGTCCGGTGTAGTAGACGAGCAGCAGGTCCTCGGCTTCGCGTGCTGCCTGGGCGAGTGCCATACCGACGCTGCGGTGATCGGCCGGATCGGCCAGCACCCGGCAGTGTTCCGGCGGCAGGATGCCGTGCGGCTGATCCGTGAGAGCGGAGCGCAGGTCTGTGAGGTTGGACTTCACGGCCGGAATCGCGGGCAGATCGATGTCGGCGAAATCGCTGCACCCGATGAGGACCGCCCGGGAAGCGGCACCGTCAGGGAAGCGCGGCGCGCTCTGCCTCACTCCCGCCCGCCTTCCAGCAGCTGCCCGAGGGCACCGATCACCGCCTGCGGATCGGTTGTGCGGCGGACCTCCACGGTGACCTCCCGCCCGTCGTCGCGGCTGACGTGCACGGTGACGTCCGCACGACGTTGCACCAGCCACGTCGACACGGACCGGGCCAGCACCGCTCCCGCTCCGCCGGAGCCCAGTGCCACCGCCAGCACGTCCAGGGCGGCCCCCATCTGCCCCGGCTGCGGCGTCCGGGCCAGCAGCTCCACCCGGCCGCGCAGCGCTTCTTCCGCAGCCAGCCAATCCCGCAGCGACAGCAGATGCGTCTCTGCCTCCACACCCGGCTCGGCCGATACCTGCACCCTCAAAGTGCAGCCCGCAGACGGGGTTTGACTTTCCTCGCATTTCTCCATGAGGCCATCGTGCCAACAACAGCGGTCCAACGCCCCAGATGCCTCACATCCGTTGGCGCCGCAGGTGCGGTGCATCCCACACATCATCCTGTCCGACGGCCGACGCCCAACGGGAGCCGGGGTGGCGGCGCTCCCACCCATGACGGAGCCGGGTAAGCGTACGGTGCGGATTGCTCTTGACCGTGCCGGGCGCCATGCCGAGGGCGGCGGCCGTCTGGTCGCTGGACATCTGCTCCCAGTACCGCGAGCAATGCTCATGACTTGTGGATCGGCCTCGGGTTGGACGCGAAGGGCGTACCTTCCCGAGTGATCGACTTCTGGTCATCGGGTAGGCCGCCGTGCACCGTCGGTCGGGAAGGTACGCCTGTGCTCAGCGCAGTGAATGCCGACGGTTTCACCGAGACCGGCTTCTTGATTGACGACATCGTCCGCGAGGGCGCGATGCGAATGCCGGCCGCTGCTCTGGCGATGGTGTTCAAGCTTGTCGAGTCTGCAGGCCCGCTGGCCCGCTGGCCCGCTGTGACCGCACCCCACCTCGTCGCTCTCGTCCGGACCGGCGCCCCCTCCGAGAACGGTCACCTCGTCGAACGACCCGACGAATCGGGAGGTGATCAGCGAGCCGCGTGACCAGGGCGGCCATGAGACCGATCGGCATATCGGTCAGCGGGAGCCTCCGGGTCAGGTCCGGCCGCTTGACGGGGTGGGGGACACATGGACGGACTCAGACGTGCAAGATGGGCCGGTAGACGAGCTCTTGGGTGTGGCCGTCGAGCGTCCGGCTCTCGATCAGCTCGAGGTCGAAGTCCGCCCCGCCCTGGAAGACCGGGTCCAGTCCGGTCTGGCCAGTGATCACAGGGAAGAGCGTCACCTGGACGCGGTCGACCAGGCCGGCGGCCATCAGCGCCCGGTTCAGCGACAGGCTGCCGTGCGAGCGCAACGGCACTTCGGACTCCTCCTTGAGCCGGGCGACGATATCGACGGCGTCGCCGCTCACGACGGTGGCGTCCGGCCAGTCGAGGGGACCTTCCAGCGTGGTCGACACCACCGTTGCCGGCAGGTTCCTCATCCGGGTGACCCATGGGTCACGCGCCTCGGACGCCTCGGTGCTCGAGGCCAGCATCTGCGCGTGCGCCCGATACGTGTTGGCCCCGAAGACCATCCGCTGCTCCTGGTCGTACAGGGTGAGGCGGTGGTCAAGCAGTTCGGGGCCCTGCTTGCCCCAGTAGCCGCCCCAGTTGCCGCCCCAGTTGCGGCTGTGGGCTCCGAAGCCGTCGAGGCTGGTGAAGACGTCGAAGGTGTAGGTAGCGGTCACGATGTACTCCTTGAGGGCGGTTGATCGCCTGCCAGGAGCGTGTCTCAGTAACGAGCAAGCGGCCCGGTGGCCGTGACCGATGGGATCGGTCACGGCCGTCCTGTCGGTGCCTGTGGGGCTGTGGCTGGGTGCTGTGTGGCAGGTGCTCGGCTGGCAGGGCCCGTGGAGTGGGCCGGGGTACCTGGCTGGTCAGCCGACCAGGGCGGCGAGCCCGGAGGCCCCGGAGTGTCGGAAGATCTTGCGGAGGTTGTGGCAGGCGGCCAGTAGTCGCCATTCGCCGCGGGCTCCGTCCTCGCCGCGCAGGAGGAGTTGGCGGCCGTTCTGACAGGTCATGATCTGTCCGAAGACGGGTTCGACGATGGCCTTGCGGCGACTGTAGGCGGCCTTGCCGGGCTTGGTCCGCAGCTTGCGGGCCATGCGCTCTTTCAGCGTGGCGTCGGCGGGGATGCGTCCCCGTGGTGCGGGCGGGACCGGCTCGTCGTGGGCCAAGCGGCCTGTGGCCATGAACGTGTCGGTGCCGCAGGTGAGTTGGCGCTCTCGCGCGGCCTCGAGGTTGGTCTCGGAGTAGTAGCCGGCGTCGACCAGCGCCTGCTTGGGGGGGGACGCCGGTGTTCGCTGCGGACTGGTCGAGCATGCTGGTGTAGTTCAGTGCGTCGGAGGGGTTGGTCGTCACGTCGGCTGCGGTGATGACCTGGTGTTCGGCGTCGACGACGGCTTGGGCGTTGTATGCCTGGATGTAGGCGCCGTCGCTGTTCTTCATGATCCGCGAGTCGGGGTCGG
Source organism: Streptomyces sp. NPDC096012 (assembly GCF_040426375.1). NCBI lineage: Bacteria > Bacillati > Actinomycetota > Actinomycetes > Kitasatosporales > Streptomycetaceae > Streptomyces > Streptomyces sp. NPDC096012. The sequence continues at coordinate 14,135 of NZ_JBEOTD010000027.1, forward strand.
TGAAGTTGGCCTGGGCCTTGGGCTTGGGCCGCGCCTCGGCGGCGGCCTTCTCGCCCGCGTCGGCGACGGCCTGCTCGTCGCTGGCTCCGGCACGCTCCTGGCGGCGGCGTTCCTTGCCCTCGGCGTGAGCGCGGGCCTTGTCGGCGGCCTCGGCCTCGATCTGCGCGCGGGCTGCCTGCAGCTTGGCCAGGCGCTTCTCACGCCGGTCCAGTTCGGCGGGCAGGTCCGCCTCCTTGCCGTCCGGGCCGAAGGTCTGGTCCTCGGCTTCGTCGGCGGCCTCCGCGTCGGCCAGCAGGCCCTGGGCCTTCGCTTCCAGCTGGGCGATCTCGGCCTCTATCCGCTCCTCCTTGTCGATCAGGCGGCCGTAGCTCATCGCCTTGTGTCTGGAGGCGGCGGCCTCCAGTTTGGTGCCGTCCAGCGCGATGCGTCTTATCTTGACCATGCCGAGCTTGGCCGCGAGGTGCAGGGACTGGGTGAACAGGCCGGCCAGCGCGTCCAGGTGGCGGCGGCGGAACCGGGCGATCGAGCGGAAGTCCGGTTCCTGGCCGGCGGCCAGGAACCGGAACGCGACGTCGTCGGCCATGCGGCGCTCGATCGCCCTGGAGGAGCGGACGCCGGTGGTATAGCCGTAGATCAGCAGCCGCACCATCAGCCGCGGATCGTAGGGCGGGTAACCGCGCTTTTCGGTGTAGTCGGCCAGGATCGGCCCGAGGTCGAGCACCTCGTCGACCAGGTCGGCGACGAACCGGGCCAGGTGGCCCTCGGGCAGCCAGTCATCCAGCGACGGCGGCAGCAACATCATCTGATCGGGGACGAACACCCGGAACGTCTTCTTCACCGGCACCGTCGGCGCGGTCTGCGGCTCCACCACCGCCGCCGGATCCACCTCGAAAAGGCCATCCCCACCAGACATACCAGGATTCTTCCATATGGAAGATCACGAACAGGAGGCGACGTCGGGCTCAACTGCCTGATTGACCGCCAATGTCTGCGGCCAGCGCCGCGTAGATGTACTCGCTGCCCCAGCGATCCCCGTCGAGGTCGTTCTCGACCAGGTGCGCCTCCCGGCGCATCCCGAGGCGCTCACAGACCCGCACAGACCCGGTGTTCTCCACATCCAGCCGTGCGTAGAGCCGGTGCACGCACAGCGTGTCGAAGGCAAACCCGGCCAGCGCCGCGGCCGCCTCGGTCGCGTAGCCGTGCCCCTGGTGACGTGGGTCGAGAGTCCAGCCGATCTCGGCCTGGGCGGCGCGGGCATTAGCCAGGGCAAGGCTCACCTCGCCAAGGACGCCGGGCTCATCGCGTCGGCAGACAGCGAGCGCCAGCTTGTCCCCGTCGGCGCGCCAGGCCGTCTGCGCCGCGCGCTCGGCGGCAACCTGCTCGCTGCGCTCCCGCGTGTGCGCCGGCCGGTACAAGTAGCGCGCCACGCTCGGCAGGCTCTGGTAGGCGTACAGGTCGTCGGCGTCTCCGGGAGTGAACAGACGCAGCGACAACCGGGCCGTGGTCAACGGCAGCAGCGAGGCGACGTCCATGCGGACCTCCGGGACGCGGATGTGGCTCAAGATGCGGACTGATTTTCGCATCGCGACTGCCCGGCAGCCACGCCTTTTCAACAGCAGCGCCCGACAGCCTCACTCCACCACGAGGCGCGGCATTCCAGGAGTTGTTTACTGACCCACGCTCCTAGCCATACAGACTGGCAACCACGGCGAAACTCATCGCCGTTGGATTCCTGGAGTGTCCGGCACCCCGGACACGGATTGACCACGGCCAAAACAGAAGGTGAGCGTGGTCAGCGGCACGGCGGGTGAGAAGAAGAGCCTGGCAGCCGATCCACACGTCTTGACCATTCCTCCAGTACCGCAGCAACACGACGCTGTGCTCCTGCGGCGCCGGCACTCGCGTGATGTCCATCAGCAGCGCGCCGTCGGCGTGCTGTTCGGCGGAGTCCTCAACGCTCCGTCCGGTAGCTGTGTGGTGGGGAGCTCCTGAAGCTCACGGGGCCGCCACCACTCGTGCGAGTGTTGATCATGGCGCGGCGCAGGTAGCCGTCGGCAAGCTGAATGTCCGCTATGCGACCCCACCTGTGGTAGGTGCGTAACAGCGCGGTCCGAAGGAGATCCTGGGCGGCGAGCGGGTCGCCGACAAGGCGGCGCCCGCCACTTCGTGGTCACCGACCCACTCATGCAGTGGCTCTGCTGGCCCACGGAATCCCTCTCGCCCGCCTCATCAAGCGCCGAGGTCAAACGGCAAGCTGAATGCCTGTTTCTGAACGTCCGATCAGCAGGTCAACTCACCGAGGTGCATGGCCTGTGCACCGTCGCCGACGGGCGGCGGTGTCCTCGTTCCTGGGGCCACCGCGCGCAGCACCGGGCTACGCCGCTCCATGCATGGGTGGTGGAGAAACTCCGGCCGGCCGCGTCCCGCGAACGCGCCGTGGTGTTCAACGTTTCCGCAGGTCACGAAGAGGGACGTCCCGCATGTGCGTCATGTGGCGCGAGGAGGTAGCCATCTCGGCGTGCGGGGGCGAATCTCGGCATCGGCGGGCGGCACCGGTTCGCCCGCGATCCTGTTCCAGGTCCTCAGCCGAGGGGACTGAAAGGAGCGACACGTGCAGGGGAAGATCACAGCAGCAGCCGTGGCCGGGGCGGGCATCCTGATGACGCTCGCAGTACCCACGGGCGCCGCCCAAGCCGCCTCCACCGACAGGACGGTCGTGCACGGCACGTCCGTCCAGGCGCGAGTGGGGTCCTGCTACGCGTCCGGCTGCAACCACAAGAACCCCTACAAGACGATCTGTGTGCGTGACGGCAAGTGGAAGCAGAAGGTCTTCAACTACGACGGTCAGGTCGCCTACCTGTACTACAGCCGCAAATGCCGCGCCGTCTGGACCGAGATGTGGAACGCGCCGAAGGGGACCAAGATCGGTGTCCTGCGGGTCAGCAGTGGCAGCCCCGCGAGCTATGCGCGGGCGACGAGCAATCCTCACACGTGGACGGGGATGATCAGCGACAAGGGCTACAAAGCAGTGGCTCAGATCTGCGCCAATTCCGTCAGCATTTGCTACAACTCAGGCGCCTACTGACGACGACCGCACCTCCGAGGGGTTGACGCGGACGCCGGCTCCGTGCCTGCAGTGGGGTCGGTAGCCGATTGCCGGGTGGCCCGTGGACCATGTTGGTCGTGACGAACTTGAGAACGATCGGGACTTCCGGTCTGCGGCCCGGTTTCGCCAGCCTTCAACTTCCGGGTGAGTACCCGTTCCTGAACCGGCGGTAGACCGACCGCCGGTGACCGCGCGGTCACCGGGGTGGCGGCGCGGCCGTGGTCGGCCGGTGGCGCGGCCGCGGAGGCGCTGCGGGTCGCGGGGCTGCTGCGGGCTCGTCCCCGTGGAGGCCGCTGACGAGCTTGGGATCGATAGTGGCGACGCGGCCGGCGGCCAGCGGACGTGAACGCGGACGCTGCCGGATCGGCACGTGAGGTTTCTATCGGGAACGGCTCACGATGAGGTGGGAGAGGCCGTCCAGGATGCGCTGCAGCCCGAAGCTGAAGGCGTGTTCGGGGTTGTACACGCCCTGGTGAGCTGCACCCGCGGCACTTCCGACCCGGGCTGCGAGGGGGAACCGGTCAGGATCGAAAACCCTGGCCAGAAGGGGCGCGTTGGCTGCCCACCACTGCTCGTCGGACATGGCGCTGTCGCGGGCGGCAGCCTGGGTATCGAGGTCGGCGCGGGCGACGGACTGGACGAAGCCAAGCAGGAAGGTGAGGGCCGCGTCCATCTCGACATCGTCGAGCCCGAGGCCGTCGAACGCGGCCAGTTCGTGTTCGTACTTGGCCATGAGCCCGGGACCGAGCGGCGGGCGTGTGGTGGGCAGGGCCACCACCCAGTGGTGGCGCCTATAGAGGTCGCGGTTCTCGCGCGCGACGGCCTCCACCCTCGTGTGCCACGGGGCGGCTGTGTGATCGGTACGCGGCATCTGCAGATAGGCGGCATCCAGCATGAGGTCGAGCAGCTCCGCCTTGCCCGGGACATAGGTGTAGAGCGTCATCGGCGTGACGCCCAGCCGCTGGGCAACGCTGCGCATGGTCAGGGCGTCCAGCCCACCGGAGTCGGCGAGCTCGATGGCGGCCTGGACGACCGCGTCGACCGTCAAGCCCTGCTTAGGGCCGCGCCGGGAGCCACCTTGTCCGGGCTCCCGCCACAGCAGTTCCAGAGTGCGGGCCGGGTCGTCTGCGTCGCTTCGTTCTTTAGCCATGCGCTCCATCCTTTCCCCTGAGGGCACTGGCTCCTTGCCCCACCTACTCTGTACGAGGTATAGAGTACAGCGTACAGAGATTGGTCTCGGACTCTAGGAGAAGCCATGAAGATCACTTCCACCGCCGTCTCCCTGACCGTCGACGACGTCCCCGCCTCCGCCGCATTCCTGACCAGGCACTTCGGCTTCCAGGAGGCCATGGCCGCCGAAGGATTTGCCTCACTGGTCCGCGAGGACGCCATCAACGTGATCTTTCTGCAGCGCGGCATCGAGGTCCTACCCGAGGGCGTCAGGAACCAGCACGCCGCGGGTGTGATCACCGCGTTCACCGTGGCCGACCTGGAGGCTGAATACGAGCGACTGCAGAGCGAAGGCGTCTCCATCACCATGCCGCTGCGCGAAGAGCCGTGGGGAGAGCGCCTCTTCCAGGTCACCGACCCGAACGGTGTAATCCTCCAGCTCGTAGCCTGGGCCACACCCGACAACCGGTTACGGCCTTGAGGCCGATCGTGGAGGTGGCGGTCGACTCGTGATGCGAGAAGGGCCGTACTGGTGGAATGAGTTGTGAAGCTGACCTGGGCCCGTGCGGCCTGCACTAACCCTGCCCTGTGCGGCGTCTCCCGCGCGCACTTCGGCTTGATGGCGCTGAGGTGCAGGTCCGCCGCCCCAAGGCGGGCGCCCCGGCCGGAAGGCGTTCGTGTCCGGCAAGAAGAAACAGAACACCATCAAGACCACCGCCTTCAGCGACGGCCAGGGCCGCACCCTCTTCTCCGGCGTCGTGCGCCCGGGCAGGATGCACGAGCAGACCTGCGTGCGCACCCAGGGCATCGCCGAGCAGTTCCACCAGTACCCGACGGTGAAAGCGGAGGTAGATGAGGGCTACCGGGGCCTGGTCAACGAGTTCACCGACCAGGTCAGCGCCCCGCCGAAGAAACCCAAAGACGATGTCCCGCTCGGCGAGCGCCACGCCTGGCGCGAGCAGCGGCGCCGCCCGTCTTCCCAGCGGATCTGCGTAGAGCACACCAACGCCGAGTACAAGCAGTGGCGCCCGCTCCAGCGCTACACCGGGCGGCGCAAGGATTACGCCGACACACACCTGGCGATCGCCGGGCTGATCTCCGACCGATCCGCTCAACGGGCAACCCGGCGCAAGACGAGCACAGAACTGGTACCCGTCCGACAGCCGGCCTGCTGATCACCCTCCAGCCGACCCGCCAGGCCACCACACCCCGACATCAATCGTTCCCAAAGTCGTAAGTTCTTTCGCGGATTCCCGCCGAGGATGTCGAAACCCTCGGGCGTGCTTCTACCTACCCGTGACAGCCCCTGCCCGGGGCGGGCACGACGAACGAGGAGCAGAACCATGAAGTACATGCTGCTGATGCAGTTCAGCGAGAAGAACGCCGACTTCCCCAAGCTCGACGAGTGGAGGCCCGAGGAGATCCAGGCCCACATCCAGTTCATGAAGCAGACCAATGCCGGCCTCGCCGCCGCTGGTGAGCTGGTCGACGCCCAGGGCCTGGCCATGCCGGAGACCGCCCGGATCGTGCGCTCCCACACCGGCGGAGCGCCGGTCGTCACCGAGGGCCCGTTCCCGGAGTCCAAGGAGTGGGTGGCCGGCTGGTGGATCGTGGACTGCGACACCGAGCAGCGGGCGATCGAGATCGCCGCCGCGGTCTCCGCGGCCCCCGGCCCGGGCGGACGGCCGCTCAACATGCCGATCGAGGTGCGTCAGATCATGGCGGCCCCGCCCACCGAGCTGTGAGCACTCCCCGATGACGACTTTCGAACCAACCGTCGACGACCTGCTGCGCACGCTCGCGCCGCAGGTCGTCGGCGTGCTCACCCGCCGCTGGGCGGACTTCGCCGCAGCCGAGGACGCTACCCAGGAGGCCTTGCTGTGCGCCGCCACGCAGTGGCCGGCCGAGGGTGTGCCGCGCAACCCGCGCGGCTGGCTGGTCCGGGTCGCCGGCCGCCGGATGACCGAGCAGGTCCGCAGCGAGCAAGCCCGCCGTCGACGCGAGGAGCTGGTGGCCGGTCAGGTCCCCGCCGACCGGCGGTCCGCGCCCGGGGCCGACGCCGGTGACCAGGGTGCCCACGATGACACCCTCGCGCTGCTGTTCCTGTGCTGCCACCCCGTGCTGTCGCCGGCCTCGGCGATCGCGCTCACCCTCCGCTCGGTCGGCGGGCTGACCACCGGCGAGATCGCCGCGGCGTTCCTCGTCCCCGAGGCGACCATGGGCCAGCGGATCAGCCGGGCCAAGCAGCGGATCAAGGCCTCCGGGGTGCCGTTCCGGATGCCGGAGCTCGCCGAGTGGCCAGCCCGGCTGGACGCGGTGCTGCACGTCCTCTACCTGATCTTCAACGAGGGCTACGCCAGCAGCACCGGCCCCGAGCTGCGGCGCGTCGAACTCTCCCGGGAGGCGATCCGCCTCACCCGGGCCGTCCACGCGCTGCTGCCGGACAACGCCGAAGTGGCCGGTCTGCTCGCGCTGATGCTGCTCACCGAGGCACGCGGGCCCGCCCGCACCGGCCCGGACGGCGAACTCGTCCCGCTCACCGAGCAGGACCGCAACCGCTGGGACACAGCCGCGATCGCCGAGGGCGTCGCGCTGATCACCGCCGCCCTGCCGCGCGGCCCGGTCGGCCCGTACCAGGTGCAGGCCGCGATCGCGGCCGTCCACGACGAGGCGCCGACCGCCGCCGAGACCGACTGGCCGCAGATCCTCGCCCTGTACGGAGTGCTTGCCCGCATCTCCGGCAATCCGCTGATCACCCTGAACCGGGCGGTCGCCACCGCCATGGTGGACGGCCCCGCCGCCGGCCTCGCCCTGCTCGCCGACGCGCCGCCCGCGCTCGCGGGCCACCACCGGCTGTACGCGGTCCGCGCCCATCTGCACGAGCTCGCCGGGGACCGGGAGGCCGCCGTCGCCGACTACCGCACCGCCGCCCGCCGCACCGCCAGCCTTCCGGAGCGGCATCACCTCAGCCTGCGCGCCGCCCGACTGGCCGCGCGAGCGGGAAGGTGAGCCCCCGGTCAGAGAGGTTGGGTGAGCGCCGGCGTCGCCAGGAGCTTCAGGAACGGGCGTACGGTGCCGAACCGGGTGACGAGCTGGGTCCGCCGTGCCTCGTCCGCGTCGGAGTCGAGCGGCGGGGGCAGCTCGAAGAGCGCGGCGATCGGTCCGGTGGACGCGTGGGGCTCAGGCGTGCGGAACGGGGACCGGCACGCGGGCAGATCATCGGCGACTCGCACGGCATGCTCCAGCTGCTGGTGTCACCGGAGGACTGCACACTGCTCGGCGCGCACTGCTTCGGTACGGGGATCACCGAGCCCATCGGCATCGGACAACGGAGGTGGGGTCCGGCGGCGCCGTCGACCACCTCGTCGACGCCGTGTTCACCTACCTGATCTCGCGGAGTCGTACAAGATCGCCGCCCTGGACGCGACGAACAAGCTGCGGCAGATCGACCGTCTGCGGGACCGACTCCTCAGCTCTGCGAGTGCCGATGCCGGGGGCGGGGGTACAGCAGGGGATCGTCCGGAGGAATGGGGTCGTCGTCGGGCGGCGAGAAGTCGTCGTCGGTGATGTGGGTGGCGGCCTCCTCGGCACTGGCCGCTCCCCCGTCGATGCCCACGTCGTAGGCGATCTCTTCCTTCTCGTCGTCGGGATGTGCGCCCTCGTCCGGGGCCATCAGGCGGCCGGCACGCGCCTCACCCGCCTCCGGGTCGATGAGCTCGCCGTCACCGCCGGGCAGGTCGCCCACCCCGTCACCCTCCGGCTCCCGCACATCCGGCTCCTCCTGGACCAACCGCTGGTCGAGGCTCTCGCCCCTCCGCTGCTCGGCCGCGGTCGTGCCGTACTTGGTGACGCCGAGCGGCTTCTCTGGCGGGGAGTACCCCTCGTCGAGGAGTTCGTCGTAGTTCGGTTCCCCGAGCGCGTCCTCCAGGTCGTCCAGCCGTGCGGCGTCCTCTTCACGCACGTCGTTCTGGGTCGGCTGATAGACGTCGTCGGCCATCGGATCGGTGTCCACGAGTTGCCTCCCTCCATCGAGTGGCTCTTAGGAACGCCGGCATCCGCGTTTCCCGGTATGGCCGTCCCAACCAAACCGCTTGGCCGGAGCGCTGATGTGACTCCGGACAGTGAGAGGAGAATCACCCTCCGTTCATCTTGGCGGGTCGATCAGCGGACGTGTCATCACACCAGCACACGGTGTGACCGGCCCTTGGGGAACGTGGGAAGTGGCAGCGAGGACCGCACCCGGCGGGCGGCCCGCTGACCGGGCCCCCCGGCGCGGGCGGGGCCGGCGTGAACGCGGTGCCGCGTCCCTTCGAGGTCCCTGCGCGAAGCCGCGGACGGCGACAGCCCGGGTCGCGGCGGGCCCGGCGTACGCGCGCACCGGGGACGGCGTCCCCTTCCGCAGGCCACGGACCGCCTCCCAGTCGACGCCGGGCAACTCCGGCAGCGCGCGGACGTCACCGAGCCGGTAGAGCGAGACGGTGTCCGTACGGTAGCGGCCGACCTCCTTCTCGTAGACGTGCGCCGCCGCGCGGACCCACCCGGCGGCCTCGACGTACTTCCAGTCGCTCGCCCGGCAAGCCGACGGGTTCGCGGATTCTCGAGGCGGAATCGCGGGGAACCGGAGGGAGACCTGGCGCGCGCTGGCGGAGCAGCCGACGGGTTCGGGACCAACCTTGGGAGAGCGTTCGTCCGGTCGGCTGTGGGTCAGGTGGGCTGCCGGCCGGGTCGTCGGCCAACTCGATCGCCACGGTGATGCGCTTGCCCAACGGTTCGCGGTGGACACAGAAGATCTGGCATACGGCCAGGACGATCTCCAAGCCGTGCTGCCCGACGCGGCCGGGATCCATCGCCACGATCGCGGGCAGAGTGGTGCTGCTGTCCCACACGCTCACCTCCATGGCGCCCCCGTCGACCTCCAGAGTCAGCAGAGAAGGACCCGAAGCGACTGCACGGACGTCTCTTGCAATAACTAGTTTGTAATGCAAAGCTGACTGCGTGACAGACGCATCGGTGCCCTCACAAGGCACGCCTCATGAAGTCCTCGCCGGCCTCGGTGACCTGACCCGGCGGGTCCGTGCCGCCCAGCGCGGCGCCTGGTTCCCCCTCCTGCTGTTCGGTGTGCTCACGCTGGGCGCAATCGTGGCGAGTCGTCTCACTTTCAGGATCGAGTCCGTTCCCTGCCCCGCCAGCAACCCCACGACAGGCACCGGATGCACTGCGGTCACACAGGGCTCGCCGGTCTACTGGCCCGTCGGGCTCGCCCTCGCGTACGCCGCGACGGCGTTCTTCTACATTCGCCGCTCCCGCAACCGCGGCGTAGGCACCCCGGTCCGGCCGTACATCCTCACCGGGATCGTCCTCGGCGGCCTGGTGACCGCCACCACGCTCTGGGCCATCCACCACGGGATGCCGAAGCCCGGCCAGCCGCTCGACCTCTGGGGCCTGCACCTCGACCCCGCCTCAAGGGCGGCAATGCTCCTCCACCGCCTCATCGGGAACGCCACAACCATCGGGCTGCCGCTGCTGGTGCTGTGCTGGGTGGAACGCAGCCGCGCCCTGCTGCTGCTCACCGCCGTGTACCTGGCCATCGATCTGGTGCCGCTCACCGACGGCTGGGCCGGGATCCCCTACACCTCGCCCTGGTCATCCCTGCCCCACTACGGCGTCCAAGGCGTCTTCCTCCTGCTCGGCGCCCTCGGCTTCGGCCTGGCCGAGCTGCCCGCTAAGCGCGCCCGCTCATGAGCGAGCAGACCGACCAGCACCCCGTCAACGGCCTGGACGACGTTGTCCACCAGCGCGTCCGCCTCGGCATTCTCACCGTCGCCCACCAAGCCCGCCGTGTCGAGTTCGGCTTCCTGCGGACAACGCTCGGCCTCACCGCCGGAAACCTCAGCCAGCACCTGGCCACCCTGGAGAAGGCCGGACTGATCGACATCGAGAAGGGCTACGAGGGCAAACGCGCCCGCACCTGGCTCTCCCTCACCCCCGCCGGCGCCCAGGCCCTCCAGGACGAAGTCAGCCAACTCAAGCGGCTCATCCACCAGATCGAACAGGGCAGCTCAGACCCACAGCCCTAGCCGGCATCGCCCGGGAACTCCTCCGTGCGCCGCGACCGGCTCGCGCTGGTCGCGGCGCACGCGTGCAGCATGCCCAACGCCATCCAAAAGACTGGGGAAGACCTGTGACCACGACATCGGTCACCACCCGAACGGACATGACGCGCCGCCGCATACTCGCGGCAGCGCTCATCACCGGCCTTGGGGCTACCGTGCCGCTCGGCGCCGCATCCCGCGCATGGGCGGCTCCTACCGCCTCCGGCCCGGCACGACTCACCCTGCCTGCGCCCACCGGACCGTACCCGGTGGGCACAGTGCCACTCCACCTCATCGACACCTCACGCCCGGACCCCGCGGCCGGTCCCGGGCATCACCGCGAGCTGATGGCCGGCGTCTGGTACCCCGCGTGCAACACGGAGAACCTGCCGCGCTCTCCCTGGATGACCGACGGCGCGCTGCGGGCGCTCCTGACGGACGTCGGCTTCCCCCTCGACCCCACCCTCGGCCCGCTCACCGCCGGGCATATGGGCGCGCCCGTGCACCGTACGAGCCACCCTCTGCCCGTCATCGTGTACTCGCATGGAGCGGGCAGCCACCGCGGCGACCACACCATCATGGTCCAGGAACTCGCCAGCCACGGCTACGCCGTGGTCACCGTCGACCACACCTACGACACGTTCACCGAGTTTCCCGACGGCCGGGTGCTCACCCCGGCCGACTTCCCCCCGATGTTCCCAAGGGACTTCGCCGCGGACCTCCGGTTCCTGCTCGACTGCGTGGAGCAGCTCGCCGCCGGGCGCAACCCCGACGTCGACGGCAAACCACTGCCCCGGGGCCTGCTCGGCGCCCTCGACCCGCAGCGCATCGGCGCGTTCGGCTGGTCGAAGGGCGGTACGGCCACCGCGCTCACCATGCTCGCCGACCGGCGCGTGCGCGCCGGGCTCAGCATCGACGGCCCGATGCAGCCGACCATCACCGCCGATCTGGACCGGCCGTTCATGATGATGACCGCGGTGTTCACCCGGGCCGCCATGCCGGACGTCGCCGAGTTCTGGACGCACCTTCGCGGTTGGCGGCTCGACATCCAGGCCGACGGCGCCGTCCACAACTCGTACGGCGACGACGCGACGCTGATCCCGCAAGCGGGCAAGATCCTCGGCATGACCGACCAGCAAATCCAGGACTGGATCGGCACCCTCGACCCGGCCCGGGCGGTATGGATTCAACAGGCCTACCCGCTCGCCTTCTTCGACCAGCACCTGCGACACCGCATAAGGCACCTCCTCGACGGCCCGAGCGCGGCCTTCCCAGAGGTGAAGTTCATCCGGTGAAGCGTTGGACCGCGCGGTACGCGGTCCAACCAGGGCCGCCGGAAACGCCGTCCCTGTCCGGCCGTGGCCTTCGCAAGGGCGGCCACCCGCGCGCGTAGCTCTTCCCTCGCGTGATCGGCCCTTCTACCCGCTGGCCGTTGCCGTTGCCTTCCTCGCGGGTCGAGGGTTCGCGCAGCGGCCTGCGGCCGGCCTCCTGCGGGCGGAAGAACGCGTAGCGGCCGAGTGGTCGAAGCGGAGTGGTGAAAGGCGGGCAAGGAGGTAGTCGGGCCGGGGACTGCCGATCAGGCTTGGGTGGGCTCTGGCCCGAAGCGGTGTGGGTGGGCTGCTCTGACCTACTTCAGCGCGGTCGTGTCGGAGATTCCGAAGACGCGCATCAGGTGCACGGGGTCGGCAGTTTCGTGTGCCTCATCGAGCAGCCGGTCGATGCGGAGCGTCCGGGGCTGGATACCGAGCTTTCTGAGGATCAACCGCAGCCCGTCCTTGGACACCGGAGGGCCGTTGGGGTCGACCGCGGTGACCTGCGTGACGATCAGGTGCGGCTTGGTGCTGCGGGGCCAGCGCTCAGCCCGTTCGCGAAGCCAGTCGGTCAGAAACTTCATGGTCAGTTCGTCGAGATAGACGACGTGATCACCAAAGCGGCGGCGGATGACCAAGCGTCCCGCCGGACGGTCGAGGCCGGTCAGGAGCTGATGACGGATCTCCTGGGGCCCCAGCGCGTGGATGGCCACCAAGGAAAGACGGCGACCTTCGCCATCGCGGTCGGTGCCTTGTCCAGCAGACCCACGAGCCGGTCTGACGGGATGCGCCGGGGTGCGTTGACGGTGGAGGCCACGGAGACACCGCGGGCTGGATCGCGGAAGATCACGCGCTCGCGTTCCTGTGCGCCCGCTTGCCGGGGCCGGCGAAGTAGCAGTCGACCTGCCGCGAGGTGAGATGCCACGGCACGGTGTCGTAGAAATCGCAGACCTCGACGATCGGCTGCACCACCTGCCGCAACGTGGTCGCCGCGAGCCCAGCCACGTCCCGCGCCCACGTGACTCGGCCACGGTGTCGTGGAAGAACGCCACCTCGTCCGCCTCGCTAGAGATCGCTGATGCTCGCTCCTGCAGCGTCAGCACATCCGCCAGGCCCTCTTCTGCCCGGGGCTGTTGCGGCGCCGGGGCGGCAGGTGGTGGTACCAGCGACAGCCGACGACCTCCCATGGACCGGCAAATTACGCGGATCACTCACAGAATCTGCCAGTTACAGCAGAAATCCCCCACGAACGCGTGAGAGACCAGAAGGTGCCACCTAGCTGCTGAGATGCAACAGCGTCAGCCAAGGACCGCTCGGGGAACCCGTCGGAACTCCACTTATCTCCAGCACGTCCGTGGCGGCGGCCTGCGCGGTGACGTACTGCTCGCCGCCGGTCACCACGGTCACCACGGACGTGCGCGCGACGGGCCCGGCAGCCGGGCCGGGCCGTGGAGGTCGGGTCACCCGGCGCGCTGGGTCGTCTCCCCGGCCTGAGCGGGTACGGCGGGCAGGGAGACGGTGCAGGATGCGCAGCGTCGGGCCTCGGCGGGTACGGGGCTGAGGCATTCGGGGCAGTCCCGTTTGGGGGCCTGGACGTCATGGTGCGGGGCGAGGCGTTCGTGGAGTTTGTTGATCGGGAGCACGACCAGGAAGTACAGGGCGCTGGCGAGGAGGAGGAAACTGATCGCCGCGTTGATGAAGGCGCCGTAGGGGAACTTGGTGGCGCCCACGGTGAAGGTCTTGCGGCTCATGTCGCCGGCGGCGCCGGTGGCCAGCCCGACGAGGGGTGTCAGGAAGGCGCTGACGAAGCCGTTCACCACGGCGGTGAACGCTGCCCCGATGACGATGCCGACGGCCAGGTCGACCACGTTGCCGCGCAGGATGAAGCTGCGGAAGCCCTTCACCTTCTCACCCCTCAGAGACTCTCGACGTCGACGGGCGGCACCGAAAGCGCGGCCAGCCCACCACCTCCACCTCGGATGCCCTGCCACCCCACACGCATGCCGGCTCCGCCGCGCGACACAGTGATCCGCGCTGCGCAGGTGGTGCCCACGGCACCCGGTGTGCTCGGGCCGGCACCGACGCCCCTACGCCTGGGCATGCCGCGGCCACGGGATGACGGCTTGGTGCAGCTCAGCGACGTCTCCCCTACGGCATGAAGTGAGCGCACTCCTCGGTGGCGGCAGGCGTCATCCGGTGTCACCGGCCGACGGGCCCGACCCTCGCCGGTCGGCGACCGGCCGGCCTGCGGCGCGCCTTCCGGATCAGGGGCGTGCCGCGGGTGAGGGACTGCCGTCCGCGGGCCGGGGTCGGTGGTCGCCGGCACACGGGAGGGTGTGGGTCAGCGGCGGGCGCCGGGGCGGTCGCCGCCGCGGTGGTTCCGCCGCCTGGAGCGAATGGGCGCCGATGTGGGAGCGCTTCGCCCGCACAGAGCCGCCGCAGGCGCCTCTACTTCCTGCAGATCCGCAGGCGTACGGCGGTGCCCTTGGGCCCGGTCCGCACCTGAACGGTGTCGCAGAGCATGCCGACCCCCCAGATGCCGAACCCCGACTTCCGGGCGGACTCCGGTGGCACCCAGCTGAGGAACTCCTCGGGCTGCCAGTGGCCGGAGTCGGTGATCTCGCATACGAGGCCGTCGTCGGGCCATACACGCAGGGACACCGGCGCCCGGCCGTGACGGAGGGCGTTGGTCGCCACCTCGGTGACGGCGACGAGGACGTTGTACAGCCCGTCTCCCGCCACTCCGCAGTTCTTCGCCTGTTCAGCGACGAAGACCCGTACCGCGTGCAGGTCGTCCGGACGGACCTCCATCGAGGCGGCGGAGTGCCCGGAGGGCGGCAGCGGCCGGTTGTCGACGTCGGCGACGAAGTCCCGGGGGTCCCGGTAGTCCGGGTTCTGCCGCAGCCGGGCGCCCTCGTGGATGCGGGGATGGGTCTGGCGCACCAGGGAGATGACCTCGGGGGGCAGCACCGAGGTGTCGTAGCAGCAGTAGCTCCGGAAATCCGCGTCGGCGAAGCCCATGTTGAAGATCGAGTCGTACCGGACCCACTCCATCGCGTCCGGGTAGTGCGACCAGTCGGCCGACGCGAGGACCCACGCCGGGCGCGAGCCGAGCGTCCTGGCGACGGCCATCATGCCGGCCATGGCCCGCACGGGAGTGCTGTAGAAGTCCGACGGATCGATGAACTGCACCGCCGCGGCGTCCCGGCCGAGCGAGTCGCGCAGCACCTCGGCCTCCTGCCGGGGGGTGACCGCGAACGTCGGGTCGCCGGCCTCGATGCCCTCGCGAAGGTGGGGTATGGCGCCCGCCAGGAACTCCTCCTCGTCGCCGTACAGAAGAGCGTAGTGCTGGACTGCCTGACCGGCCTTCACAGGCTGATCCGCGGGTGCCTCGGCGGTCATGACATCTCCTTCCGCCCCTGGACGAGTCCGGGCAGACGCTCCCAACTGACTGTCTGGATCAGGTTTTCCACCTGTGGCGACAGGTTGTCCAGGACGAACCGGACCCCGTTGCCGCAGCGCTCCACCAGGCACGTCAGCAGCCGCAGGGCGCCCAGGTCGATGAAGCGCAGTCCGCCGAGGTCGAGCCGTACATCGCCGCCTTGGGCCGCCAGCGGGGACAGCGCCTCGATGACCTCCCGGTGCCGCGTCGCGTCGAGCTCCCCCTCCAGGCGCAGGCCGGGAGGATCGGCGGTCGGTGTGATCCGGAGCATTCGCTCGTCGGGGTGGGCAATGACTTCCATGAGGCCTACCAGGTTCCGGATGGGTGAACTCTTGGAGTGGATCGAGGGCCCGACCGTAGAGGAAGCAGAGGCTTCCCGGAAGGCCCCGGACCAAAGTACCCGGCGGGTGATTCCGCCGAGCCACAAGGCAGTTGATGCACCGTCACCTTGTACTTTCCTCCGTGGCTTGTGGCCCGACCCGCAGTGTCAGGCAGGCAGGGAAGAACGCGCTCCAGGTGTATCCGCGCCAGCGCACGTACGCGCCGACGTTTCCGTCCGCGAGGATGGTGGCGCGTCTCATGTGCTCCTGCGCCTCCTGGATCCTGCCTTCGTCGAAGAGGATGAAGCTGATCTCGTTGAGGGCGAGGCTCTCCAGGGCCCGCTCGCCGGTCTCTCGCGCGTGCCGCAGGCTCTCCCGCAGGCAGGACAGGGCGTCCTCGGTCCTGCCCAGCCCGAGGTACACCCGTCCGAGATTGCCCAGGCCGGTCATCTGGGCCATGAGGTCGCCGGCTTCCCGTGCCAGGGCGAGGTGCCGGTGCTGCACGGTGACGGCCTCCTCGTAGAGCTCGCGTTCGGCCAGCGCGTCCGCGAGGTTGGCCAGGGCCCGCAGCTCGCCGTCCCGGTCGCCGATCTCGCGCCAGAGCGTGAGCGCCGACTCCAGGCACTGCCGCATCTCGTCGTAGCGCCGGTGCAGCCAGTACACCGCGGACAGGTGGTCCAGCCCCGACGCCTCGCTCCCCCGGTCGCCGAGGCGGCGGGCGGTGGACACGACGACTTCTGCCAGGGTGTGCAGCTCCCGGGCGCGGGCGTGCGGGTAGAGGTACCAGTGCAGCGACCGCGCCAGCCGCATCGCGAGCCGGGCCGTGGGGTCGGTCTGGCCGGCGGCGTGTGTGACGGCGGCCATCAGGTTCGCGCGCTCGACGTCCAGCCACGCCTCGGCCTCGCGGCGGTCCCTGATCGGCGTCGTCGGCAGCGTGCCGTGGGCGGACGGGTCCTCGGCGGGGCGGTGCGGAGGCTGCGGCGGCACGTCGAGGAAGGCCACCGCCCGCTCGGCCGTGGCGAGGTAGAAGCGCAGCACGCGTTCGAGGGCCCGTTCGCGCTCGGCGGCCGACTCCTCCGCGTACACCAGCTCACGTGCGAAGAGGCGGATCAGGTCGTGCATCTGGTAGCGGCCCGGGGCGAGGCTGTGCAGCAGATGCGCGTCGACCAGCCGCTCCAGCGCGTCCTCGGCCCCCCAGCTGTCGACGCCGAGCAGCGCGGCCGCGGCCTGCAGGCCCATGTTCGAACCGGGCAGCACCCCGAGGAAGCGGAAGGCGCGTGCGGCGGCCCGGTCCGTGGGGTTCTCGCTGTGGCAGATGCCGTCGTAGCTGGCGTGGAAGCTGGCGCGCACCGACAGATCCCCCACCCGGATCTCGTCGAGGCGGTTCTGAGCGTCGGTCAGCCGTTCGACGAAGGCGCTCAGCGGCCAGCTGGGGCGGGCTGCCATGCGTGCGCCGACGATGCGCAGGGCGAGCGGGAGACGGCCGCACATCTGCACGATCGCGTCGGTCGCCTCGGGTTCCGCAGCCACCCGATCCTTGCCGACGAGCCGCTCCAGCAGAGCGGTCGCCTGGTCGTGGAACATGACGCCGAGATGGAGGTGGGTGGCGCCTTCCAGGGAGGTCAGGATCTCGCGGCTGGTGATCAGCACCGCGCAGCCGGGACCGGCGGGGAGCAGCGGCCGGACCTGCTCGACGCCGGCCGCGTTGTCGAGCACCACCAGCAGCCGCCGGTCGGCCACCAGCGAGCGGAACGTGGCGGCGGCCTCCTCCGTGTTGGAGGGAATGGCCACCTCCGGAACGCCGAGCGTCGCGAGGAACCGGCCGAGCACCTCACCGGGTTCGAGGGGCGTCAGCCCGGCGGTGGCCCCGTGCAGGTCGACGTAGAACTGGCCGTCCGGGAAGCGTTCGGCGAACTGGTGGGCGGTGTGGATGGCCAGAGCCGACTTGCCCACCCCGCCGGCACCGTCGATCACGGCCATCGCCACCCGGCCCTCGTCGCCGTCCTGCAGCAGCCGGTGCAGCACCGAGCTCTCGCCTGCGCGGCCGACGAAGGTGGTGCTGAGGTGGGGAAGCTCCCTGGGCACCACAACGGGCCTGCGCCCGGCGGCCCTCGCGGGTTCGGCGGGCGGCCGGGCCTCGAGCAGCAACGACGCGTCGGCCCGCAGGATCCGCTGGTGCAGCTGTTGCAGGGACGGGCCCGGCTCGATTCCCAGTTCCTCGGCCAGCCGGTGCCGCAGGTCCTGGTAGGCGGCCAGCGCGTCGGCCTGCCGGCCCGCCCGGCACAGGGCCACCATGAGCTGGCCCCGCAGCCCCTCGCGCAGCGGGTGCTCGGCCACCAGTGCGTCGAGTTCGTCGAGGACGGCCTCGTGGCGGCCCAGCCTCAGCCGGGCCTCGATGCGCGACTCCCGCGCCTGCGAGCGGTACCCCGCAAGGCGCATCGCCTCGGCCTCCAGGGCGGGGGTCGGCGGTACGTCGGCGAAGGGGGCGTCGCGCCACAGTGCCAGGGCCTCTTCGAGCCGCTCCGCGGCGGTCTCGGGCGCACCGCCGTCGAGCTCCCGCCCGCCCTGCTCGATGAGCTCCACGAACCGGTGGGCGTCGACCTCGCCCGGTGCCACGACGAGCCGGTAGCCGTGGGCCCGGTACCCCTGCGCGTGGGTCACCAGCAGTCGGCCCGACTCATCCCCCAGCGCCCGCCGCACCCGCGACACATAGCCCTGCAGAAGCTTGCCCACGCTCTGCGGAGGGTCGGCGCCCCAGAGTTCCGCGACCAGCCGGTCGGTGGAGACGACCTGGTTGGCGTCACACAGCAGCACCGCCAGCAGCATCCGCCACTTCGCCGGGGCGAGGGGGATCTCGTCGCTGCCGCGCCACAGTCCGAGAGGACCGAGGACCTGATACCGCATGCCACGCTCCGTCAGTCGTCACCCGTGCAAGGCAGGCCTGACGCAGGCCGGTTCCGGAGCCGGACACGTGCGGAAGCCGGGGAACCGGCCACGGACAGCCACCCTATGACCTCCAGCGGTACCTCGAAAGCGCCGAGCGCGGGGTTCGAACATCCTGGGCGCAATCTCCGCGGGCGGCAAGGTACTTGCCGACTCGCGTGCAACCGGTGGGATCCATTCGCTTCTGCTCCCTCCGTGCTCCGAGCGCGGCGCCGGTGCGCCGCGCTTCAGGGCCGGAGAGCGGACGTCACCCGCGGGCCGGCGACCGGCGGGCGGCCAGCAGGCTGCGGACGACCGTGGCGGGCCGCAGGGCCGCGCTCGGCGGAGCCAGCAGGTGCTGCATGTCGAGGACGACGCGGTGCGCGTCCACCGAGACGTGGCTGGCCAGCAGCACCTGGCGGACATAGCGGTTCACCAGGTCGGTGCCCGGCGGCCGGCGGCCCACCGTCTCCGGGTACATGAAATCGCCGCCCGTCGCCACCTGCCAGGGGCCGGCGATCACCTTGGCCGCCGCGCGGTAGTAGGCGCGGGCCATCCTCGAGGACGTGGTGCCGAACCGGTCCAGGCAGCGGCCGAGTTCCACCGCTTCCAGGGCGGCGACGCTCATGCCCTGCCCGTACACCGGGTTGAAACTGCACAGGGCGTCACCGATCGCGACATAGCCCGAGGGAGGCTGCCGCAGCCGCTCGAAGAGACGCCGCCGGGCCTGCGGATAGGTGAACCGTCGCGCGTCCTCCTCACCCACCGGCTCGGCGCGGGCGACCAGTTCTCCGACGTGGGGGGTCGGCAGCTCGGCGGCGAACTTGGCGAACCCCTGCGGATCGACGGGCGCGTGGGTCCCGTGCCAGCCGGCCAGGGTGACCGTCCACCGGTCGCCCTCGACGGGGAAGACGGCGGCCGCCCGCTTGTCGTGCGGGGGAACGCCGGCTGTCAGGTAGAGCAGTACGTCGTCGAGCAACCGGTCGTCGGCACCGCGCCGCAGCAGGCGGGTGGCGTATCCGACGTCCACCTTGACGGTGGCCACCTCGGGGGTGGAACAGCCGAGGGCGTGCAGCCACCGGTCGGACCGCGTCCCGCTCTGTCCCGTCGCGTCCACCACCAGATCCGCGGCGAGGACCTCGCCCCCGTCCAGTTCGACCCCGGTCACCCTGCCGGCGGCCCCGGTCAGCCCGCGCACCGCGAGGAGGTCGCGGACCTCCACGGTGGGCAACGCGGCCACGCGGGCCCGTACCGCGTGCTCCAGGAAGGCGCGGCTGAGGCTGATTCCCTGCAGTCCGGTGACAAAGCGGGTCCGATGGCCCCCCATCTGGTGGAAGAGCAGGTCCGATCCGGGATCGAAGGGCACCGCCCCGCCCGCGACGAGGTCGTCGGTGAGACCGGGAAACAGCTCTTCGAGCGTGCTCTGCCCGCTGACCAGCAACGCGTGCGCATGGCCACTCTGCGGCACGCCTCGCCGGTCTCGCGCGTCCCCGGGCAATGCGTCCCGGTCCACGACGGTCACCCGGGTGAACCGGTCGGCCAGCGCACGCGCCGCGACAAGTCCTGCCATCGACCCGCCGATGACCACCGCCTGTGCGCCGATCGAACCCATGGTCGGACCTTCCTTCGAGGGAACCACCGGCCTCAGCCAGTGGGAGAAACGATCCTTGGCGTGCCCGGCGCCGCGACGAAGACGCACCGGGCCGCGGCGCGGAGGGCGGCCGGGTCCTGCGCCGGGATCCGGCGTCGGCGGCTCGGGGGCGCGCCGTACATCCACGTGCGTGCGTGGGTCGCCTCACGGAGCCTCCACAACCCCGGTGAATCGGTGCCGCGACAGTTCACGGCACCGGGGCAGTCTAGAAGTGCGGTGCGGCATGGGCCACTTCACGGACTCCGACCTGTGCCGCCAGCCCGTACGAGCGGCCCGGGGGAACGACTTCCCCGTGCCTGTCAGGCGCGTGGCGGGGGCACGGACGCGGGGTGGCGGCCCCTGACGAAGCATCCTGCCACTTCAGGAGGAGCCGCGGCGCGGCCGTTCGGGTGCGACCGGCGGTGGGGGGTGCCACCGGGCGGGTAAGTGCCCGATCCCCGCCGTCTCCCAGGGCCGTGAGAAATGCATGCCACGGTTCCCGACCGAACCCGAATGCCGGGCCGTCGGGGTTCTTGCTGTCCCGGACATAGACGGCGTGTCCGGCATCGGCGACCTCCACACAGTTTCCTCCGTTTCCCATGCTGTAGCTGCTCTTGCGCCAGTGCAGTTCAGTCGGGTCCACCATCGATTTCCTTTCGCAGCCGGCTTATGAGGGTGCGCGAGTCCTGGGGGGACAGCGCGTTGGCCTGGATGAGGTTGAAGGCGAGCTGGTGCTGCCGGAGTTGATGGGCGTCGTTGGTCACCTGGCCGCCGATGAAGGACTCCCCGTAGAGGACGTCCGGCCCCTCCCGGAAGCCCATGATGCGGAACGGGGTCATGCCCCCGGGGTGCTCGCGCACGCTGAACGGGATGACCTGAAGGTGCACCTTGGGCAGCTCGGCCAGCGTCACCAGGTGTCCGAGCTGCTCGCTCATGGTCCGGCTCCCGCCGACGCGCCGACGGAGCACCGCCTCGTCGAGGGTGATCATGATCTGCGGTGGGTCGCGTCTCTCAAGAATGCGCTGCCGGTCCAGGCGGGCGGTCACGTACTGCTCGATCCGCAGCGCCGGGGCCACCGGATGGGCGGTGGTGAAGACGGCCCGGGCGTAGGCCTCGGTCTGCAGCAGACCGGGAATGGCGACGGTCTCGAATTCCTGGACGAAACTCGCCTGCTGCTCCAACTCGATGACCTGCCAGAACCAGTCCGGATAGGCGGACTTGACGAGGGAGGGCCACAGAGCCGCCAAGGCGCCGTCCGCGCCGAGCAGCCGGTCGGCCTCGACGGCGAAGCCGCGGGAGGGCATTCCCTCGGCGTTCTCCACCCGCTCGACCTCCGCCTCGGCGCACCGCAACCGCTCGGCGACCTCCCGGCGGGCGAGTCCGGCCGCCGACCGGTACCGCCGCACCATGCCCCCGAAGCGGGCCAGTACGGAGGGCAGGTTCTCACCGCGGGACTGCGTCGGGCCGGCCTCCGGCGCCCTCACCGGTACCAGTCCCCGGCCGGCCGGCGGTTGCCAGGCCACCGTCCCGTCCGGCCCGAGCGCGGCCCGAGCGATCGGCGTAGGCAGCCAGGACGACTCGGGCTGCCGCGGCGCCGGAACGCGGCTGAGCAGCCCCCAGGAATGCACGCCCGGGCGGGCCCCGGCGGACAGGGCCGCCTCGATACAGGCCCGTGCGCTCTGCTCCGTCGCACACGTGCCGCACGGACCCTGCTGGTGTCTGCTGTCGCAGACCTGGTGCACCTCCCACGCGTACAGGTGGCTGTGTTCCAGCGCGGATGAACTCCGGCCCATGCTTCCGGTCACGCCGTTCACTGGTCCTCCCTCAGGAACTGCGGCCTACCCGACCACCGGTGCCGGCTCAGGTCGATGCCGGGTGTTCGGAGGTGTATTCGTCTTCTGCTGTTCGCGTCTTGTCGTTCGCGTCTTCCGCCGTGTGCGTCGCAGGTCGCCGCCCGGGGTACGGCGATCGGTACGGAGCCGCGACGCCGCCCCCGGCCTGCCCACGCGCGTCATCGAGGCGGCGTCCCGCCGCTTCCGTCGATGGCGACGGTGCACCAGGTGGTCTTACGGCCACGGCGGTCCCGGCGCGCACCCCAGGCGGACGCGATCGCCTGCACGAGGAACATCCCTCGGCCCTGCTCCTCCTGGGGACCCGCCTGGTGGACGACGGGCTGTGCCGCGGACCCGTCGGTGACCTCCACCAACAGGCGGTCACCGATCTGCATCAGGTCCAGGGTGATCCAAGTGTCGGGTGCGTACTTGATCGCGTTCGCGAGCAACTCGCTGACGAGTAAGCGGCTGTCGTCGACGACTGCGGACGGGCACCCCCAGGACAGGAGGGCCTCGCCCACCGCCGCGCGCGCCTTGCCGACCTCGGACGCCGCCGACCGGAGGTGGAGGTGCACGTGCCGGCCGAAGCCGAGGTTGCAGTCGGAGCACACGAAGCTGTGGAAGCCTCTCGTCCCTGCCGCGGCGCGGATGCCGATCCGCATCCGGAAATCCGCCGCCTCGCGGTCGTCACGGGGGTACGGCCTGGCCGACCGCTGCCGAGGCACCTGCCCACCGTGCGACTGCTCATGAGGTACCGCACGGTGATGCGGATCATGAAGATAGGTCATGACACGCCCCTCTGCCGCAGTGGGCGGGCGTGGGGGCCGCTGCCGCTCGGGATCCGCGGCCAATGGGTGCGATCGGCGCTTCGGCCCCCCGGCACGGCGTCGACGCGGAGCGCGCTGACCGGGGGCCCGTCATGGTCGACACCCGATAACCCGGGCGAGGGACGTTCGCTCCTTACGTTTCCAGACATCGATGCTCTCCCGACAGCCGATCACCGAGGCAGCGGCTCCACCGCGGCTTGTCCGAGCTTCACCCTGCACGACCGGGGGAGAGCGGCGGTATATCGGCGGTATCCGTCCGGTCGCGGGCAGCGCGTCCGTCGTCCGAACCGAGTGGCGCGCCGTCGATCGCGGCGGCCCGAGGAGACGAGCTCCGCGGCGATGAATGCACTGCACACGAAGATCTATCGGCATGACGGGAGGCGCAGACCAATGCGGTCCTTCGGATGCTGCTCAGCTGTCGCGGTGCGCAGCGGGCTGGTTTGTCGGGCGAGCCCAGCACAAGGCCCGATGCGAGGAGGAGAACCGGGTCAGCGCGCTCACGCGAGTCGGACCATGATCGTCCGCGGTCCCGGCGGAGCGTGGTCCCCCATCGCGCCCAGTCGGCTCACCGCTCATCGCTGCCTGCTCGATCCCCGTCGCCGGGAAAAGAAAAGCCCAGTTCACGCAGGCGGGGCAGGCAGGCTTCGAGGCACTGCTCCACCGACGCGGCATCGGTACGCACGAGGATGTCGTCACGCAACGGGGCGCCACTGGCCACGAACGTCCAACGGTGCTGTCAGGGCGCAACGCGCAGACCTTGCAAGAGCTGGCCGCCAAGCACGGGTTGGAGGCCCGGGTGGCGTCGGTCGACGATTCGGCCTCGCTGGACCGGGCCCTGGCGGGAACGGCGGCGGTCATCAACTGCGCCGGCCCCTTCGCCTCGACCACCGGCCCGGCGATCGAGGCCGCGCTCCGCGCGAAGATCCCCTACCTGGACGTGGCCGCCGAGCTCGAGGCCAACCTCGACACCTTCGCCCACTACGGCGAGCGGGCCCGGGACGCGGATGAGCCGTGCTCAAGGCCGCCCTTCTCGAAGGCGAGCCGCCATGCAACACCGGCCACGTCCGCGGCGACGCTGCCCTGCGACCGCAGCGGGGCAACTGCCACTGTCAGACCCAGGTGGCAGCATCACTGAGAGAACGCCCTGAGGCGTCCTCAACTCACCTCCACAGCGAATGAAAAGGAGCATTCCCCTTGCGACTGCATCGCGTAGCGCCCGGCATCGCCGCGGGCATCCTCGCCCCGGCCCTCCTGCTCGCCACCCCGTCCTTCGCCGCCACGGCGGCACCGACCGCGGTCACGGTGCCCGCCATCTCCTCATCCGCGGACGGGCCGGACGCCGACGACCTGAGGGTGGCCATAGCCCGGATTCTCGCCGACCCGGACAGCGGCCGGCGTGTGACACGAGAAGCCGACGCCCTCCTGGACGCCAACGACCCCGAGGCGATGCGCGCCTGGCTGGAGACCGGCTACCGCATCGCCCAGGCCGAGGACGACCGCGTCGCCATCGCCCGCGTCCTCGCCGACCCGTCCATCAGCCCGGCCCTGCGCGCGGCAGCCAACGCCGCCCTCGACGACAACACACCGGAAGCACTGCGCCACTTCCTGGAAGTCGGCAGGTACCAGGTCGCCTGACCGGCACGGCGCCGCACCACAGCGCGTCGCCCGGGCGGGGCCGCCTGCACCGTGTGCCGGCGGCCCCGCCCGACAGACCTTGTACCGGCTCGGCGCGCTCCGCAGACCTTCGTGGTCTCGCCGCCTGGTGCGGCATGGGCCACTGACACCCCCGATAGCAGAAAGCACATTCTTCGATGACCACACAACCCCTACGCACCGAGCTCAGCGGTACGCAGACCGCTTCCGCTGTGACCGGCCTGCCGTTCAAGCCTCAGCTCGTCAAAGCGGTGTTCAGGGACGTGACCTCGTTGCACGTCTCCCGGCCGGCCGCGTGGGCCGCCGCGTCGGTGACGCGGACCGTTCTGACGGAGATCATCGACGGCGCGAGAAGCGCGGCGGCCGAGGAGGCCAGGAAGAGACTGATTCCCAAGGACCTCATCTCGGCGATCGACCGGAACGTCGAGGTGGAGGTGGGATCGGCGTGGTACCTGCACAGCCCGACCTTCCACGGCCTGCTGGGCGAGCTGCGCGACGCCGACGGTGCGCTCGTGTCTCTGCGTGAGCGCCGCGGGGTGCGTACACCGAGTGGTGTGGCCGGTGCCCACCGGTTCGAGGCCGGGGTGAGAAGACTGCTGGGGAGCCGGGGGGTGAGGGCGGTCCCGGCGATGGTCCGCGACCTGGACGGAATCGCAAGCGTGTTCCTGACGGCCCTGGCCCGGGACGCGGCCAAGGTCGTCCGCGAGGGCGGGGCCAAGCGGTTCGGGAGGGTCGGTCTGGTGGTGCCCGGCGAGCCAGCCCCGGCCCCGCTGCTCAAGGACCCCCTCGTCACCCTGTCCACCCGCCGCGTGGACGGGCGGACCGTTGGCGGGGACGACGTCCTGACCGCCGTCACGATGCAGTTGTTCGGCGAACTCAGACAACGCGCCATCACCGAGGCGGCCGAGATGACACGGAACACGTCGGCCAACTGATCGGGCCGGCCCCTGCGCTCTGCCCACGGTTCCCACATGTACGCGGCTCCCTGAATCTGCCGCCCGCATTCGGCTCGCGAGAACGGACTCGTCGCGTGGGCGCGGACCGCCGGCCGCAGGCACCCCACCGGGAAGGCCTCCCCTGCTGATCATTTCGGACGGAGTTCTGGTTCAGGGGCCTGGCGGTTGGGCCGGCGGGCGGCAGAGTTCTGAGGGTGTCGGATGATCTTGTGCCTGATGGCCTGTGGGATCGCGTGGCCCGCTGGGTTCGCGGTCGGGGTTCTTGCGCCTGCCACTGCGGTCGGCCCACTGCCGCCCCGGGTGCGGCATCAGGCTGAGGGGCCCGAACCCATCTCTCCACAACACCGCGTCGGGCTTGCCTTCTTCGGGTGTGACCTCGCCGTCGGCGATGGCGTACAGGTGCTCGACACGGGCGGCGCGGACCCGGTCCGTGCTGGTGAACGACACCCTGGCGATCTTCGTCACCGGCATGCTCCGGGGCCGCCCGCCAGGTCATCACCGAGCCGGTGCCGCGAAGGATGATCCGCGGCAGGCTCCGGCCCTCCTCATGGTCAATCTCGCGCACGCGCACCGGTTCGGCCACCAGGCCGGCATGGCCGATGCGTGCCGCCCACCTTTGCGCCCACCCGTAACGATGACAGCATCAAGGCCGCTCAGGTGGACCAGGTCGGCGAGCAGGCGCCGCAGTGCCGCGGTGCCGTCGGCACCGTCGGCGTGGGGGCCCCTGCACGGTCGAGGTGCGTATCGGACAGATGAAGGATCTTCATCTCGTCAACCTGACGGTCCGGGGAGTCCGCCGGGAGATCACCCTTCATCCGAGGCAAACGCTGCCTGACGCGGCACGAGCTACACATAGGTCTGCCTCTCTTCCGGTGACGGCCTGTCACCGGAAGAGAGGCAGGGTGGGGTCAGCGTCTGCGGGCCCAGCCGGCACCCACTCCGGCCACATGCAAAGCCAGAGCCGTCAGCCCCAGCAACATGACGTTCGTCGACGAGAACGCATCATTGGTACTGATATCAGCGGCGTTGATCAGAAACGCGAAGAAGAACAGCACCGCCGCGACTATGCCAAGCATCACGAGCTCCTCTCACTCGGGGATGAAGCCCGTATGCCCCGCCATCGCCATTGCAGACGCCGGGAACGGAGCCGGGATGTCCGGGCCTTGGCCCGGCAGGTCAGGCATGCGCGTGGCGTGACCCGGCCGCCCGCCGTGGTGCGGCGTGGTGCGCGGGACCGGCCGAGCCCGCGGCTTGAAGGCGCTGGAGCCACAGGGAGGCCGTGAGCAGAAGGCCGGTGAAGATGGCCAGAAGGAGGACGGACACCCACATCTGCCGGCTCCCGGGAGACTGCCAGCTCGTCCAGGCCGTCGATGTCGCCCACACCAGGGCGCCCACTGCGTAGAAAGCGCGGACCAGGCGCAGTTGCCGCACGGCCCGCAGGGACATGATGCGATCAGTCTTGGATGCCATGCCGGCCCGTGTACCCCCGCGTACGCCGTTCAGCAGACCGGGGTTCGCCTTTTGCTGTTCCGCTCAACTTTGCTCTTGCTGTCCGGTGGTGCGGTCCTCGAAGTCGCGTCGCACCGCCGCACCTTGGTCTTCGACCAGCCCTGCACCATCCGGGAGGTCCAGGACGGCGCCGCAATGGTTGCACAGTTTCCCGTCCTCGGCGGGCGTGCCACAGGCCTTGCAGAACCGGTTGCCGTGGTCGTTCTCACTCTTCTGCGTCATGACTCTCCCCTTGCCTTGCTTGCGATGTGCGGACCAATTGGCTGTCAGTAGGCAGGACCACACCAGGACCAGGACGGCCGCTGTCACGATGCGGCTCAGGCTGTCCTTGCCCAGCACGCGCCACACCAGCAGGCCGATAGTGATGGCGAGCACGGGCCAGTACAGTCGCGGGCCCCACCGGTTTCCCGGCCTCGTCCACCGTGCCGGGACACGAGGATCGGGCCGCTGTCGCATACGTGCCCTCCGTGCACGTGGTCGCCTGCTCCTTCTTGCCGGCTTCACGGGATACCCAGCCCGGATCCCACCGGCGTGCCTGGCCCTGGGTCAGATCTGCTGGATCAGCATCCAAGTAGCGACTGCCAGGAAGACGACCCCTGTCACCCGCTGCATGACGTACCCCTTGCCGGTGGGCTCGGTCCCCTCAGGATTTTTCACCCAGCCCCGCTGCATACGACTGTTCAGCCGCCACAGCAACTGAGGCCGGATGACCTGCACCAGACCCATGACCAGGAACAGGCACAGGAACAAGATCAGAACAGGGCTGGAGCCACCGCTTTCCGAGGCGGTACGCACTATCGCACTGTGATCCATGAAAAACCGGATGCCCTGACGCCACTTCAGCAAACGACCGGTCACATTCAAGCCCCGTGTGGAGGTCGCCCAGGCCGCCGTCCGGCTGCTCGGCGACCGCGCCTCCCGCATTACCGGAGTCGTCCTCTCCCGCGACGGTGGCATCCAGGTGTCCTGAGTAAGGGCTGTCCCGTAGGCCGTGCTTCGGCTGACGGTGATAGAGCACAGGTGGACAAGTCGGTGGCAGGCTGACCGTCGGTAAGAGACGATCACGACGTGCACGGCCCTGCTCTTGTCGGATGCGTTCCAACTCGTTGAGCAGTGTGGTGCCGTGCTGACGTCGGATCGATGCTTGGCCTGGTGCTTTCCACGCCGGGTCAGAGAGGACGCGTGTGTCGCTCGCTCTGGAAGATCGCTTGGCCATCACCGAACTGGTGTCGCTGCATGGTCATCTTGTTGACGACGGAAGCCTTGACCGGTTAGAGGAGTTGTTCACCGCCGATGTGGTCTACGACCTCACCGAGTTCGGCCAGGAGCCGCTGTCCGGGGTGGCGGCCATCCGAGAAGCGGCATGGGCGCTGGGAGGGGCCAACCCTGTCGCCCATCACGTCACCAACGTCGTCGTCACGGCGTTGGCGGACGGCCGGGTGCAGGTCCGTTCCAAGGGGCTGGGTATCAAGGCGGACGGCTCCTGCGGTTCCGTCTCCTACGACGACACCGTCGTGCGCACCGCTGACGGCTGGCGGATCAGCCACCGCAAGCTGTCGCCACGCCGGACTCCCTTGGGCGGGATGACAAAGCCCGGCTGACCAGGCACATCCCGTCTGGTCCTAGCCGGTGAGGATCACATTGTGCACGCGGGCGATGCCGAGCATGGCATGGTGGACACCATCGCCCTTCAGACGGCAGTCGCGAAGGATCTTCCAGGTCTTCATACGGGCGAAGACGTGCTCGACACGGGCCCGGACTTCAGGGTGGGAAGCGTTGTGCTCCTCCTTCCAGGCGGGAAGTTCGTCCTCACCG
This sequence comes from Streptomyces sp. NPDC096012, assembly GCF_040426375.1. Taxonomy (NCBI): domain Bacteria; kingdom Bacillati; phylum Actinomycetota; class Actinomycetes; order Kitasatosporales; family Streptomycetaceae; genus Streptomyces; species Streptomyces sp. NPDC096012. The sequence goes on from NZ_JBEOTD010000027.1 coordinate 42,719, forward strand.
CGCTCCCGGCGGTGCGGGATGACCAGGCCCGTGCCCCGGCATCCACCGTCGGCGATGACAACGGCCTTTCCGACAGCGGCTTTGGCTCCGGACAGTTCCCATGCCTTGCAGCCGTTCCGGTTGCCGGGCAGGGGCCGGCCGACCGTGACGACGAGCCGGGTGTCGGCGTCGATGACGACCTGGTGGTTGGTCGAGTACCGATAGTTCTTCGACTGCTCGGCGACAGTGTGATCACGGGTGGGGACCAGGGTGCCGTCCACGATCAGCACGGCCTCCTTGCGGAACCGCTTGCGCTGCCGCAGGGCGAGTAACGGTCCGAGATGCCCAATGATCCGCGCGGCAGCCGACTTGGATACACCGAACAGCGGGCCGAGCTGCCGCCGCGTCAGGTTCGTGCGCCAATACGCGGTGACCAGCAAGACCCGATCATGCAGCGGCAGGCTCCACGGTCGGCCCTTGCAGGCCGAGTCCGCGCCTTCGCGCCGCAGAGTGGTGACCAGCTTGCCGAACTGCCGCGGGCTCAGCCCGGCGAAAGGGACTATCCAGGACGGCTCCGACGCCGTGATCAGACCAGGCACGACAAGATCATGCCGCCAAGATCAGCCGTTACGGGACAGCCCTTACCGTCGTACGCAGGACGTCGCACGACCGTGCGGGCCCGTCAGGGGCCGAGCGGACGGATGCGGACGATCTGGTGTCGCGAGTTCTTGAGCAGGTCCTCGGAGAAGTACGGATCCTTGGAGTACTTGACGCGGAACGCCTCGTCGGCCCGGTCCTTCGCCGCCTCGTCGTCGACCGGCGAGAACTCCACCCGCAGTTCCCTGTCCGCGACGGCGACCGCGCCGCGCCCATACGTCACGGCGGAGTGGACCCATCGCGAGTTCCGCGTCGCCGACCTGACGTAGACGTCGCCGCCGAGGGCCACCGCCCACACCCAGATGAACCGGCCGGGCGTCCGGTCGGCGTCCCGATCCGGCGCGACGTGGAAGTCATCGCCCTGCTGGACGCGGCGCAACTGTGCGTCCGTCCATCGAGGAATGTCCTTCCGCCTCTCGTGGACCGTTGCCAAGGCGGCGTGTTCGCGGGCCAGCCGTGCCGTCGCCACGCTCCACGCCCGGTCGTCGACGCCCAGTTGGGTGCGCAGGAACGCTGCGGTGGTCTCCAGGACCAGGAGTGCGCGAGTGAGGTTCTCGTCCGTCGTCTCCGCGGAGTCGTAGCCGGATATCCCTCCGAGGCTGTGCTCACCGCCGTGGACGTCGAGAAGGAACTTGAGCCCGGGCGACAGGTGAAAGGCGTCGGTCTGCCACGCGGCCCCGACGACGTTCAGGTGGTGGGCGTGGTCCTGGTCCCCTGCCACGACCAGGGTCGGAGGTGCCATGGTGGTGAAGTCGGTGTCGTTGAGGACGGGATAGTGACGGGCGGCACGGGGATGGAGGGCGTCACCTCCGCGTCCCGGCGCGGCCATCACCACTCCGGCGCTCACTCGCTCGTCCCTCGCGTTCACCCTGTGCCCCGTGGCGGGGTCGCGCGGCTGGGCGCCCAGTACCATGCTCGCCGTGTGGCCGCCCATCGAATGGCCGACGACGGCGATCCTGCCGGTGTCCATGCGGGCCGCCACGTCCGGGACGACCTTGTCGAGAACACCCAGGTGGTCCAGCACCGACGACACGTCGCGTGCGCGGGAGCGCCAGTACAAGGGGGCTTCGGGGCTGTCGGCGTGCCGCAGGCCGAGGGTGGCCGAGTCCAGGTGGGTCGGCTGAAGGACCGCGAACCCGCTGGCCGCGAGATAGTTGGCGAGCGGGGCGTAGCCGTAGAGCGACGAGACGTACTGGGACGGACCGTGCCCGTGCGACAGGACGACGATGGGCAGCGCCCGGTCCGTCATCGGCGCGGTCAGTCGTACCTGCAGTTCCACCGGGCGGTCGCGGGAGGGGAAGGCGACCGGAGCGACCGAGACGAGCGGTCCGGACAGGTCGTCGCCCGCGCGGGCGGGGATGGCGATGTGGTCGGTCATGGCATCTCCAGGGGCTGCGAATCCTGAGGGGCGCTGCTCCGGAGGACGGGAGCAGCGGCTGACCAGGGCGTGGCTCATCGTGGACTTCCGGCTTTGGCCGCCGGGCTTCGGTGCATTACCGGCGCGGTGTGCGAGAGGCCTCTCGGCCCGCCGCCGCCGTGCGGCGCGCGACGGGCCGGGAGGGGGCAGCACTGGGCCGGGTCAGTCCTTGTGCTGGAAGGACGCCTTCTCGACGGCTTCGGTGTCGGCACGGAAGCGGGACCACGCATCGGGGTCGCGGTCGAGGGCGTCGAGGAGGTACGCGGTGACAGCGTCGGCGACGAGGGCGACCCGGTCGGCGTCCGTGTCGGTGGTCTCGCTCACGGCCTCCCCGGCGATGCCGCCCAGGGTGTGCTCTCCGCCGGGGACGACGAGGAGGCGCTTGGGGGCGGGGCTGAGGTGGAAGGCGTCGAGGAACCAGTCCGGTCCCCGCGTGGACATCTTCGACTGGTCCTTGTCGCCCGCGACGACGAGCGCCGGCGTGGTCATGGTGGAGTAGTCCGGCCTCATGAAGGGCAAGTGGCCGACGGCGAACGGCGTGAGCGAGTCGCCCGTGCCGGTCGCCGCGATGAGCACGCCCGCCTTCGCTCCGCCGTGGGAGAAGTCCTCGCCCGCGGTGCCCTGGGCGTCGAACACGCGGGCGCCCAGCAGGGTGCCGACGGTCTGGGCTCCCCAGGAGTGTCCGACGAGGGCGACGCTCGTCCGGTCGGCGCGGTCGATCAGGTCGCCCGCCTCGGCCAGGATGGCGTCGAGGTGGTCCAGCACCGCGTGGAGGTCGTCGATGCGCACGCGCCAGATGGTGCCGAAGCGCGGATCGTCGAACCCTATGGCGTTACGGCGCGAGTCCAGGTGGGTCGGCTGCACGACGACGAAGCCGGCGGCGGCCCAACGGTCAACCAGCGGCCCGTAGCCGTCCATCGACCACGCGTTGCCGTGGGAGAACACGATGACCGGAAGGCCGCGGCCCTCGGCCGGTGCGGTCACCTTGACCTGCAAGGGCACCGCCCGGTCACCGGTGGGAACGGTGATGGGCTTGATCGCGACGGTCTTCGTCCAGGATTGCCCAGGAGTGAACATGTGCAGACTTCCTGTGAGAAAGGCACGTGCCGCATACTTGGCGGAACGACGTTCCGCCAACATTAGCGGAACAATGTTCCGCGAACTAGAGGTGAGATCTTGTCCCGATCGGCCGGCTCCAGAGCGGCGGGCGCCGAGCGCACTCGCCAGTCCCTGCTCGCGGCCGCGGCGCAGGTGTTCGTCGAGCAAGGGGTCCAGGCGCCCATCCGCGACATCGCCGGCCGGGCCGGCGTGGGCCTGGGCACCGTGTACCGCCACTTCCCCACCCGGGCGGAGTTGGTCGTAGCCGTCTACCGGCACCAGGTGGACGAGTGCGCGCGACTCGCCGCCGATCTCGCCGGGTCGCCGAGGCCGGGCGAGGCCCTGTCGCGATGGATGGACGCGTTCGTGGAGTTCCTCGTCACGAAGCACGGACTGGGGGCGGCACTCCAGTCCGAGGACCCCAGCCTGCAGAGCCTGCACTCCTTGATGCTCGACACACTGGTCCCGGCCTGCGCCTCGCTCCTCGACGCCGCGACGGCCCGGGGCGAGCTCGACCCGGACGTCACCGCGTACACACTGATGCGAGCGGTCGGCAACCTGTGCATCCTGGGCCCGGGATACGACCGTGAGCACGCGCGGGCCATGGTCGCCCGACTCCTTGCCGGCTGCCGGACGATCATGCCCCCGGACGGTCCCGTGGCGGCCTGACGACGAAGACCCGCCTCGCCCCCCACGCGGGTTTTCCCGTCCGATCGGCCGACGGCCGACAAGCGGCGCAACACCTCCGCGGCCCAGGCCGGCCACGACGGCGTCGGTCGTGGCCGCTGGAGCGGCGGCCCGCAGGGACTGCGGGCTGAGTCGCGGAGATCGGTCACGGTCGACGTGCCGCCCGAGCTCGGCCGGAGGCCGCCCAGTCCATCCGTGCATCGACTCATAGATCGTGCGCGACGCGACCTGCGAAGGCTGCGGTGCCTGGTGCGCAGAGGCAGCCTGATCTGGAGTCGTTGACGCCGGCGCTGTTCAGCGAGGTCCGCGAAGCTCTCCCGGATGACGAACGGTGGTCCGAGGGCGCGGGAGAGGACCGGCGGATCGGGGAAGGCCCGTCAGTCGCCCGGGGAAGATCACGGCTTTCCTCGGCTTGGACCGGGAGGGGCCGACCAGGAAGTCCGCAACCGCATCAGCGGCGACACGAGCGCATCGACGGCCCAACGCCTCGCCGGTGGCGAGGATTCCGCCTACGTTCGGTTGATCGGGAGGCGGAGGTCATGTGACTACGCTGCGGGGCCCCGGTCCTGGAGCGGGGGCTGCTTGAGGGCTTTGACGAGGGCGGGCATGCCGATGTTGTTGGTGAGGTCGCCGTTGACGCCGGTGAAGGTGATCAGACCATTGCATGCGAGGAGGCACAGGCCTGGTGTTGCAGCGGGCGGTGTCGGGGCGGCGGTGACTTGGACGCCGGTGGTGGCGGAGGAAGCGTCGCATTCGGTGTTGCCGTTGTAGGCGGCGGTGATGGTGTGTGTGCCTGTGGTGGTGAAGGTGGTGGTGAAGCCGGCCTGGCCGGTGGCGTTGGCGGGTACGGTGCCGAGCAGGGTGTGGTCGTCGAAGAACGTCACCCCGAGGCCGTCGGTGGGGTCGGCAGGACAGTTGACGGTCGCCTGCAGTTGCACCGGAGCTCCCACCGCGGTGGATTGCGGCGTGGCCGTCAGCGTGGTGTTGGACGGTGCGGCCCAGGCGGGTGAGGCGAGACCTAGTAAGGCAGCCAGGGCTGTGACGACGACGAGTCGCCCTTTGCGTGGCGTGATGCGCACCGGTTCGGCTCCTTGTTGTGTCGCCGGGCCCGCGGGCGCGGGCGCCGTGGGGACTCACGCTAAGGCGGCCTTCGTGGTGTGGTGGGGAGGCGGCGCGCACGAGCTACCCGGTTGGGTCAGCGGCCTGAATCGGTTGTCGTAGGCGTAGCCGAACGGGGGGTGGTGCGGGGGCTGCGGGGCATGTGTGGTGGCTCCTTCCCGTCGTCGTGTGTCAGATGCCGGGCGCGGCAACCCGTGTGTAGGTCAGACCGGGGCTGGTACCGCCGGCGGTGGTGACGGTCACGGTGACCGGACCTGGAGGTCCTGCGGGGACGGTTGCCGTGATCTGTGTGTTCGACACGACGGTGAACGGCACGGCTGTGGTGCCGATGGTGACGGTTGCGGTGGTGGCCAGGTTGGTGCCGCTGAGGGTGGCTACGGTGCCTGGGGACGTGGGGCCGCTGCTGGGGACCAGTGCCGTCAGGGTGGGTGCGGCGACGTAGCTGAAGACGACGGGGTTGCTGGTGCCGCCGGGGGTGGTCACGGTGATCGGTGGACTGCCCGTTCCCGGTGGGGCGGTGGCCTGGATCTGCGTCGCCGACACCACGGTGAAAGAGATGGCGTTGGTGGAGCCGAAGGCGACGGCGCCGGCGTTGAGCAGATTGCTCCCGGTCAGTGTGACCACCGTGCCACCGGCCGCCGGGCCCTGGGTGGGGGCGGCGCTGTTGAGGACGGGTGGCGCGGCGTAGAAGAAGAAGGCGTTCGGGGCACTGCTGCCCCCCGGTGTGGTGACGGTCACCACAGCGGCGCCGACGGCTCCGGCCGGCGTTACGGCGGTGATCTGGGTGGCTGAGTTGAGCGTGAACGATGTTGCCGGGACTCCGGCGAAGGTGACCGCCGTGGCTCCGGTGAATCCGGTTCCCGTAAGGGTGACAGTGGTGCCGCCCGATGTTGGACCGCTGGTGGGCGCCACACCCGTGACCACCGGCACCTGGGCTGCGACGTATGTGAAGGTCACCGAGTTGCTGTCGCCGGTCGGATTGGTGACGGTCACCGCTACCGCCCCTACGGCGTGGGCCGGGCTGACCGCCGTGATCTGGGTGGCCGAGTTGACGACGAAGGAGGTGGCGTTGGTGCTGCCGAACCGTACGGCGGTGGACCCCGTCATCCCGGTGCCGGTGAGGGTGATGGTGGTGCCTCCGGTGGTGGGCCCTTGTGGCGGGGCGATGGCACTGATCGTGGGCGGCATGGGGATGCTCCTAGGGCGGCCGGGGCGAAGCCTGGGCGAGGCGGATGCCGGTGGCGGGCTGGGAGGTGGCCGCTTCCGGGGGTACGGGCCGATGGCGGCCGTTCGCCCACCGGAGGCATGGTGGTCGGACGGGGAAGGGTCGAGGACCACCGCCCCCGAGGCGGTGACCGCGTGGAGGTGGTTGACCGCGCGGACGGCCAGGCGGTGGCCGCATGGAGGTGATTGCCCGCGGACGGCCAGGCGATGACCGCGCGGGGCAGGCTGCCGCCCGCTGACGATCGGGGCGGCAGCCTGGGTGAGGGTCAGATTCCGGGAGCCGCGACGTAGGTGAACGCGGCGGCGGCGGTGTCGGATCCGGCCGGGTTGGTCACCACCACGTCGACCGCGCCGGCGGTTCCGGGTGGGGTCACCGCCGAGAGCGTGGTGGAGTTGATCACGGAGAACGGTGCCACGGTGCCGCCGAAGGTGACCGACTCGGTGCTGTCGAGGTTGGTGCCGGTGATGGTCACACCTGTACCACCGGACGTCGGACCGGAGGTCGGCGCGACAGTGGTCACGGTGGGAACGTCGATGTAGGTGTAGGACAGGCCGTTGTTCGTCCCGCCCGCAGTGGTCACCTGAACTCCGACGGGGCCCGCCGCAGTACCGGTCGGCACAGCGACGGTGAGCTGGTTGTCGGAGACGACCGTCGGTGTGGCGCTGTGGGTACCGAAGGACACGCTGGTGGCCGTCGCCAGCCCCGTGCCGTTGATCGTGACCGTGTTGCCGCCGGCCAGGGGGCCCGAGGACTGCCCGAGCGAGCTCTTGAAGGGGGCTCCGACGTAGAAGAAGGGAACCGGGTTGCTGGTGCCGCCCGGGGTCTTCACCGTCACGCCTACGGTGCCTGTGCCCGACGGCGACACGGCCGTTACCTGGGTCGGAGAGACGTTGGTGACGTTAGTGGCCGGCTTGGTGCCGAAGGTGACGGCGGTGGTGCCGGACAGGTTGGTACCGGTGATCGTCACCAGCGTGCCGCCGCCGGTGGATCCCTGGTTCGGTGAAATGGTCATGGCAAGACTCCTCGCTGACAGAAAATGGGACAGACGAAGCAGCGAAAACCGGGGAAGCCGGGCCGACTTGGCGCAGGCCCGCACGGAAGGGCGGAGGCGCCCTGCCTCTTGCCAACGGAGTGCCGTCGTGAGGGCATAAAGCAAAAACCGGCAAGCACCGCCCTTTATGTGATCCCCGGTCTTGGGATGGGCGGCCCACCGGTTCGCTGCTTCAAGTAGCCCACAGGCAGGTGTTTCTGACAAGGCTCCAACCACGGCAATCCGCTGATGGAACGCGCCCCGGCGGGCGCCTGCCTACCACCGGCGCACGCCGCCCGCTTGTCCCGGGCGACACGACAGGCCGGCCGACGGCATCTCCTGGGCGACACGACAAGCCGGCCGGCAGCGCGGGCTCGTACCGGCTGGCGAGCCCACCCCCGTCGAGGAAGGCCATCATGATGCGGGGACCAGGGCTTTGCCCGTGCCATGGGCGCCAAGGGGGACGGTCGGGGCCTGCGTTCGGCGTTGAGCGCGCCTGCGCTCGCTCTGTGGAGCGAACCGCGCATCTGACGGAGAGAGCGGCGTGGGGTGTTGGCGGGGGTACCTGCGATGGGGCTACGAGTCACTTCACCGACAGGGGTCACGCCGGGGGATGGCACTGGATCCCCGACCCACTTCCGCGATAGCCCACGAAGTGCCGTCAGCCGGAGCGGCAGCGGGTGTGGTACGTACGGGCCTTTCCGTCTGGCACCGTCGTGCACTTTGGGTGAGGGAGACGGTGGCCCAGATCGTGCGGGATCCGTCGTCGGCCACCTGTGTGCCGAGCGCTCGGGTGCAGCCGGCGACGATTCCGAGACCGCGGCCGAAACCTGAGGCGTTGTGCCAGTGCTTCCGTGTGGAGACCCGTCCTTGGTCGCGTACCCGGATCCGCAGGTGGGTCCGGTGCTTTGTCAGGCCGACGGAGATATCGGTGCCGTCGGTGTGGACGATGGCGTTCGTCGCAAGTTCCGTGGTGACGAGCAGGGCCGTATGACGGACGTCTTGGTCCGTCAAATGCTGCTGCTCAAGCCAGGAGCGGGTCAGATACCGGCAGATGGGGACGGCGCGGTCGAGTGCGGGGAGATGGAGGGTGAGGACAGGCGATCGGCACCAGGCGGGGGCCATCGCCCGGACCGCCGGTGAGTGGGGCCATCGCTCGATGTCCGGAGGGGAGAGAACGACTCGCGAGCACGCACGTGTGGTCGACATGTCTTGTGGCTCCTGATCCTGTGAGAATGCAGGCCGCGGCGAGAGGTGCACAGAACCTGAGGCCGCCGGCGCCGTGGTTGTGTGGGGGCACCCACCGCTCGCCAGGTCAAGAGGAACGTGCATGTGCTTCGAGAACAGCCTGATGTTCCTTCCAGCGCCGGCAAGGCGTGGACGGGCCGGCCGCTGGGAACACGTCTTCGGAGTTCCACATCGTGCGCCCGGCATCGAAGGCGTAGCGCCGTTCCCCTCGGGTCTGCCGTATCTGCTACGAAAGAGTGGAAACACCCACTGAACGTGCAGGGGAGACAACGTTCAGGATTTCCTGTCTCGGCGGCCCGTTTCGTCTCACGGGTGCGGAAGTTACACGTCAGCCGACGCTGGCCGGCGTCGGCTGACGGATCCAATACCTCTCGCGCGGTGCCCATTGTGGCAGGCCGCCGTGCAGCGGCCGGCACGAAGCCGGCGCGTTGAAGGCGGCCGACCACTCCGCTGGAGAGGATGGGGCCCACCATTGGATGCAATCATCGTCCACCCAATTGGCATATGGCGGCAACACTTGCCCGAAGGTGAGCACCCGGATGGCCTAATCTGATGTGATGAAACCATTGGTTCACCCATGAAGCGCATGATGCCCAGACGGATTAATGTTCTCGCTTTCGTAGTACGTGCACCCGTGTGGCTTCCACGGATTTACGTCCGACTACACTCGGGAAATTTTTTCGCACCCGCAATGTGTGTCATATAGCGGCGCCGCCCGATGCGGCACTTTCCGGCCACGGCGTCGATCAGGCCGGACGGCCCGGGCTCACCCACGCCACCGATCACGACATGAGGGCCGGCGCCGAGTTCGGCCCTCTTCGGCTCGTTGCGCCGGCGCGTCCACTGCTGCGCAGCCGCAGGTACACCGTCGGAAGCGGTGCCTGTCCGGCATGCAGGCGCCGCTTGGCCGGCGCGTCCCCGACACACCGCCACGCACCGTCAGCCGGCCGCGCATGCTTACCGGCGCGGCCTGCCCGCCCTGCACTTCTTCCGGGAAGTCGGCCGCAACGCAAAGTTGGGTTCCGCCTCCGCCCGCGGCAACGGCGGCAGCGGGTGGGGCAGTCTACATTTCCGACCGATTTGATGCGATAGAAGCCGAATGTCTTACTCCCTTCGGGTGATGCGTGCGCCGGCCTCTTGAGGTGCCAGGCATCTGTGTCCGATTACTGGATTACGAACCGGCGGGTTGCCCATTCCTTTCCGGGGACGTGACTGCTACCCGTTCCGGTCGTCACTCCCGACACGCGGTCTATGCGGCGATCAGGTCGAGTTCTCTCCCTATGCAGCCACTCCCCGGCATCGACGGCGACCGCTCTCACCGGCGTCGCAGCCAATGAGTGAACCAGCCATCTCCTTCAAGGGAGTGCCAACATGTTCCGTTCTCGTCTCGCCGCCGCCGCCGTCACCGCCACCATGGCGGGGGGCGCTGTGGTGGGCATCGCTCCTTTGGCCATGGCGGCCCCCGCCGCCGCGGCCGCCTCAGCCTGTGTCAGCGACCTGCAGGCCGCCCAGACGTCGAACAACGCCGCCATCGCGGCCGACCAGGCCAGCGATCCCGCCGGCGCCCGCAGCCACGACGTGGCCACCGCGACCTACCTCGCGGCCGCGATCGGTGACTGCCAGGGGCAGCCACAGGTGGTGGGGGCCAATGTCCTCACGGCCAACGCGACCAACGCCACCGCCCTCGTGTACAACCTGCTCGGAGCGGCGAGCGCGGCTCTGGGCGCCGAGCAGGCGACTGCCTCGGCGATCACCCAGGCGCTGGCCAACGCGACCTGACCGGTACACGGGCAGGTGGCTTCCGCGACAACGCCCGCTTGCCCCGCCCGTCCCGGAGTGAGCCGGGACCAGCCGCCCGTCGGGCCCCCTCCCCCGGCCCGGCGCGCGGCAGGAGGGCAGGGCACTCGCCGTCAGTGCCGCGAGTGCCCTGCCCGGGCCGGCAGCACGCAGATTCCCCGTTCCGCGGAGGCATCCGGTGCCGTGTCCAGACGCCGGGACCGATGACAGCGGTGGAGCCGGCGTCCGCCATCTGTCCTGCGCCTTTCTCTGTGACCGCGTTGCCCGGCTGTTTTCGCCGGCCCCTTTGCGGCGAAGAGCCATCACACACCTCACGTCTGGCAGGTCGTCATGCCGGTTTCTGCCTTCTTCCATTCTCTGAGCCGATTCTTCCTCATGGCATCCCGATGCTTCCTTCCCTCGTTTTTCCCCCTTCTGCTCGCTTCTGAGCGGCCTGCTTCCCCGCACACCGGTGATGACCGGACACCGCGCACTGCAGGACCTGAAGAACGGAAGCGGAAAAGCGAAGGGCGGCCAGCCCGCCGCAGTCAAGGGACGCTGAAGCAGGAAGTGCCGAATTCCTGTCGGGTGATTCTTTCCGGAGGCCCCGACTGGGCAGAGATCCCTGCCGTATGGGAAGTCGCGTCCTTGGAGTCCGAGCCCAAAGTGAAGCTCCTGTGCGGCAACGCCTACGAACACTTCGAGTTTTCGGGGCTGTTCTCCGTCCATGAAGGGCAGCAGTTGCCCGTCTACCGCTGGTGCCGTCGCACCTACGTGGCCGAATAACGCACCACCTGGCCCGAGGGGAGTAGTCGTGATCGACTCACTGGCTCGTGCAGGTGCCTGGTAAGGCGGCGCACGGGCACGGGACGCCGCCGTCGTCACCGGAATCGGACTGTGCCGTCCGGCCCCCGCAGTTGCCGCGGTGGGCGCAGGCCCCCGTCGGCCCGCAGGCCCCCTCCACGGCACGCCGGGGGGCGGGCTCGGATCGCGGTGAGCCGTGACCAGCCGATGCGGTGGTGGAACTCCTCGGTGAAGCACCACGCCGCGGGGGTATGGCGGCGCGGAGTGTACGGCCGGGGTTCCGGCAGCAGGTCCACGCTCTCGCCGTCGGCCACCAGGACGCCGATGCCGTAGAAGGCGGCTTCCATCGCCGTCGCCGGCAGCGCAAGACGGCCGAGACGCGATCCACCGGCAGGACGAGCAGAAGGACGCCCGAGGCACTGAGGTGGGGCAGCAGTCCACGCTGTACGTCCCGCAGGTACGGCTCGCCGGAGAGTTCGGTCACGACCCGCCCGTCATCGGGCAGCACCTCATGCACGGGGAGGCGGGATCCGGTAACAGGCGCATCATCCGCATTCTCTCGGTGCGCAGGCGGTGGGCCGCCCCGGTGACACGTGCTGGGACTTCTCAGACCAGTTCGGGCTGCGCTTCCGATCGTCGCGCCGGTGCTGCCTTGGGTTCCCAGAGTCCGGTGATCCGTACGTAACCGTGGATGACCGAGGCCATCGCCAGGAGGAGCAGTGGTCCGCACACCCAGGGGTGTGCGGCCATCTCCATCGGCAGATAGCGATAGGAGGCCAAGAGTGCGGCGAAGACCGTTGCCCCGTAAGCGACGAACTGGATCCCTGAGCGATCCCAGCCGCGGTCGAGCGACCGCAGAGCCGCCTCGATCGTGAGCGAGAACACCACGCCGGCGATGAGGTCCGCGCCGTAGTGGTAGCCGAAGCCCAGTGTCGCGCCGAGCGTGGCGATCAGCCAGAACGTGCCGGCGTACCGCAGGATCCGTGGACCCTTGCGAGTATGGATGAAGATCGCGGTGGCCCATGCCGTGTGCAGGCTGGGCATGCAGTTGCGGGGGGTGATCTCGTCGTAGGGCATCGGGTGCGGGGCACCGATGTGCGGCGGTGTGTGCGGCCACAGGTTGGCAACCGCCCACTGCACGCCGCCGGTGCCGGACGCTCCCGGGCCGTAGGCGAAGACCGGCCCGACCACCGGGAAGAGCATGTAGATGCCCGGCCCCAGGAGCCCGATCACCAAAAAGGTGCGCACCAGATGATGGGACGGGAAGCGGCCTTCCGCCCCCACGTTGCGCAGCTGGTACAGCGCCACGACGACCGCGGCGACCGCCAGCTGGGCGTAGACCAGACCGAGGACATGAGTGCCGACCGGGTCGGTGGCCTCCACGATCCGGCCCACCAGCCACGAGGGGCTGCCCAGCGCGTGATCGGCGGTTGCCACGTATTGGTCGAGCACGGCCGGGCGGGTCTTCGAGGTGATGAGCAGCCAGATGTCGCCCGTCTTGCGGCCGGTCACCAGCAGCAGGCCCAGCCCGACGCCCTTCAGCAGCAGAACGCGTTCCCGGCCGCTGCGGCGCGTGACGGCGATGACCGCATAGCCCAGCATCACCCACAACGCGCCGTTACCGAAGAAACGGCCGTCGGTCACCTGGGCGTGCATCGCCCATCGCACCAGTACGAAGACGACGTCGATGCCGATCGCGAAACCAGCCGCGATGAACCGTTGCCGCCAGGTGAGCACCACCATCATCAAGGCCAGACCGGCGTACGGCGGCCCCGGCTTGGGGGCGTATACCGTCTCTTTCGCCTGTTCGGTCAACGGCCCCGGTATGCCGGCGGAGCGACGCGCGACGATCTCCAGCACGATGAGGAAGCCGAGTGTCGCCACTCCAGCCGCGGCCCACAGTTTCGCGCGTGGCTCACGCCAGGCCTCGGGCATCGTTCTTCCGTTGGTTCGCGAAAACTTCCGCGATGCTCTAGGTATCAACTGACTGGCCGATTTGTCATGTGGGGCAACCGGGCCACTTTTCGTGCTTCATGACATGGTTCCTGGTTGGAGTGGAGGGGCGAACCCCGTTGGTTCGAACATGCTATCGGGGTGGTCAGGGCGCATGCAGCCTCCGGTGAGGAGGCGCCACGATCGGCCGGGGCGAGACCCGGCGTACGCGTCTCGATGCCCGCTCGGGTGGAGGCCCTGCGCCGGGCGCCACGGATGCGGCCCGGTGAGGGGAAGGTGGCCATCCTGGTCGTGCCGGTTGCGCCGGGGTCGGTTGAGAGGGCGGACAACCTGCTTACGTCCGGGGCGTCCGGCCCACTGGCGAACCGCCGGAAAGCTCTCACGGGCACGACACCCGCGTCGTGGAGTGGCTCCCCGACCGGGATGCGCCGCTCCCAGGTGCCTTGCGGTCCTGCCATGCATGGGCGCCTCCGCCGTCCCCCGACGACAGGATGGGCGGGCTGCGCCTTTTCGTGTCGAGGACCTCCAGGGGCCGGCTGGGCAAGGCCTGCGGCGACGGCTCGACCACTCCGCCTGGGCGGCCGGCGAGGAGACCGCCTCGCCCGGCGGTGTCCAAGTGTTTTGTGCGTGCCGGGAACAGCCGGTCCGCCCGGCGCTGTTGCATCGACCGAGGGACCGGCGGCGCGCGGGCGGGGAGCAGGCAGACCACGAGGTCGTCGCCCGGCCGAACCGGCCCCAGGGATCGCGGTACGCGCGCCGCGCACCCGGACCAAGACTTGTTCCTGCAGGAGGATTGCTTCATGACCGACCGGCCCTTGACACTCATGGCAGTGCACGCCCACCCCGACGACGAGGCCACCGGAACCGGAGGAGTCCTCGCCCGGTACGCGGCGGAAGGCATCCGCACCGTTCTCGTGACGTGTACCGACGGCGCTTGTGGTGACGGACCGGGAGGTGCGAAACCGGGCGATCCCGGGCATGACCCGGCCGCCGTCGCCCTGATGCGCCGTCAGGAACTCCAGGCCAGCTGTGACATCCTGAAGATCAGCGATCTGGAGACACTGAACTACGCCGACTCCGGGATGATGGGCTGGCCGAGCAACAACACGCCCGGATCCTTCTGGCAGACCCCCGTCGAGGAAGGCGCAGCCCGCCTCGCGGACCTCATGCGGCACTACCGGCCCGACGTCGTCGTCACCTACGACGAGAACGGCTTCTACGGCCACCCCGACCACATCCAGGCCCACCGCATCACGATGGCCGCACTGAAGATGACCGACCTGACACCGAAGGTGTACTGGACGACGATGCCCCGCTCGGCCATGCAGCGGTTCGGCGAGATCATGCGCGAGTTCCATCCCGACATGCCCGAACCGGACCCCGCCGAGGCCGCCGCCATGGCCGAGATCGGCCTCCCCGACGACGAGATCACCACCTGGGTCGACGGCACCGCGTTCGCCGACCAGAAATTCGACGCGCTCGCCGCACACGCCAGCCAAGGTGAGAACATCTTCTTCCTCAAGATGGGCAAGGAGAGGTTCGGCGAGTTGATGGGCATGGAGACCTTCGTACGGGTCCAGGACGCCACTGGCGCGGCCGTACCCGAACAGGACCTCTTCTCCGGACTACGCTGACCCCCCACCGGCCACGACGAAAGCCCGGTGAAGTCGCCTCGGCGCTGAGACTGCTCGACTCCGCGGTGGGATGCTCGGTCACCGTTGCGTCGGCGCGAAGTCGAGCGTTCTCATCGAAGGCCGGCCGGTGGCCCGTGTCGTCGAGCGTGACCAGCGCGGAGATGATCGCGGCGGAGGCGACCTGGACTCGCGGTCAGCCGCGGGCGGCCGCCGCGCAGTGGACGCAGGTGGTCGTCGCCGGGCGTACTTCGAGGCGCTCCCACGGTATCGGCTCGCCGCACACCGCACACCGTCCGTATGCGCCCGCCTCCAGCCGTTCCAGCGCCTGATCCAGTTCGTCCAGGTGGTGGCGGGCCTGCGCCAGCAGGGAGGCGACGTGGGCCCGCTCGAAAGCGGTGCTCGACCCCTCCGGGTCGTGCTCGTCGTCGACCGCCACCAGCGCGTTGGCCTCGACGATCCCCTCGTATTCACGGCTCAGTGCGGCGATCTGTCCGACCGTGCCGACACGTTCGGCGGCCAGCAGCCTGCGCAGCGTGTCACGTTCGTCCGGGGAGGCGGGGGTACCGCCGTGGGGCTCAGTCACAGCCAGTCCAGGAGATCAGCGATCGAGTTCCTCTTGAATCGGCGTCCTGGGCTCTTCCCGCAGGTGCTGGGAGAGCCCGGGCTTGCCGCCGTCGCGGGCCTGCTCGGCGCGCTGCGTGGCGTTGTGGTCCAGATCCGAATCCGGGTCCACGCGGACCGACCGGGCCACCTCCTCGCGGCTGCCGTACTCTTCGGGCGGGATGCCCCGCAGCGCCTTCACGACCTCTTCCGAGGCACCCGCCGAACGGGCGGCCGCGACCAGTTCGTCCTTGCCTGCCGGGAAGTCGACGTCCTTGATGGCGTCCAGCACTTCCGGAACGCTGGTATGTGCCATGGGAAACCTCCTTGTGTTACCGGTCTTCGACTCTCCGCCTCAGCAGTCTTCGGCTCCTCGCGTCAGTCGTCATCGACTCCTCGTCAGTGGTCTTCGGCTCCTCGTCAATGGTCTTCGAAGGCGCCCCCTACCTGTCTTCGAAGTCGTCCCTGTCGACCCCGGCCTCGTCCATCGCCTCACGCAGCGTGCGGCCCGACGACCCGGTGTCACGACGGCCGTCCGAGGATTCCGGGCCCCAGTCCTGCGCCGACTCCATGAGCACATCGTCGGTGGCATCCGTCTTCGGGCGGTTCTCCTCGGCAACAGTCATGGCAGGATTCCGCACGTTCCTTCACTGATGTCCGGGTTTCCTTTGGGCGGTGAGTACCCCTGCCGGACGCCGGCCATGTCCGACCCCGGAAAAACCCCGTGAACTTCGTCGCCGCCGTGTTGCACACACTCGCCCGACAGCTCGGCGGAGCAGAGGCATTCACGACCCGTGAGGCAGTCATGGCCGCGCTGGTGGCACGTAACGCCTGCATCGAGGGTGACACGGCAGCCGTGGACGAGTTTTCTCGGGCCTGGCTCCATCTCGGCCGGCCGCAGGCGTGGCGCGCGGCCGTAGAGATGGCTCTGCTGGGTGACTGGGTCGAGGCTCTTGGCCGGCACCTGAGCGGAGATGCCGAGATCATGGAGCTGCTCCACCGCCATACCCAACGGGAACACGATGTCGCCCGCCGCCCGCGGCGTCACATCGCTGCCTGCAGCCGCTGTGGGAGCGAAAAACCGGCGGCCGCACGGTTCGGCTGCTGGAGGACCCTGTCGCGTCGGGAGTGTCACTGAGGGATGTGGTCACCGATGACCGGCGCCCGGAGGACGGCCCGTTGCACGGCGAGGTGGAAGATTCCCGCGTTCTTGCCGTGCTCACGGATCTGGCACCCGCGGAGAGAGCCGTGGCCATGGCCTACAGTACGCAGCGCATGACATGGGCCCAGGCCGCGGCACGGAGCGGCGCCGACGATCCGGACACGTTCGGCGTCCGGGTGCGCCGCAAGCTCAAACGGTGAGGACTGTGCCACCGTGCTGCGGCAAGCCCGTCCGCTCCTCTGCCGGCGGCCGGCCGGTGAACATCCTCGGCGCAGCTGCCGCCGAATACGTGGCGAGCCTGGCGGCAGCACTCACGCTGGCCGCGGCGCGCAGCGTCAGGCGCCGCATCAGGCAGCGACCTGACCTCGCCCCGGGCGCACCGGCCGCGGACGCGGTGGCCGAGCCCGACCCGGGACCGCGCTGAGACGCCCGGCTGCGGGATGTGTACGACGCCTCCCTGTGGTGGGAGGCGTCCTCCGTCCCGCAGCCGGGCGATGCACCTGTCCTGACCGTGTGCCCCGCCCGGCGTGCACCTCGTCGCCTCCCGGGGCGAGCCGGTGCCGCCGGTGCGCTGGTCGGACAACGAGGTGAGCCCGCGGCCGGGTGGGTCGGTCACGCCGACCGGCCACCTCCCGGGCCGCACGACCTGCGCAGGATGGCGCCCCGGGGGCGCGTCTCCTGCCGGAACACTCCGGAGTGGACTGTTCCCGCGCCGTGACGGAAGGGGGGCGGCCCGCCCGGACCGCCCCCGGCCGGTTCAGCTCACGTCGAGCGCGGTGTCGTCCACGACGAACGACGTCTGGTACTTCGAGCCCTCGGTGCCGGTGAACTTCAGGGTGACGGTCTGCCCGGCGTAGCCGCTGAGGTCGAAGCTGCGCTGGGTGTAGCCGGAGGCGGCGTTGAGGTTCGAGTACGACGCCAGGGTGCCGAGGACCGTGCCCGAACCGTTCAGGACCTGCACCTTGAGCGTGTCGTAAGCCGTGCTGGTCGAGGTCTCGGCCGTGTCGACGTGCAGGAAGAAGCTGAGCCTCGCGGAGCAGCCGGACGGGATGGTCACCGACTGGGAGAGGGTGTCGGTCGTGGCGGTGCCGTTGCCGTCGAGCCAGGCGTAGTACGAGCCAGAGCGGGGCGACTCGGCGCTGGAGCTGGTGACGACACCGCTCGTGGCGCTCCAGGTGGAGTTGCCGGACTCGAAGCCGTTGTTGCCCAGGAGCTGGGCGGCCGTGCAGGTGCCGGTGCCGCCGCCTCCCCCGCCGCTGCCGGTACCCGTGCCGGCCAGCCATGCGGTGGCGTTGAGGGCGAGGGGTGCGTTGGTGGCGCCGGAGTCGTTCCAGCCGTCGTACAGGGTGTTGCCGGACTGGCCGGTGCCGTCGTCGATCGGCGAGCTGTCGCCCCAGAAGGCGATCCGGCCGCTGCCGAAGGTGCTCGTGAGGAAGAAGGCGCCGGTGTTGCCGGAGTAGCCCGAGCGGTACACGAGGCCCTTGACGCTGGAATTGTCCGACGGCTTGAGGGTGGCCGTGGTGCCGTTCGCGATCAGGCTCTTGGTGACGGCGCCGAAGGAGCCGTGCAGTACCGGGTCGGTGCCGTCGCTGATCGCGGCCGGGTAGCCGGAGGTGATGTTCAGCGAGTCGATCGAGAAGCCGAACGGGTCGGTGGAGTCGACGCTGTTGTTCGTCATCAGATCGTTGAGGATCTTGACCGCGTCGGCTCCGTCGTTGTTGCGGTCGGATCCGGTGTGGTCGGAGATCATGAACAGACCGCCGCCGTTCTTCACGAAGTTCATGATCGCCGTCTTCTCGGCACTCGTGAACAGCGTGTTGGGCTCCGGCAGGACCAGCGTGTCGAAGTTCGACAGGTCGGTCGAGGACGAGCCGCCGTAGCTGAGGCTGGAGCCCGACGGCAGCGTTTTCAGGCTGTAGCCACCGGTCTTCTGCAGCGCCACGCCCCAGGAGGACAGGGCGCCGGTCCAGTCGGTCTCGGCGGACGGGGAGGAGTCCTGGCCGAGCGGGTCGGGCTGGCTGGTGGAGATGATCCAGTCGGCGTTGCCGGCCGTCTCGGCATGGGCGTTGTCGAACAGGACGCGGTGTGTGGTCGCCGCGTGGGCGGCGGTGCCGCTGCCGACCTGGACGGCGGCTCCGGTGAGGAGCAGCCCGAATCCGGCGAGGGCGGTGGTGAGTCTGCGGGGGGATCTCCTGGATCCGAGCATCCGGCGAACCTCCATGAGGGTGGGGAGAGGCGGTGCGGGGGCCAAGTCTGCGCGCGTAGAACCTGGTTGAGGGTTCTACACGTGTTGATTGGTTGAAAGGTACATGGCCTGAAGGGCGGGTGAACAGAAACTCCCGGCAATATGCGGTTCCCGCTGGCCGCGTCACATCGGGCAGATGCCGAGTGCGTCGCGTCGCAAAGGCTCCGTAGCCGATCAACACGTCGCCGACGTAGATTGCGAGTTGTGGGGGGACTGGGCGAAGCCGGCGCGTGGCAGCGCCGACTCCGGGCTGCCGGGGCTGTTCGGGCCGGCGGTCCACGGGGCCCCTGGGTGATCGCCGAGATCCTCCTGGAGAGCGGTTACCGCCTCATGTGACGCAGCAAGCGGAACCCGGCGGCGGTCCGGCGGCGCCCGGACGGAGAACCGGTCCTCGCGCGTCCACCCACCAACCAGGCCGCGCGGGCTGCCACTTCGGGGCGCGCTGACCGGTCTGCGGCGGGGGCGCCTCTCAGGGGCGAGGCTCCAGCACCTCCAAGGCGCCCGTCTCGGTGTCGTAACTGCGCAGCGTGATGAGCCGGACCGCCAGCGGCGGCGCCGGCAGCAGTTCGGGAACCCGCCGGCCGGCGAAGGCACCAGCCCGCCGGGTACGGCCGAGGGTGACGTGTGGACTCCAGCGCCCGGGTTCGTGGAACGGGTTCAGGGTCTCGGGTGGGCTGTCCGAGACCACCGCCTCCCACACCCGGCGGTGCAAGTCGGCCAGCGCGGAGTCGAGGTCCAGCGCCCAGGCCAGCACCGACGTCGGCCGCTCGAAACGAACCACACCGGTGAACCGCACCGGCAGCGGCAACGCGGCGGCAACCTCGGCGAGCTCCCAGCGAATCGGGGCGGTCAACTCCGGGCAGGCGGCCAGGGTGAGGTGCGGGCTGTTGGTCGGTGAGCGGTGTCGCGCCTGACTGGGCAGCCCCACGTCCGCAAGCCGCCGCCAGGCCTCTCGGACCACTAGATCCGCCGCCTCGTCCAAGAGGAGTTCGACCGTGCGCACCACCGCAGCCTACCGGTCGCCCCCCGGCGGTTTGATCACCACGCGTATGGGATCTCGGCAGAGCACATCAGGACACCCGCATGCTCCCTACCGGGGGGACCGGATCAATCGACCGGGCCAGGACGCCGACGCTTCCGGGACTGCGGGTGCCGGTATCGGCCTTGTCTCGGTCCACGCCGCCAGGCCGACCAACGATCCGAGGGGGCGTCGGCCAGGTAGACGACGTAGGCGTAGTCCCCAGGGGCCATGGAGTTCAGCGTGCCCGCCGGGTTCTCGTTGCAGCCCTTGTCCGCAGCCTGTCCGGAAGTCAGAAGAAGGGGTGATTCAGGACGTTGCCTGATTGCGCCCTGCCGATGCGAGACGTCGACTGGTAAGCCGGTGCACATCGGTTATCGAACCCGGAGGGAGGGACCATGGAACGGGTTTTCGACAGCGAGAACTTCACCGGGCAAGAGGCACTGGACGCCTGGACAGAGGTGACCCAGCGGTCGCTGATGCCGAAATCGTTCCGTGCTGTGGACAGCGACGTGTTCTGCGGCTGGTTCGACGAGATGTCGTTGGGGCCGGTGCAGGTTTCGTCGATGGCTTACTCTCCGATAACCACATCGCGGACGCCGAAGTTGATCCGCGTTTCCGACCCGGAGTGTTTACATGTCGTTGCTCCGCGCTCCGGCCCTCATTTCATCGAGCAGAACGGGCACAGTACTCTCGTCCGGCCGGGGGAGCTGGTTCTCTTCGGCAGTTCCCGGCCATTCGAGTCGTACGCCATCGGCACAGCACTGCTCATGCAGTTCCCGTTCGCCCTGCTACCGCTGAGTGCTCGGCATGCCGACCGACTGGTCGCCCGCCGGCTGCCCGGCGACAGAGGGATCGGCCAGTTGCTTGTCGACTACTTGGTCCGTGTGACGGACGACCACACGCACTACACACCCGCGGACATGCCTCGGCTCGGCACGATCGGTCTCGACCTGGCCGCTGCCGTTCTCGCCCACCATCTGGAGCGCGAAGACGAGGTTCCGGCCGACAGCCGGCAACGAGCCCTGTACACCCGCGTCACCTCGTTCATCCGGCATCATCTCGGCGACCCCACGCTCAGCGTGGACGACATAGCGGCGGCCCATCATCTCTCCGTCCGCTCACTGCACCGGCTCTTCCAAGCGCACGGCGCGAGCGTCCGCGCTTCGATACGCGAGCAGCGTCTGGAAGGCTGCCGCCGCGACCTGGGCGATCCGGCGCAACGTCACGTGCCCATCAGGGCCATCGCCGCCCGCTGGGGCTATCTCCGCCCTGCTGATTTCACTCGCGCCTTCCGCTCTGCCTACGGTGTTGCACCTGTCGACTATCGGCAACAAGCCCTGCAGGACCCAGTCGCGTACAAGACCGCGCGAACTTAATCTCCCTCACGCCCTCCTCCGGAGATCTCCTGTTCCTGGCGCTCCGCGCTAACGATCTGGCACTTCTCGCTAACGCGGTGCGTGGTGCACGCACCGAGAATTGGTGAGCCCGGTGACACATCAGGAGCGCACCGGATGAACCTCTGCAAGGGGAGAAACCGATGGGGCACACAATCAGCCGCACACGGACCCGGCGCACCGCCCTCGTGGCGGGCGCCCTGCTCGCCATGAGCATGGCCGCCGGCACGGCTCAGGCCACCACCTCGGCCGCCGGGCAGCAGGGTTCGGGCGCCCGCATCACGGCGGCGCCGGCCAGCTGCCCGAAGTACTACTTCTGCGGTTACGCGGGTGCGAACTACTCGAACCTCGTCTTCAAGTTCACGGACTGCTATTTGCAGCCGATCTCGGCCAGGACCGGCGGTTCCTGGTACAACAACCAGTCGAAAGGCACCAAAGCCAGGATGTACGACGCCCACAAGAAGCTCGTTTACACGACTCCGGGCGCCCCCTACGGCGACCCCCACGGCAACTGGAAGGGCATCCGCTACATCGACGCCTGCTGATCGGCGCCGCCGCCGAGCTCTGAGGGGCGCCCCCGCGAAGAGGGGCGCCCCTCTTTTCGTCGCGGTACGGGCTCGGTCCCGCTCTGGCAGAGCGAACACACCCCGCGCGCCGCCGCCGGCGACCGGGCTCCGCCCGCACGCCCGCCCTGCGGCCGGCCCATGGACGACCACGCCGCGCCCCCGGTCCACCGCCGCGTGGTCCGAGCGCGGCATCTGCGCCCCGTGCCGGCTGGACGCATCTCCGGCCGCCGGATCACGCCTCTGTCCGTGTGCGGGGCGACAGGGCGTCATGAGCCAACATCAGGGCGCTGAGCGCCAAGGACATTCCCGCGGAGACCGGGAAGAGTTTCAAGCCGGACTCCATCCATCGGAACGACGGAGCACTGATCGGCTCCGAGCACCGAAGAAAGCAGGAAGCATGGCAAAGACGAAGAAGGTTGCCCTGGCCGCGTGCGCACTGGGCCTCGCGGTCGGCGCCGCGGTGCCGGCAGCGGCCACGCCGGCGGCGGCCGCATCCCGGACGGGGACGTTCTACGGCACCTACCAGCACGCCGACGGGTGCGTGTACCTGCGGTCCGCAGCGGGATACCACTACCTGCTGGAGGGCTACACGATGGGCGGCAACGGCGGCCTGTACAAGAAGGGCGGCGGCTTCATCGCGTACCCGGGCTGGCGGATCGCGGCACACGGCACCCAGTACAACAAGTCCAGCACCACTCTGTGCACGACGTGGGGCGCCTACAGGCGGATCAAGGCGACGTCGATCTACTCCTACTGAGCTGCCTCCGAGCGGCCACCGAACGGGCGGCAGGCGGCGGCACGTGAGGGGCGAGGCCCTCGGACTGTCGAGTGAGATGTCCGCGGTCTCAACTCATGGATACGAGGGCCTCGTCGGTGACCTGGACGTCGACGGGGCGACGCCGAACGCCCGCAACTGCCGCGCCGACGTGTCGCCCGAGGTCCGGCGGCGCAGTGCGCGCAGCCGGGCCTCCCGCTCCTCGACGGTGCGCGTCTCCGCGGCGTCGAGGTACGGCACCGGCAGCCGGACGGCAGCACCGAGCTCCGGGCGCGCGCCGGCTGACGTGACGACGCAGCCGGCCGCCACACGGAGATCGGTGTTGCGCAGGCGCGGGTGCTGTCGCTGACGCTCAGCGTGGCCAACTACGTCCCACAGGCACGTGATTGCGGTGACTGAGCGCGCTGCGTCGTCCTTGATCGCGGCATATGGCCCGCCGTGCGTTCCGGGTTGGCTCGCGAACGGGGCCGATTCGGCCCACAACCCCTTGGCATGGGAGAACGTCGTGCCGGCGTTGCGAGCGAGGCACTGGAGGCGTGCCTCCTGGACCTGCTGTGCCTTCAGGCGGCGCCCGGGCCGGTGATCGGCCGGCTGCCCGGTCAGCCGGGGGGCGTCGACTCTCGGCACCCGAACTGCGTGCTGGGCGCGACCGCGCTGTGCCACTTCCGTATCCCTCTGTTTGCGCGGGGCGATCCCGAGCATATGGGACTTATCCTGGTAATCGGGACGGATAGGTGCGTATGACAGGAGGCGTGTCTGCCATGTCGGCTGGTGAGAAGGCCAAGGCCAAGGTCGAGCAGGCCAAGGGGAAGCTCAAGAGGGCTACGGGACGAGCCGCCCTCGATGACCCGATGGTCGCCAAGGGCCAGGCGGAGAAGTCCAAGGGTGACGCACGCCAGGCCAAGGAGAAGATCAAGGACATGTTCAAGCGCTGACCTCTGGCGGCGCTCATGAGTACTGGGCCTTCGCCCCCGCGGAAGGGGGCGAAGGCCCTTCCCGCTGTCGAAGCCGTCGCGGATCCGGCCTTCCGGCTCTCGCCCGCTGCCGCCGGGGTATCGAGCGCAGCAGACAGGCACCGTCGCCGCATCGAGGCTCCTGCGGCAGTCGTGGTCCGGTGTCGCGAATGGTGTTGACCGCTGGCGAGACAGGTCGAGCGTGCGGTCGGCCGTTAGCGGGCTGGGGGTGCAGATCGCGCACATGCCCGGCATCGTCACAGTCGGGGTCGAGCCCTGTGTCGCAGTGGTCCGGGGAGAGGGCGAGCGGCACCCGTGGACGCGGCGAGCGGCATCAGTGGCGTCAGACGTGCTGACGGTGCGCGTGCGGAGAGTGAACCTTCCGGCGGCCGGGGACGCCATAGGGGCGCCGCATGGGAAGGCGCCGCATGGGAGGGCGCGGTCCAGGCGGGCCGGGCGCGGCTGGTCGGGCCCACTAGGCTAGGGCGCTCCGACGGGTGGTCGCCCGCCGCCCGGCGGCGGTACGGCGCTCGTGCGGCTGCCCGGACCACCACAGCCAAGGACGGCAACCGAGTGTCTTTCTTCACCATCGGCCACCGCGGTGTCATGGCCGCCGAGCCGGAGAACACCCTGCGCTCCTTCCTGCGGGCCGAGAAGGAGGGGCTGGACGGCATCGAACTGGACCTGCACCTGAGCAAGGACGGCGAACTGGTCGTCATGCACGACGAGACCCTCGACCGCACCACGGACGGCTCCGGTCCGATCGCCGCCCAGGAGTTGCGGCAGCTCAAGAAGCTCGACGCCGGCCTGGGTGAGCGCATCCCCACGTTCGGGGAGGTGCTGGACGCCGTCGGGCCGACGCTGCCGATCCAGGCGGAGATCAAGGACGTGGCCGCCGCCCGGTCGCTGGCCAGGGTGCTCACCGACCGCGACCTGCTGGACCGTGTCTCCGTGCTGTCGTTCCACGACGTGGCGCTGCTCGAGATCCGCAGCCTGCTGCCGCAGGCCCGCACCGTGCTCGTGGCAGGCTCCAGCGCACACCGGGACACCTTCGTGGGCCGCGCTCAGGAGGTCGGTTCCACCCTGGTCAGCGTGGAACTGCGCCAGCTGAACCGGGCCATCGTGGAGAAGTGCGGCGGCGCCGGCATCGACGTGATGGCCTGGACCGTCAACGACGAGCGCGACCTGACGCTGGCGCGGACGCTCGGGCTGGTGGGCTGCGTGACCGACCAGCCCGGCATGAAGCGGCTCGTCGAGGCCACGGCCTGACCGCACTCCCCCAGCAGGTCGGGCCCAGGACCGTCGCGCGCACCCGGGCCTGGGCCAGGAGTGGGGGGCGCGGCGCCGAACAGCGCGGTTTGCTGTGAGTACTGCCCGACGGCGTCCAGCACCGTCGCAGTCGTCACCGGGACCTTCGCAGTCCCCGCCCGCTGCCGTTCGTCAGGGCGCTTCCGTCCTTCCCGTTGGGTCTCGGCGGTGCTGGGTCTATCGTCGGAACTCTGAGGTCAGGACGAGGAGGACAGAGCCGGTGATGCCGCAGGACGACGCCGTGGTCGGCTGCATGGGCAGGGTGCTCATAGGGACGCGCGGGGCCGCCGGTCCCGGTGAGGTCCTGGTCCGGGTCAGGGGCGGCTCCGAGACCTTCCTGGCGTGGTCCGACGACCCCCTGCCCGTAGGCGCCATGGTCCTCGTGATCGAATCACGGGGATGCCGGGAGGTCGGCGTCATCGAGTGGGTGGATCCATTGGACGCGCTCGACGGCGACGCCGTCGGCGCAGGCTGAGGAGTACGAGCATGTTCGGATACCGCGTTCCCGCTCCCGACGAGGCGATGTTGATCTCGGGGGGCCGGCGAGGACTGGGGGGCGCCCCGTTCCGAGTGGTGACGGGGCACGGCAAGTTCGTGCTGCCGGTCTTCCGCAAGGTTCGGTTCCTCACGCTGTCGATGTGCGAGTCCGAGGTGACCGAGACCTGTGTGACCAGGCAGGGCATCTCGCTGCACGTCCGTGCGGTCATCGCCTTCAAGGTCGGCAACGACCACGAGAGCATCATCAACGCCGGTCAGCGGTTCCTCTCCGACCAGGAGCAGATGTCGGTGCTCACCGGCCGGATCTTCGCCGGCCACCTGCGGGCCATCATCGGCTCGATGACGGTCGAGGAGATCGTCACCGAGCGGCAGAAGCTCGCCGCCGAGGTGCTGGACACCTCGAAGACGGAGATGGCGAAGATCGGCCTGATCGTCGACTCGCTGCAGATCCAGTCGATCGACGACGGCGACACCGGCTACATCGACGCGATGTCGGCACCGCACAAGGCGGCCATCCAGCGGCAGGCGCAGATCGCCCAGGCCCAGGCCACACAGGCCGCGGCCGAGGCGCAGCAGGAGGCGGCCCGCAAGCAGGCCGAGTACGCCCGGCAGACCGCCGTCGTCAAGGCCGAGTACTCCGCCGAGGTGGACCGTGCCCAGGCGCAGGCCTCGCAGGCCGGTCCGCTGGCCCAGGCCCACGCCCAGCAGGAGGTGCTCGCCGCCCAGACGGAGCTGGCCCAGCGCCAGGCCAAGTTGCGCCAGCAGCAGCTGGTGGCCGAGGTCGTCAAGCCCGCCGAGGCCGAGGCCGAGCGGGTCAGGGTCCTCGCGGCCGCCGAGGCCCAGCGCATGAAGATCCAGGCGGAGGCCGCGGCGTCCTACGACCGGGTCGCGCTCGACCGGATGATCATCGACCAGCTTCCGCAGATCGTGAAGGAGGCTGCCGGCGGTCTGTCCGGCGCGAACGTCAACGTCCTGAACGGCGCGGACGGGCTCGGCGAGATCGCCGCGGGCCTGGTGTCCCAGGGGCTGACGATCCTCGACTCCGTCCGGCAGAACCTGAGCGTCCAGAACTCCGGGGACCACCGCCCGGAGGACGGCAAGGGGAACGGCCTCGTCCAGCTGCGCCCGGGCCAGGACCGGAGGTCGGACGACGGCCCCGTCGGCGTGGACCACTAGCCGCCGGCACCCGCAGACCGCCGTGGGCCGCGCCCGGACGGCGCGGCCCGAGCGCCCCCGCCGAGTGCGTGCTCCCCGGGGGCGCTGCGGCCGGAGCGGGACAGCCGGTCGGCGGCTGGTCCGGCCCAGGGACCTGGCGGACCGGAGGCGCTTCCAGCCATGGGTGCCCGACGCATCGGCTGCGCTTCCGCAGGAACACGCGGGGCGCCCGCTACTGGGGCCGGTCCCCCGCGGGCGTCACTTCTCCGGCTGGGGCAACCATGTGGGCAAGCTGTGAGTCTCCTGATCGATCACGGTGTGATCGGCTTACAAGGAGACCATCATCAGCGCCATACACAAGACCCTTACCACCGTTGCCGTCACCGGTGTCGTCCTCGCGGGTTGCGCCGCCTGTGGGACGGTGGAGCAACTCTCCGCCGGCAAGAAGCTCGACAAGGCCTTCGAGAAGCTCGGCGAGAACAAGACCCTTTCCTTCGAGATCGACCTGGACACCGACCCCGCGTCCTTGAAGGCGCTGGACGGCAAGTCGAAGCCCGGCGAGCAGATGCCGGACGAGGCCGCCGAGATGCTCAGCGGGGCGAAGATCAAGGTCACCGTGGAGTCGAAGAAGCCGATCGCCGAGTCCGGCGAGAAGGACCTCGTCGGTACGGCCCTCAAGATCAGCGGTCCGGACAGTGACGTCGTCGAGTACCGGGTCATCGGCGACTACACCTACCTGCGCACCGACCGCGACGCGTTGACCAAGCTGACGGGCAGTCCCGTGCCGACCGCCGAGGACCTGCCCCCGCAGGCCGGGGCGCTCAAGGACGTCCTTGCGGGCAAGTGGGTGAAGTTCAGCACCAAGGAGATGGGGGAGGCCGCCGCCGACGGCCGGGGCGCCGGGAAGCGCCCCGCGCCCGGCCCGTCCCTCGACTCCACGACGCAGAAGAAGCTCGTGAAGGCCCTGCGTGGCGTGATAGTCCGCGAGGTGCGCTTCAGGACGGCCGGCGGCGGGGACGGCACCGAGCACATCATCGCCACGGCGCCCTTCCGCACGCTGCTCACCGAGTTGCTGGGTGAGGTCCGCCCGCTGGCGAAGGACCTGCCGCCGGGCATGGAGCTGCCGACCGGCAAGGACCTCAAGGAGGTCCCCGACACCAAGATGAAGGCGGACTTCACGCTCAAGAACGGCGAGCTGTCCAGGGTGGACCTGGACCTCGCCAAGCTGGCGGACAACCCCAAGGTGAAGAGGCTGGGCCTGACGCTGCGGATGGGCCACGGCACCAAGCCCACCGTCCCGGCGGGCGCCACGAAGCTGGACCTGAAGGACCTCGCGCAGGGCTTCTTCTTCGGCGACCCGGCGATGAGCGACGCGGAGCTCGGCAAGAGCGACCTCAGCGGCCTCGATCAGGTCCCGCAGGACGAGTCCTGATCACGCGGGGGTGACCCACCGAGCGGCCCTCCCCCCTGCCCCCGTGCACAGGGGGTGGGTCGCCTCGGAGGACGCCGTGCGCCCGGGAACCACGGCCGTTGGCCCGGCACACGCGGACCCGACGCCCCTGTACGCGTTCGGATCTGCGGCCGGCGTCCTCCCGAACGTGCCCCGTGCTCCACCAAATCCCTGACCGGGCGGACCGCAGCCGGTTGAACGGCGCCCGCACGGCCGGGCGCGCGGCCAAGGGGGTCGACAGCTGCGGGATCAGCCGTCGGCCTCCCGCGCCACGCGCTCCAGTCGGCTCCGGTGGCTCTCCCACCATGCCTGGTCCTCCGACGGCATGCTGTCCTTGCCTTGCAGATATCCGACGGACCCGTCGATGAGTTCTCGCACGATGTCGGCGTGACCGGCGTGCCGCTGAGTATCGGAGATCACGCGCACCAGGACGTGGTGCAGCGTCACGTCGCGACGTTCCTCCGGCCACCACGGCACGTGACCGATCGCGTCAAGCGGCAGCGTCGCGATCGTGCTGTTGGAGTGCTCCCAGACCTGGCGATACAGCCCGACGATCTGTTCCCGTGATTCGTCTGCGGTGGCCCACATGTCGGAGTTGGGCTCTGGCTCCTCGGTGTACCACCAGGACGGCGGCTCCGCGTCGAAGAAGCGCCGCCCGAACGTGTCGCCGAAGTACCCCAGCTCCACGCCGGCGACATGCTTGACCAGCCCCAGCAGGTTCGTTCCCGTGGGAGTCAGCGGACGTCGGATGTCGTACTCCGAGAGCCCGTCGAGCTTCCACACCAGGGCGTCACGCGCCTCTTGCAAATACCGGAGAAGGTCCGCTTTCGGGTTCGGTTCTCTCATGCCGGGCAGTCTTCCACCCGGCACTGACAGTCGACGTGGACGAACGGAGCGAGGTTGTCCCCGACGTCGTTCTTGAGGGCCGGGGTCTGCGTGAAGTAGGCCTGGTCCATGGAGGACCGCGCCGCCTTCCGCCCTTGCCGTGAGTGGGGCGGAACGTTGGGCGCCGGCCCGGTTGTCGTTCTCCTGACAGGCGTCCACCGCCTTGTCCGCCTCGGCCTCGGTGAGCAACGGCTTCTCGGCCGGCGCAGCGCCGTGCGCCCGGTAGCTCCGTCGGTGCCGGAACATCGGGTCAAGGAGGCCACGGCCGCCAGTGGGCGCGGCACGCACGTGAGCGGCGACAACCCGTTTCCGGTCACCGGTCGGCCCCGCGGTGATTCGACCGCCGGTGCTCCTTGCAACCGGCGTCCGTGTGACCGAACTTCGGCGGCTCGGCGACTGGACTCCGGGTGTCCTGCGGAGATGTGCCCGCCGCCCGGACCCGCATCCCGCCGAGTCGCCTTCACGCTCGGGTGACGCTCCGCTCGTGCCGGCGCCGGTGTGCCGCGGCGACGGCGCCCAGGGCCACGCCGACGGCGATGACGATGAGCCCGCGGGTCCACACCTCGCCCTCGACCCGCGTGGCGAGCATGACACAGGATGCCGCGCCCAGGACCGGGAGGGGGGTGGGGGTCCGGAAGTGGGGCCGGCCCGGGTGGTCACGCCGCTGGACGAGGACGGCGGTGTTGACGAGGAAGAACACCACGAGGAGCAGCAGCACGAGCGTGGAGGCGAGGGTCGCCACGTCTCCTGTGAGCGCCAGCAGGAAGGACAGGGCGGTCGTGACCGCGATCGACGCCCAGGGGGTACGGCGCCCGGGAAGCACGCGGGTCAGCACGCGGGGAAGGAGGCCGTCCCGCGCCATGCCGTAGGCCAGCCGGGAACTCATGATGCCGGTGAGCAGCGCCCCGTTGGCCACGGCGACGAGGGCGATGGCGCTGAACAGCTTCGGCGGCACCCCGCCGGCCTCCTTCACCACTTCGAGCAGCGGACCGCTGGAGTGGGCCAGTGTCCTCGTGGGCACGGCGGCCGAGGCGACGATCCCGACGAGGACGTAGACGGCCCCCGCCGTCACCAGGGCTCCGAAGAGGGCGCGGGGATACGAGCGACGCGGGTCACGGGTTTCCTCGGCCACGTTGACGGACGTCTCGAAGCCGACGAAGGAGTAGTACGCGAGAACCGTACCGCCCAGAACCCCGGAGGCGGCCCCCGTCTCGGCCGTGCCGAGATGGACGAGCCTGCCGGGGTCGCCGTCGCCGCGCAGGAGCAACCACGCTCCGAGACCGACGACGAGGAGCAGACCGCCCACTTCGACGGCCGTGGCGGCCACGTTGGCGCGGGTGGACTCGCTGATGCCGCGTGCGTTGAGGAGAGCCAGGGCGCACAGGAAGACGGCGGCCACGAGAACGACGGGCAGGCTGACGAAGCTGCTCAGATAGTCACCGGCGAAACCCCGCGCCAGTGCGGCGACGGACACGATGCCCGCCGCGAGCATGCAGAATCCGGCGAGGAAGCCGGTGAAAGGTCCGTAGGCGAGGGTGGCGTAATGGGACGCGCCACCGGCACGCGGGTACTTGGTGGCGAGCTCGGCGTACGAGGCGGCCGTGAGGAGCGACAGCAGCAGGGCGAGGAGGAGGGGCACCCACACGGCGCCGCCCGACTTCGCGGCGACCTGGCCCACGAGGACATAGACGCCGGCGCCCAGCACGTCGCCGAGGATGAAGAAGTAGAGCAGGGGGGTCGTCAGGGCCTTCTTGAGCGTGGGGGTCCCGCTCTGGGACGTGGCGCCGGTCGCCGACGCGGAGGAGGTGGTCACCGTTCCCCCTTACCCCCGCGCCCCGTCCGCAGACTGAATCGGCGTGCGGTACGCGCGGGCGGGCTACCCCTGCGGCCAGGGTGTCCTGCCACCGGTGGTCCAGGGGACGGCCCGGGGCACGGGCCGATGAGGGTGCGGTACTCCGTGGACGGCGAGAGACCGAGTGCGCTGCGCAGCCGGCGTCGGTGGGATCGGGCACGGGCCGATGAGGCCGCGGTACTCCGTGAACGGCGAGAGACCGAGTGCGCTGCGCAGCCGGCGTCGGTGGGATTCGGAGCGCCGCAACGCCCCAGCGGTCGTCACCGCGCCAATGCCTGCGACCGATCGATGGCCGCGTTGCTCCGCGGTTTGGGGCGCGAACCCCGTCAGACGGCGTGACCGCCGGACCACATGCGAGCGTGATCCGACCCATCGTCGCTCCGCCCGGATCGACCGTGAACAGGCCGGGCCGCCGGCTGCGTGTCCCGGATATCGCCGACACCGTGGTGCAACCCGTGACGCCCGGCAGCGTCAGTAGGAGGACCCGCCTCACGTTCCAACGGCCGGGCGGCGATGGTTGGTTCCCGATGAGGGTGTGATGTTTCGCCCAGCTCGTCGACCTGTCGCAGCGCACCGTGGGGGCCCCATACTCCAGGACCTGACGAACCGGCAGACGAAGGAGCAGGATGAGCACAGCGGCGGCAGCGGGGACCTGGAAGCTCGGAGACCTGGAGGTGAATCGCGTCGGCTACGGCGCGATGCGGCTGACGGGCAACGGCATGCTGGGGAACTCCGACGGCACGCCGATCGACCGCGATGTCGCCGTCGGCCTGCTGCACAGCGCATTCGAGCAGGGCGTCAACCACATCGACACAGCCGCCTTCTACTTCTCGCCCCTGCGGTCCGCGAACGAGCTCGTCAACCGAGCCCTCTCCTCCTGGCACGGCGATGTGGTCGTGGTGACCAAGGTCGGCCCGGCGCGCGATCCCTCCGGTCAGTGGCTCCCCATGGCGCGCCCCGACCAGCTGCGTGGCCAGGTCGAGGAGAACCTGCGGCAGCTCGGCCGGGACTGCCTGGACGTGGTGAACCTGCGCGTCAACGGCCCCGGCACGGCCTCGGTCGCCGAACACTTCGGCGCGCTCGCCGAGTTGCGTGAGGCCGGCCTGATCCGGCATCTCGGGCTGTCAGGTGTCGTGCCCCGGCACGTGGCCGAGGCGCAGGCGATCACGCCCGTGGTCTGTGTGCAGAACTCCTACGGACTGGACCGGCGCCGCGCTGACGAGAACGGGCTGGTGGACCTGTGCCGGGAGCAGGGCATCGCCTTCGTGCCGTTCTTCGCGGTCTCGGGCCTGCGGCGCGAGGCGGCCGCAGGCCCGGAGTACGACGCGCGCGTCCGCTCCGTCGCCCGCGCCCACAACGCGACGCCGGCCCAGGTACGGCTCGCCTGGACCCTCCACCGCGGTCCACACGTGCTGGCCATTCCCGGTACCACGAACCGGGCGCACCTCGCAGAGAACATCGCCGCCGGACTCCTGCGCCTGACGAAGGAGGAGCTGGCCCTCCTCGACAAACCGGACGAGGACACCGCCTGAGCCTCCGCCCGGGATGCTCGGTGGACTTCGTACCGTAGCCGGATCGCCGTTCGCACCCCTGCATCAACGAACTCGGGTGCACGCAACCGCATCACCACGGCCCCGCGTGCTCCAGGTGTCGGCCAGGCGCGAGGAAGGCAGCAGGGTCGTCATCGCCTCGAACGAATCGTTCGGCGACCGCATCCAAGACCTCCCCCCGACCTCGCCCCTGCCTGTCGCGATCGGCGCGACGGAGGGCAGTGAGACGTGCCTGTCCGATGCGCCGGGTCTGGGTGATTCCGGCTTGGCCCAGATTCGCCAGTGAGGGGACAGCGTCGATCACGGCACGTCCACGCCGTCGTTTCGGGCGCATCCGTCGGCCTCTCGGAGACAAGGATCCGCAGCCGGCGGCGGTGCCGGGCGCCACTTCGCGACCACGGGGTCTCCAAAGAACGGTGGCCCCGACGGGAAGCCAGCAGCTGAGGATTCCCGAAACGGTTGCATTCGATACCGTAGCGAACGATACTATTGGAGGAGTCGGGACGGACCCGTCGCCCAGTGGAGGCCGGTGATCATGGACGTCTATGAGGCGGTGACGAGCCGACGAGCGGTGCGTCGATTCACCGACCGAACCGTGCCGCGGAGGACGCTGGAGCGAGTGCTGCACGCCGCGGCCTGGGCGCCGTCCGGTTCGAACCTTCAGCCGTGGCACACCTATGTGGTGGCCGGTGCGCCGTTGGCCGAGATCAAGAAGCGCGCCGGCGAGCGCTTGGCCGCGGGTGACTCCTGGGACGAGCCTGAGTACGAGATGTACCCGCCCACACTGAAGTCCCCCTACCGTGAGCGCCGGTCCGCTTTCGGTGCGCAGCGCTACGGGGCGCTGGGTATCACGCCCGAGGACACAGAGGCTCGCCAGCGCGCCGCTTCCGCGAACTGGGACTGCTTCGGCGCGGCCGCCGCACTGTTCTGCTACATCGACCGCGACCTGGGGCGGCCCCAGTGGTCCGACGTCGGCATGTATCTGCAGACCGTCATGCTGCTGCTGCGCGCCGAGGGACTGCACAGCTGCACACAGATGGCGTGGGCGAAGTTTCACAGAACCGTCGCGGAGGTCCTGTCACCCCCGGACGAGCTGATCCTCTTCTGCGGCATGTCGATCGGATTCGAGGACGTCACGGCTGGTGACACCCGTACGGGCCGGGCACCGTTCGGCGAGACGGTCACGTTCGTCGACGGTGGCCGACAGCACCCGGGCCGGGCCGACCGGCGCGCCGTTCCTTGACACACCCATGAGCCGCCCATATGCCATATTGCGCATGAAACACGAATGAAAGGCACGTCATGAAGATCGCAGTCATCGGTGGTACCGGCTTGATCGGATCGCAGGTCGTCAAGGATCTGAACGCCGCCGGGCACGAGGCGGTACCGCACTCGAAGTCCAGCGGAGTCGACGTCGTCAGTGGCCAGGGACTGGACGAGGCGGTGGCGGGAGCCGACGTCGTCGTCAACCTGACGAACTCGCCGACCTTCGACGAGGCCTCTCCGGCCTTCTTCCAGACCTCGATGGACAACCTTCTGGCCGCGGCCCGCAAGGGCGGCGTCGGCCACTTCGTCATCCTCTCGATCGTCGGCACGGACCAAGTTCCGGAACTGGACTACTACCGGGCCAAGACGCTCCAGGAGAGGATTCTCGCGGCGGGTCCGATCCCCTACTCGATCGTCCGGGCGACGCAGTTCATGGAGTTCATGGACGCCGTCATGTCCTGGACCGCCGACACCGACACCGTCCGGCTGCCCGCCACGCCGATCCAGCCGATCGCCTCCAAGGACGTGGCCTCAGCAGTCGCGGAGGTCGCCGCGGGGGCTCCGTTGAACGGCGTCCGCAACATCGCCGGCCCCGAGGTCTTCCCCCTGGACGAACTGGGCCGCATCACCCTGTCCCACAAGGGCGACAGCCGCACCGTCGTGACCGACCCCACGGCCGGCATGTTCGCCGTCGTCAAGGGCGACGTCCTCACCGACACAGACGCCCACCTCGCCACCACCCGCTACACCGACTGGCTCTCCTGACTCGCTCGAGCCCTCCCGGGCACGCGGGCCGTGCAGAGCATGGCTCTGGCCGCTCGCCGCGTCCGGCGACCAGCACCTTGGTCGTCTCGCACATCCGGGCGTTCCTCACTTCGGCTCGGCAGTCGTCTCTGTCTCCATCTGGCGCTCCATGCACGCTACGTTCCGTGACAGCATGGTCACATGAACAGCGATCCGGAAGAGCCGGTGCAGCCGGCGAAGTGCGCGCCGGGCTGCCGCGACGGAGCTGCTGACCGTAGGGGTGGAGGAGGAGTACCTTCTGGTCGATCCACTGACCCGCGAGGTGAGCCCGCAGGCGCAGAAGGTGGTGGCGCAGGCCTCTTCCCTGGGACTGGGTGACCGCGTCGGCCCCGAGCTGACCTGTTATCAGGTCGAGGCCCGGAGCGATCCGCACACCGTCATGACGGACCTCGGCGAGCAGATCCGGTCGATGCGGGCCGTCGTCGCCGCCGCGGCCGGGCGGCACGGCCTGCGCATCATGTCCAGCGGGACTCCCGTTCTCGGCCAGCCGGCTCGCCCTGCCATCTCACAGGGGTCACGGTACGCCCGCAGCCTCGCGACCTTCCGGGCGCTGGACGACGAGCAGACCGTCTGCGCCTGCCACGTGCACGTGGGCGTACCCGACCTGGCGAGGGCACTCGGCGTCAGCAACCACCTGCGGATCTGGCTCCCGGTGCTCATCGCCCTGTCGGCCAACTCGCCTTACTGGGCGGGACGGGACACCGGCTACGCCAGTTGGCGCACCATGACCCTGGCGCGCTGGCCGGTGGCCGGTCCCCCACCCTATTTCGAGTCCCCCGGCCACTTCGAGGATCTCGTCGCCGCCGTCATCGAAACAGGCGCCGTCATGGACCGAGGCGGCCTGTACTGGGACATCAGGCCCTCCAGTCATCTGCCGACACTCGAGATCCGGACGGCCGACGCAGCCACCGCCGCCGACGAGACGCTCCTGCTCGCGACGCTCGTGAGGGCCATGGTCGCCACTGCACTCAAGGCCGTCGACGCAGGCGAGCCGGCACCGCGTCCGCGGCCGGAGATCCTGCGCGCGGCCTGCTGGCGTGCCGCCCGTGACGGCCTGAACGGGGCAGGCACCGAGCTGCCCGGCAGCCGCCTCACTCCCGTGGCCCCGCAGGTCGAGCGCCTCATCGCGTGGATCCGCCCCGCGTTGGAACAGCACGGTGACCTCGACCTGGTGCGCGCCGGATGGTCACGCCTGCGCGCCGGCGGCAGCGGCGCGGACCATCAGCGCGCCGCCTACCGCAGCCGCGCCAGCCTGCACGACGTCGTCGACCATCTGGTCCTCTGAAACCGGCGGCGCATGCCCGGCCGGCCATGCGGCGCCACCGCGAGTGAGCGAAGGGCGACGAACGCCGGTCGGCGGATGCCCTCCTCCGGAGTGGTGTGGCGACCGGCCGCCGACCTGTTCGCCCCGGGCGGCGAGAGAGTGCGCGACCACTTCACGCACAGCGATAGTTGACCGGGCAACCGAAATTCGGTTTCAGCCGCCTTCCCATAAGGCGGCCTTTAGCCGCGTTCAACACGCGTTTATGGATGACCCGTTCAATGTGATGGCCGTCTCCTGTTTCGAAGGAACCGCGAGGGATCGTCACACGTCCGCCCGGGCTCGCTGCGGTAATGTCCTTGCCTACAGGTGAAGTTGGCGCAATCCCCGTCCTGAATAGTGAGATACGCTGATGCCCTGCACGCCCCGCTCACCGTGGGCGCGCCACTTCATCACATCCTCGGCGACCCGGTTCACGCACGTCGGACCGGTTCCGTCGCCTCCGTCGGCCCGTTTCCCATGCCGACGGTCCACGCCTTCGAGCAGGAATTGATGCCCGTTCAATCATTTACGGAGCTCATACGCTTCGTTCGTCACCGCTCGCCTTTCTATCGTGAGCTGTACGCCCGCCTTCCCGAACACGTGGATCGCCTCACCGATCTCCCGGTCGTGCCCCAGGCCGATTTCTGGCGGGCCAATTCACCGCGGGACAACCGGCTGTTGACCGCTCCTCTGGAAGAGGCGGTCGTGTTCCGCAGCGGCGGCACGACGGGGGCGCCGAAGTTCTCCTACTACACGCGCACGGAATGGCGGGAGTTCACCTCCGCGTTCGGCGCCGGACTCGTCGGTGCCGGGCTGCGGCCCGGCCACCGGGTGGCGGACCTGTTCTACGCCGGTGACCTGTACGCCAGCTTCAGCTTCGTCCTCGACTCGCTGCACCGCTCCCCCGTGGCCAACGTCCGCCTGCCCATCGGCGGTGCGACCCCCTGGGAGTCCGCCGCCGCCACCCTGGAGGAGTTCCGGGTCCAGGCCGTGGCCGGGACACCGACCACGCTGTGCTCCCTCGCCGAGCGCCTCACCCGGGCCGGCCGGACGCTACCCGACGTGGAACTGCTGTTCTTCGGCGGCGAGTGCCTGTTCGGTGACCAACTCCCGCTGCTCGCCTCGGCGTTCCCTAACGCCGAGCCGCGTTCGCTGGGGTATGCCAGCGTGGATGCCGGGCTGCTCGGCGAGGCGGTGCCCGGGGGTGACCCGCGCGTGCACCGTGCGTTCACCCCCTACACGGTGGTCGAGATCCTCGACGACGACAGTGACGATCCCGTCGTCGACAACGGTGCGCCCGGGCGGCTGGTCGTCACCGACCTGCGCAGGCGGCTGATGCCGGTACTGCGCTATCCGGCGGGCGACCGGGCCGAGTGGGTGGACCGGGACGCCGGGGTCTTCCGCATCCTCGGGCGCGCCGAGGAGGGCGTGCGGGTCGGCCCCGTCTCCCTGTACACCGAGGACGTCCACGAAGTCGTCGCGGGCGCCGACGTCTCCAGCACCGTGAGCGGCGTGCAGCTCGTCGTACGGCGCCGGGACGGCCGGGACAGCCTCGTGCTGCGGCTCGCCGTCGCCGCACCGGGCGAGGATCACCGCGCCCTGGAGGAGTCCGTCGTACAGGGCGTCCTGACCCAGCGGCCGTTCTACGCCGACGCGATCACCGCCGGTCATGTCGGCCCTCTCGCCGTCGAGTGGGTACGTCACCAGGATCTGACGGTCAACCGCCGCTCGGGCAAGCTCGTCCGTGTCGTCGACGAACGGCCGCACGCGTGAGCGCGGCATCCGCGCGCACCCGGCGTCTCCCCCTCGTCCTGCGCAATCCGTCCTTCGGCCGGGTCTGGGCCGGCCAGCTCCTCACCCAGGCGGCGAGCCGGATGTTCCAGGTCGGCGTGGTCTGGTGGCTCGTCGGCTTCGCGGGCGGCGCGCACCGCGGTCTCGCATCGGGCCTGTTCCTCACGGTGAGTACCCTGCCGGCGGTGGCGCTCGCGCCCGTGGTCGCCCGCGTCGTCGCCCGGTACCCGCACCGCACCGTGCTGGCGGGTGCGGCCGCCGTGGCCGGCGCGGTGGCCGCCACGGCGGCCTGTGCCGCGTACGCCGGGGTGCTTCCCGTCGCCGCCGCCTACGCGGTGGGGCTCGTCCTGGCCGCCTGTCAGGCCGTGTTCGACCCGTGCCTGACCACGTCGGTCCCCGAACTCGTCGACGACGTCGACATCGAGTCGGCCACCGGTTTCGAGTTGTCCACCCAGTCCGTCGCCGGACTCTGCGGGGGCCTGCTCGGACCGCTCGTGGTCGACGCGGGCGCCGTCAGCGGCGTCGTCGCCGCCGGCGGTGCCGCGTACCTCGCCGCCGCCCTGCTGGTCGTCTCCGCCCGCTTCCCGCACCCCGCACCCGCCCCCGGGCCGGTGGAGGGCACGGCAGGGGAAGCAGCGGTGGCACCGGCGCCTCGGACGTTGCGGCAGGTGCTGTCCGGGCTCCCGGTCGTCCGGCGCGTGCTCCTCTGCTTCGCCGCCGCCAACCTCTTCACCACCGCCGTCTACGTCGTGATGCCCCTGTACACCCGGCAGGTGCTGCACGCCGACGGCTCCACCGTCGCCTCGCTGGAGGCGGCTCTCGGTGCGGGCGCACTCGTCGGGTCGTTCACCGCAGGACGGCTGCCCGGCCGTCCGATCGCCGTCGGCAGCGGCTGCCTCGCGGTGATGGCCGCGGCTCTCGCCGGGCCCGGCGTGCACGCCGGGCAGGCGACGGCCCTCGGCTCGATGGCCGTCGCCGGCTGGTGTGTCGGGGTGATCGGCGTGCGGTTCGTCGCGCTGTTCCAGCGGCTGGTGCCCACCGTCGACAAGCCGGGTTTCTTCGCCGTCATGCAGGCCGTGCTGGGGGCCGCCTTCCCCGTCTCCTCGCTCGTCTTCGGCGTCCTGGGCGACCACCTGCCGGCCCGCGCGCTGTGCGTGGCCCAGGGGGCGGGCCTCGTACCGGTCGCGCTGGCGCTGTGGTGGTTCGGCGGCCGGGCCGACGGCGCCGTCCCACGGCCGCCCGCGACGCCGGCGCGGCCCCCGGCACCGGCGGGGCGAGCGCGGTGAGCGCGGTGAGCGCCGTCCTGCACCCCGCTCGCGTCCAGGACATCGCGGAACTGCGGCAGTTGTACTTCGAGGTGTACGGGCACGGCTACCCGGTGCCGCTGGGCAGCGACCCGGCGGTCATGCGACGGCTGATCACCGACGGCACCGCGCACTGGCTCACCGCACGCACCGGCGGCGTGCTGGTCGGCTCCGCCGTCGTGCTGACCGAACCGGGCAGCCGCATCGGCAAACTCGTCGGGCTCGCCGTGCACCCCGGCCACCGCGGCGGCGGGCTGGCCTCCCGGCTGACCGGCGCGGTCTGCGACGAGGCGTTCGCCACCGGCCGCCTCGACTCGGTGTACGCCACCGTACGGGTGGTCACCGAAGGCCCTCAGCACGTCGTCGTGCGCAATGGCTTCCGGCCGCTCGGCCTGCTGCCGAACGCCGTGGAGGTCGACGGGTGCGAGACCCTCGCCCTGTTCGCCCGCTACGCCGACGGCGTGCTGGCACACCGGGCACCCGTGGCGCACGTACCCGAACGGCTGTCGGCACTGCTGTCCGCCGCCGGCCGGGGTGTCGGCATCGACTACTCCGGCGTCGACCACACCGACGCGCCGGACGCGCCCTGCCTGCTCCCGGACCGCCAGGTGCACACTGACGTCGGGGCGGGCGGGGCCGACGTCGCCGTCGAGGCCGACGGGGCGGACCGGGCCGTCGGGGCCGACGGGGCGGACCGGGCCGACGTCCCCGTCGGGGCGGACCGGGCCGGCGGTCAGATCGAACTGATCGCGGCCCCGGCCTTCGTACGCCGCCGCTTCCTGGAGCTGTTCCCCCGGGCCGACGCTCGCTTCTTCCCGCTGCACACGCCCAACGCGGTGCTGGTCGCCGGCGACGGACGCTTCGAGGCGTACGCCGATCTCGACCCGGTGGCGGGAAGCTGCGCGCTCGTCGCCGTCCATCCGTGTCCGGCCGCGGTCGCGGGGGCCCTGGAGACGCTGATCGCCACGGTCACCCGGGCCGGCGCGGACTACGTCGAGGCGCTGCTGCCACTGGCCGACGCCGAGGCCCTGCGGGTCTTCCTCGACTCGGGCTTCGTGCCGAGCGCGCTCTACCCGGCGATGCGGCGCGTGCCCGAAACCGGCCACGACCCGGTCGGGGACCTCGACCGTGACCAGTGCGGCGAACCCGGCAGTCCCCGGGGCCGGGCCCCCTGCCATGACCGGGGCGGCGCACCCGGCCGTCCTCCGGGCGGGGACCTCGACCGTGACCAGTGCGGCGAACCCGGCCGTCTCCCGGGCGGGGACCTCGACCCGAACCAGTGCGACGAACCCGGCAGTCCCCGGGGCCGGACCCCCGGCCATGACCGGGGCGGCGCACCCGGCCGTCCCCGGGCCGAGGACCTAGGCCGTGACCGTTTCCACGACTACGTGGTGCTCTCGCGCACCAGCCGTCAGATCGACTTCCGCTCGGCGGCCGTCAGCCCGTTGCTCCAGCCGTACCTCGGTGCCTACCTGAGCGCCTGGACCGCCACCTACCTGCCCCTTCCCGAGGTGTCCCGATGAAACCCCATCTCGCTCCCGTCACGGTTCCGGACCCGGCGGCGCTCGGCCATGTGCAGCGGCTGTGCGACCTCGCCGAGCCCTATGCCCGAGGCGGCGACACGGACGGCCTGTTCGCCGCGGCGATGGCGGAGACCAACGCCTGGCACGCGGCCCGCTCCCCGTTCTACGCGGACCTGCTCCAGGACCCGCCCGAGTCCCCCGCGCCGAGCGTCGGCGATGGTGTGCGCGCCCCGCTGATACCCGCCGCCTTCTTCAAGCGGCACGAGGTGCTCTCGGTCCCCCGCGACGAGGTCTTCCTCCATCTGACCTCCTCCGGCACCACGGGCCAGAAGTCGCAGATGTTCTTCGACGAGTGGACGATCCGCTCGGCGCAGCGCATGGTCGCCCGGATCTTCGACCACTACGGCTGGATCACCCCCGGCAGCCCGGTGAACTACCTGCTGTACAGCTACGAGCCCGCGCCGTCCCTGCGCCTGGGCACGTCGTTCACGGACAACTACCTGTGCGACTTCGCCCCGGCCCGGCACACCGCGCACGCGCTGCGGCACACCGGCACCGGCCACGAGTTCGACGTGCACGGCTGTATCGCGGCGCTCCAGCGGTACGCGCAGGAGGACATCCCCGTCCGCATCCTCGGTTTCCCCGCCTTCCTGTACTTCACCCTGGAGCG
This sequence comes from Streptomyces sp. NPDC096012, assembly GCF_040426375.1. NCBI lineage: Bacteria > Bacillati > Actinomycetota > Actinomycetes > Kitasatosporales > Streptomycetaceae > Streptomyces > Streptomyces sp. NPDC096012. The sequence goes on from NZ_JBEOTD010000027.1 coordinate 83,421, forward strand.
GATGCGGGCGATGGGCCTGCCACCGCTGCGGCTGCCCGAGGGATCGCTGGTGGTGCTGGGCGGCGGCTGGAAGGGGCACGCCGACCGGCAGATCGGCAAGGACGCCTTCTACGCCGAGGTCACCGACCGCCTGGGTGTTCCGGGGGACCGCGTCCGCGACACCTTCGGCTCGGTCGAGCACTGCGTCCCGTACGTCGAGTGCGCCCACCACCGCCTGCACGTCCCGGTGTGGTCGCGCGCGGCCGTCCGTGACACCGGCACGCTGCGCGCCCTGCCGTACGGCGAGCCGGGCTTCCTGCACCTGGTCAGCCCGTACATCACGTCCGTACCGGCGCACAGCGTCGTGATGGGCGACCTCGCCTCGCTGCACCCGGGCGAGGAGTGCCCCTGCCCGCTGTCCACCGACTGGTTCACCGTGCACGGCCGTGCCGGGGTGAGCCGCAACCGCAGCTGCGCGGTCGCCGCCGCCGAACTGATGAAGGGAATGTCGTGACCACCTCCGTACCGCACCTGTGGCAGGGCGAGTTCATCGAGGACGCCGAGGCGGGCCGCCGGCTCGCCGGGCTGGCGGAGCTGGCCGGCCGGGTGCTGGCGCGCCCGCTGCCCACGGACGTGGTCCTCGGCGCCTGCGCAGCCGTCGGCCGCGACCTGTCCGATCCCGCCTCCGCCCTGTACGGCCGCCTGGCCGGGCACCTGCCCGCCGCCGACGCCGCGCCGGTCCTGGCCGAGCTGGCCGCCGCGCTCTCCCGGGAGGCGCTGGAGCGCAAGCTGCGCCGGGAGCTGGGCGGGCCGCGTCCGGAGCGGCTGACCCGGCCGGACGCCCGCGCGACGGTGTACGAGGCCTGGGCACCGGTCGGCCTGCTGGTGCACATCGCACCGGGCAACGCCGCCGCCGTGGCACCGCTGAGCGTCGTCGAGGGCCTGCTCGCCGGCAACCTCAACGTCCTGAAGACCAGCAGCCCGGACTCCGGCACCCCGCTGACCGGCGGCGGCTCCGACCGCCCGGGACCGGCCGGCTCCGACACCGTGCCGGCGGGGCACCCCGACGCCTCGCGGACGGCCGGTTCCGGCACCACACGGCCGGGCGCCTCCGGCACCTCGCCGACCGCCGGCCCCGATGCCCCGCAGACCACCCGCCCCGATGCCCCGCGGACCGCCCGCTCCCATGCCCCGCAGTCCCCCCGCTCCGACGCCGCTCTCGCGGTCGGGCTGCTCGCCGCCCTCGGTGCGGCCGACCCCTCCGGGCTGATCGCCGAGCGTGTCATCGTCCTGCCGTTCGCCTCCTCGCGCCGGGAGTGGCTGCAGCCGCTGTGCCGGGCCGCGGACGCGATCGCCGTGTGGGGCGGCGAGGAGGCGGTGCGCGCGGCGGCCGAACTGGCGCCGGCCGGCTGCCGGGTGGTCGAGTGGGGCCACCGGATCTCCTTCGCCTATCTGACCCGGCGGGCCGCGTCGGACGCGGCCGTGCTGCACGCGCTCGCCGAGGACGTGTGCCGTCTGGAACAACAGGCGTGCTCCAGCCCCCAGGTGGTCTATCTCGACACCGAGGACCCCGACGAACTCTTCGCCTTCGCCGGGCGGTTCGCCGAGCACCTGTCGAAGGTGTCGGACGCCCGGCCGGCACCGCCGCCCGGACCTGCCGAGCGGGCGGAGATCAGCACCGTGCAGCAGCTCGCCCGGCTCGAACAACACCTCGGTCTCACCCGCGTGTTCGCCGCCGAGGACGCCTCCTGGAGGGTGCTGGCCGACACCCGTCCCGCGCTCGGCGCCTCGCCGCTGCACCGCAGTATCTGGGTGAAGCCGCTGCCCCGGCACGCGGTCACCGCGACCCTTCGGCCGATGCGCCGCTACCTGCAGACCGCGGCGATCGGCGGCGACCGCGCCGACGTGGCCGCGCTGTCCCGCGCCGTGTTCGCCGCGGGTGTCACCCGTGTCACCCCGGTCGGCTCCATGCTGGAGAGCTACGAGGGCGAACCCCACGACGGCGTCTACGCGTTGCAGCGCTACAGCCGCCGGGTGAGCGTCCGTGCGACGGACCCGGCCTTCCGTACGACGGCCTGTCTGGACGACCTCGCCGCTCCCCCGGTGCTGCCTCCCGCGCCGGACGGACCGCTGCTGGGCAAGGAGGGCGTGCAGCGCGCGCTCGCCACCCTCGACCCCCGCCACGCGCAGCTGTACTTCCGCAGCGGAGGCTCCACGGGCGCACCCGCGCTGTCGGTGTTCACCTGTGACGACTACGACAACCAGATGCGCGCCGCGGCGGACGGGCTGCTCGCCGCCGGGTTCGACCCGGCCCGCGACCGGGCGGCCAACCTGTTCTACTGCGGTGGGATGTACGGCAGTTTCATCAGCTTCTTCTCCATTCTGGAGCGGCTCGACGCCACCCAGCTCCCGATGGCCGCCGGACCCGACCACGCCGTGGTCGCCGAGGCGCTGGTGACCCACCGCGCGGACACCCTGTTCGGCATGCCGTCCTACCTGTGGCAGTTGTTCCACGCCGAGGCCGACCGGCTGCGTGCCTACGGCGGGGTGCGAAAGGTGTTCTACGGCGGCGAGCACTTCACTGCCGAACAACGCGGGATCCTGGCCGAGGAGTTCGGAGTGGAGGTGATCCGTTCGGCGGCCTACGGCAGTACCGACCTCGGGCCCCTCGGCTACCAGTGCGCCTCCTCCGGCGGTTCCGTGCACCATGTGCTGACCGACCTGCACACCCTGGAGGTACTCGATCCGCGCGAGGACCGGCCGGTGCCACCGGGCGAACCGGGACGGCTGGTGTTCTCCTCCCGGGCCCGGGCCGGCCAGCGTCTCGAGCGTTACGAGATCGGTGACCTGGGGCGGACGGTGGAGGGCCCGTGCGCGTGCGGCAGTCACGTCCCCCGCCTGGAACTGCTGGGCCGCTACGGCGACGTCGTGCGCGTCGGCACCTACTTCGTGAACTACCGGCGGGTGGTCGGGGCGTTGCGGGAACGGCTCGCCTATCACGCGGAGGTGCAGATGGTGATCGCACCCGGCGCCGGCCGGGAGTCGCTGACCGTCCGGCTCGACGAGGAGTACGCGCCCGACCCGGACACGGCGCGGACGGCACTCGTCACCGAAGTGGCGGAGCTGGCGGCGGCCGAGGCCGAGGGCCTGCTGTCCCTCGCCGTTCGAACGGTACGCAGGGATGCGTTCGAGCGCACTCCGACCAGCGGCAAACTGCGCACGGTCATGGACCTGCGCTAGCCGGGACACGGAGCGGCACCGCTGGGCCATCCCAGGGCCCGGGGGTGCCGCACGGTTCCGCCCGCGGACCCTGCCCCTCCCTGCCGGACACAGGCCCTTCCGGGTCGCCTCGAGGACCGAGCGGGCATGGCTCGATAACCCCTGCCCGTGGGTGACCGCCTTCAAGAGGTTCGGCCCTCGGTCTTCGCCGGGCTGATGCCGTTGATCGGGGCGCACACCACCGAACCTGTTCTGAGCGACGCCGGCGCCCGGCCTCAGCGTCGGCAGCGCGATCCGGATCGGCGCGGGGCGCGCCCCGGGGGCCGGCGCCGCAGAGGCCCGTGCACCCGGCAACCGGGGCCTCGCCGGCCGCACCGTAGGGCGTGGATCCGCTCTTCCCCCGAGCCGTGTCCGGGACGCCCCGGTGTGACAGACGCGGTCCGCCGGCGCAGACCACCGCCTCTGCCGAGCCCCGTCGCCCCTTGCGCTGACGGGTCTAACGGGTTCCACGGCTTTCGTACCGCCGGGGGCAGGCAGCGCACTGCCCGTGACCGGAACCTGGACAGCGGGCAGAGATCCCGTACGCTCCAGCCGACGTGCTGGCGGAGGCACCATGGCATACATCGGCACCCCACAACCGCTGACCGTCCACCCCCAGGGACCGAATGCCGCGCCACCCGCACTCCCGGAAGCCCACGTCACCGGCGCCGATCCGATCCTGCTCGGCGGCACGGTCGGGGCCGCCCGGGCCGGCGAGCTGGACACCGCCTTCCACAACGTGAGGGAAGCGCTCGCCGGCCGCCGGATCATCGACGTGAACTCGACGATGAACGGTGGCGGTGTGGCCGAGATGCTGCACCGGCTGCAGCGATACTCCCGCGGTGCGGGGCTCGACGCCCGTTGGTTCACCATGCGGGGAGATCCCGCGTTCTTCGCCCTGACCAAGCAGTTGCACCACTTCCTGCACGGGGCCGACGCCTCCGGCCCACCACTCGACCGGGCCGGAGCCGAGCATTACGCGGCGGTCTGCGAGGCCAATGCACGCGCCCTGCTGGGCGCGGTACGGCCGGGAGACGTGGTCACCCTCCACGATCCGCAGGCCGCCGGCCTCGTCGCCCACCTGCGGCGGGCCGGGGCGCGGGTGGTCTGGCGGTGCCATGTCGGCACGGACGACCCCAATCTGTACACCGACCGGGCATGGGCGTTTCTGCGGCCCTGGCTGGAGACGGCGGACGCCTACGTGTTCTCCCGGGAGCAGTACGTTCCCGGCTGGCTCGCCGGGCGGCCGGTCGCCGTGATCCGGCCGTCGATCGATCCCCTGTCGGCCAAGAACCGGCCCCTGGCCCCCTCGGCGGCCGCGGCCATCCTGAGCCGGATCGGTCTGCGCGCGCCCGCGGACCGGGACGGGCCGGCGATCTACCGGCGCGGCGACGGTTCGGTGGGCCGGGTACGGCGGGATCCGACCTGCCTGTACAGCGCCTCGCCGCCACCCGCCGACGCGCCCCTCATCGTGCAGGTCTCCCGCTGGGACCCGCTGAAGGACATGGCCGGCGTGCTGACGTCGTTCGCCGAGGCCGGCGGCAGCCTGGACGGGGCCCACCTGGCCCTGGTGGGCCCGGACGTCACCGGTGTCACCGACGATCCCGAGGGCGGGCGGGTCTTCGCGGAATGCGCGGCGCTGTGGCACCGGCTGCCGGATCGGGTGCGCACCCGGGCGCACCTGGCCTGCCTGCCGATGGCCGACACGGAGGAGAACGCGGTGATCGTCAACGCCCTGCAGTGCTCGGCGGCGGTGGTGACACAGAAGAGCCTGGCGGAGGGATTCGGCCTCACCGTCACGGAGGCCATGTGGAAGGGACGCCCGGTCGTCGCCAGCGCCGTCGGTGGCATCCGTGACCAGATCGAGCACGGAGTCGACGGCATTCTGCTCGACGATCCCCGCGACAGCGTGTCCTTCGCCGCGCAGACCAGCAGTCTGGTGGGTGATCACTGCCTCGCGGGTGCGCTGGGGGCCGGTGCCCGGCGCCGGGTCCGGGAGAACTTCCTGGACGACCGTCAACTGCTGCAGCAGACCTCGCTCTACCGGAACGTGGCCCGCGTGTGACCCGGCCGGGCCGCACACGGGCGTTCCCCGCCGGGTCCGGTGCCGCGGGGCCCCCTCCCGGCACGAGAGCCGTTCACCCCCTTCGGGACCGGGCGACAAGAACACCAGGAGACAGCTCATGGATTACGAGACCTTCATCGACACGGTGTCCCGGCGCTCCCACGTCCCCCGGGACAAGGCGGAGAGCCTGACCCGTGCGACGTTGGAAACCCTGGCCGAGCGGCTCACCAGGGGCGAGGCGGACGATCTCGCCTCGGAGCTGCCCAAACCGCTGCAGACACCCCTCATCTCCCCGACACCGGAGGCGGAGGGTTTCGGGCTGGAGGAGTTCGTCGACCGGGTGAGCAGGCGTTCCGGCCTGAGCCCGGACGAGGCCCGCGAGGGAGTGCGCGCGGTACTGAGCACCCTGCACGACGCGGTCAGCGACGGCGAGTTCCGTCATGTGCTGGCCCAGCTGCCCACGCAGTTCGGCGAGCTCGTCGACGCCGGCGGCTAGGGAGGCGACATGACCGACGAGGTCGGCGAGATCGTCGAGGAGAACGAACCGGCCGTACTCACCCCAGCCACCGTCACCCTGGTCGAGGGGCCGACGTTCTGCGTGTCGAGCGCCTCCGGTGACATGGAGGCCGAGGTCCCGCAGGGTCTGTTCTTCCGGGACATGCGGGTCATCTCCGACTGGCGGGTGCGGGTGGACGGCGTCCGCCCGCACCATCTGACCGTCCTGTCCCCCGACCCCTACCGCACGACGTTTTTGGCCCGCGTGCCGCCCCACGGCTCGCAGAGCGAAGTGCTGGTGGAGCGCACACGCTATGTGGGTGAGGGGATGCGCGAGGACCTCAAGGTGCGCAACCTGAGCCCACGGGGGATGACCGTGGCGGTCTCCCTGGACATCGGCGCCGACTTCGCCGACGTCTTCGCTGTCAAGGAGAGCCGAGTGAGCCCGCAGGGCGAGGTGACGGCCAGGCCGGACGGTTCGGTCCTGGAATTCGACCTCCGCTCCGGTTCGGCATGGCGCGGCGTACGGGTGGAGAGCGAGGGCGCCCGCGCCCGCCCGGACGGCCTCGACTTCCGGGTCGAGGTGCCGGCCCACGGCCAGTGGTGCACCACGCTGCTGGTGCGGCCCAGCGTCGGCCAGGAGCACGCCAGCGGTGCCTTTCCGGTGGGTGTGGAGCCGGCCGAGTCCGCGCCGGCGCGCCGCCTGCGTGCCTGGCGCGAGAACACTCCGCGTATCACGGACATCGAGGACCCGGAACTGCACCGGACGCTGCGGCGCAGCCTGGAGGATCTGGGCGCGCTGCGCATCTTCGATCCGGCCCACCCGGAGGACACGGCGGTGGCCGCCGGCGCACCCTGGTTCATGGCCCTGTTCGGCCGGGACTCCCTGCTGTCCTCCTACATGGCTCTGTCCCTGGACCAGACCCTGGCCCTGGGGACCCTGCAGACGCTGGCGCGGGCTCAGGGCCGGAAGGTCGACCCCGCCACCGAGGAACAGCCGGGACGCATACTGCACGAGACGCGCTTCGGCCTGGACTTCCCGCTGGCCCGCGGCGGCGGCAGCGTGTACTACGGGACTGCCGACGCCACACCGTTGTTCGTCATCGTGCTCGGTGAGCTGAGCCGCTGGGGCATCGCCCCCGAGGCCGTCGAGGCCCTGCTGCCGCACGCCGACCGGGCGCTGGAGTGGGTCGAGAAGTACGGCGACCGAGACGGTGACGGGTTCGTCGAATACCAGCGGATGACCGCCAACGGTCTGCTGAACCAGGGCTGGAAGGACTCCTACGACGGGGTCAACTTCGCCGACGGCAGGCTCGCCGAGGCGCCGATCGCCCTGTGCGAGGTGCAGAGCTACGTCTACGCGGCCTACGTCGTCCGGTCGCACTTCGCTCACGAGGCCGGTGACCTCAAGGCCGTCGAGCACTGGTGCGGTCGGGCTGTCGCACTGAAGGAAGCCTTCAACGAGAGGTTCTGGCTGCCCGAGCGGGGCTGGTACGCCGTCGGTCTCGACCGCGACAAGCGCCCCATCAACGCGCTGGCCTCCAACATGGGCCACTGCCTGTGGACGGGGATCGCGGACCGCGACAAGGCCGAGCAGGTGGCCGAACGGCTGCTGTCCCCCGAGATGTTCACCGGCTGGGGGGTGCGCACCCTGGCCACGACGATGGGTGCGTACAACCCGATGAGTTACCACAACGGGTCGGTGTGGCCGCACGACAACGCGATCCTGGCCACCGGGCTGATGCGGTACGGGTTCGTCGAGCAGGCCCAGCGGGTGGCCACCGGCATCCTCGACGCCGCCGAGACCTTCGGCGGCCGGCTGCCCGAGCTGTTCTGCGGCTTCGATCGCGACGACTACGAGGCGCCGGTGCCGTATCCCACCTCCTGCTCCCCGCAGGCCTGGGCCGCCGCCACTCCGGTCCAGTTGCTGCGAGCGCTGCTGCGCATCGATCCGTGGATGTCGCATGGCCAGGTATGGGTGGCGCCGGCGTGGCCCGCCCGCTACGGACACCTGTCCATCCACAACATCCCGCTGGCCGGTGGACGCGTGGAAGTGGACGTGGACGGCGAGTCGACCCGCATCACCGGGCTGCCCGACGACGTGGAGGTCGTGCACCAGCCTCGCCGTCCGCCTTCTCCCGCGCCCAACCACCACGACCGGCACCCCGGCCCGGGCACGTCTGCGAACCCGGGACCACCCGGAGGGCGGAACCCATGAGACCGAAGCCACCACTCGACATCACCATGATCGCCACACCCTGGTTCGCCCTGCCGCCCGTGGCCTACGGCGGGATCGAGGCGATGTGTGCCGAGCTGGTCGACGGCCTGGTCGAACTGGGGCATCGGGTGACCGTCATCGGAGTGGGCCGTAACGGGACCAAGGGCCGCTTCATCGCCACCGACGACAGTCCCGCGGGTTCGCAGAGGCTGGGGAACTCCGGCCCCGAGGTCCTGCACGCCGCGCGTGCGGCGCGCGTGCTGCGTTCCCTCGATCCCGATGTGATCCACGACCACAGCATGGTGGGTCCGCTCCAGGCGGGGCAGCGCCGGGCGCCGACCGTCATCACCGCGCACGGCCCCGTGACCGGGGAGACGGGCCGCTACTACCGGGCGCTCGGTGACACCGTGCACATGGTGGCGATCTCACGCGCGCAGCAGGCACAGGCCCCGGACATCCCCTGGTCCGGGCACGTGCACAATGCGCTGCGCACCGCCCGCTATCCGTACGGTGACCGGAAGGGGGACCACGCGCTGTTCCTCGGCCGGATCGCCGCGGACAAGGGTGTCCATCTGGCCATCGACGCGGCCCGGGAGGCGGGGCTGCCGATCACCGTCGCCGGCTGCTGCAACGACCCCGCCGAGCAGCCCTACATCGAGGCGGAACTCCGGCCCCGGACGGGCGATGACGTGCGCTGGGTCGGGGAGGCCGACCGGCGCACCAAGCTGGACCTCCTGGCGAGCGCCCGCTGCCTGCTGTTTCCGATCCAGTGGGAGGAACCCTTCGGGATGGTGATGATCGAGGCGATGGCCTGCGGCACGCCGGTCGTCGCACTCCGCCGTGGATCGGTGCCCGAGATCGTCGAGGAGGGCGTCACCGGCTTCATCTGTGATCATCCCGCCGAACTGGCGCGGGCGATCGGCTCGGTGGACCGGCTGGATCCCCGCGCCTGCCGAGGGCGGGTCCGCCGTCACTTCGACACCGATCAGATGGCGGCCGCCTACGCCGCCGTCTACCAGCAGCTGTGCCGGGGGCACCCGCGCGGCGAACCGGCCGGCCGCGTGATCTCCCTGCTGCGCTAGGCGCGGTCCGGGCCCGGCACTCCACGTCACGGTCGGCCCCGCCCCCGGTCCCACCCCGTGGGTCGGCTGGGGATCGAACCGTGTGTCCACGTCGCCGAGGCCGTGGTCACCGATCTCGTGAAGGAGTCGGCATGCCGGACCCGTACCAGGCCGTCGGGCACGGACGAGGGCCGTCCGCGTACCTGGGCTCGCGCATGTGGGTCATCCCGGTGTTGTGTCTCGTCGGGGGTGTGGGCCTGTGCCTGGGCACCCTGGCGATCGACCGCGCCACCGGCTACCGCCTGTTGAACACGGGCCTGCTGGGCACCTCTTCGAACGCGCAGACGATCCTCAGCGCGGTCGCCGCCACGATGACCACCCTGATCCCCCTCGTGCTCACGATCACCACCGTGGCCGTGCAGCTGGCCATGGGGCAGTTCTCGCCGCGCATCGTGGGCGCCCTGCTGCACGACCGCGTCAGCCAGTGGGCCATGGGACTGTTCACGGCCACCTTCGCCTTCGCCATCGTGGCGATGCGCAACGTCGACGTGAGCCCCGACCGGGTACCGGGCCTGACCGTGCTGACGGCGTACGTACTCGTGCTGGCCAGCATCGTCGGCCTCATCATGTACGTCCACCACTCCAGCCGCTCGCTGCGTGCGGCCGGCATCATCGACCTGGTCGGCGACCACACCCATCGTGAGATCGACCGCCTGTACCCGGTCGAGCCGCGGGAGCCGCCCGGGCCGGACACCGAGAAGCCGCCGACGGCGGAACGGGACGCCGGGCACGAGGTGTTGAACACCGGCGACCCGGGGATCCTCGTCCGCTTCGATCTCGTCCGGCTGGTGCAGCTGGCCGCTCGCGCCGACTGTGTGCTGGAGGCCGTCCCGATGATGGGTGACTTCGTGCACGGCGACGGTCCGCTCTTCCGCGTGCGCGGCGACATCGGCCGGCTCGATCAGGCCGCCCTCCGGCGCGCGGTCGACCTCGGCGACGAACGCACCCACGAGGACGACTGCGCCTACGGCATCCGCAAACTGGTCGACATCACCGAGCGCAGCATCGCCGTACCCTTCAACGACCCCACCACCGCCGTCCAGTCGATCGACCGGCTGCACGACTGCCTGCGCCAGCTCGCCTGCCGCCCCTTCCCCTCGGGCCGTCACCGCGACGAGGACGGCACGGTCCGGGTGATCACCCGCAGCCTCACCTGGGCAGGATTCGTCCGCCTGGCGCTGGACGAGATCCGGCTCGCCGGCTGCTCCACCCCGCAGGTGACCCGGCGCGTGCGCGCTCTGATCGACGACCTCAAGCGGCTGGCACCGCCCGAACGTCAACCGCCGCTGGACCGGCAGCTGCGCCTGCTGGAGGCGGGAGTCCGCCGAGCCTACGACGACGAGGAGGACATCGACACGGCCCTTACCGCCGACTACCAGGGGATCGGCTCCGGCAGCGACGTCGCCCGCTGACCGTGCCGGACGGGGACGACGTGTCGTCGTGTCCCCGGAAGCCTGGTCTCCGGTGGCGTCTCCACCGCCTCCCGCGGACCTGCGTGCCGACGGACGCCCTGCCGCACAGCGGGGGTGAGCACCCGTCCGGCCCGCACGAGGGTCAGCGCGTCGCGTGGCGTGCAGCGGCGGTGCGGCCCGGCTCGGACAGCGCCCACCGCCACCAGCGGTCGAGCAGCTGCTCGCTCAGTTCGCCCGCGTCCACCAGCGCCGGCCAGTGCACCGCACGGGCCTGGGCGCTGACCTTGGCGCCGCCCGCGACGGGGTCCACCGCGATGACCGGGGTACCGGTGCGCAGGGCCAGTACCAGACCGTGCAGGCGCGTGGTCACGACGAGGTCGAACCGGCGGAGCAGGGCCAGGAACTGCTCGGCTGTCGTGCACAGCCGCCAGTCGTCCACCGCCAGGCGGGTGTCGGCCTGCACGCGCGCGCAGTCCTTGCCGGCCAGCCAGGCCGTGATGCGCGTGTTGACCTCCTCGTGCCGGCGGCGGGCGCCGTACTCGCCCTGCCCGTGGGTGAGGACCACTCCGGCCACGGGCGGCAGCGGGCCGATCGTGGCCGTGGCCGCGAGGTCGTGCCGTGCCGGTGCCGGGGTGCCGTCGCGGGCGACGATCTCGTGGAAGCCGGTGGCCGCGGGGTCTGCCGGATCGACGACCGAGACGCCCGCCGCCAGTCGCCGGCAGGCCCCGAATCTGGCGTGCAGAGCGGCGACCTGGGGGCCGTGCACCGGCCCGCACACGAAGAGCAGGGTGTCGTACGCCTCCGGCCGCACCGTCTCCAGGGACAGTGCGCCGGGGCGGAACCCGCGGCTCCACGCCGTGTCGTGCCGGATGCCCGCCGCGGTCAGGGCGTCGGACGCGTGCCGCTCGGCGAGTACGTCGCCCGCTGTCGCCTCTCCGTCCTGGAAGCTGAACCAGCCGGTCACCAGGACCCGCGCGGGGTCCCCGTCGGGCCCGCGCAGAAGGCGCAGCATGACAGCGGTCGTGTCTTCGTACATGGCCTCGCTCCAGCCCTCTCCACGCGCTGTGCGGCCGCCGGAGTCGCGCGAGTACCCGAAGTTCCGGAGAATAAGAATCCAGCGTGTGAGTTCCGGCCGGCCCCGGGCACTCGGCTGGTCCGGCGCCGTCCAGCCAGTGGCGGCCGGACAGGGCGGTCCCGCGTACCGGCGGGACCCGTATCCGTTCTGTTTCCCCGAGCACTTCCCCCACCGGGCCGACGATGGCGGTCCCGGAGTCACGGTGCGCGCCGAAGCCCGGCAGGGGCACTCCCGGAGGCCGCGACGACGTGGACGAAGGAAAGAGCCACCCATGAACGGTGAGACACCCTTTCCCTGGCCGCGCACGCTCGTGACCGGCGCCGGTTTCCCCGGCTCCGGTCGGTGCCGGCGGCAACTGGTCGCGGCCGTCGGGGCCGACCGCGCCGACGGCCTCGCCCGCGGCCGCCGCGAAGACGTGGCCCGCGCCCGGCGGCAGGCCCAGCCGAGTCCGGTGCCGCACGCCCGCTGCCGGCCGGCCGGCCGCCCACCCCGGCGGGACGGACGGGAGGTGGCGCATGTCCGCTGAGCCCGTCGCCGACCCGCCCCTCGGCGCCGTCGCCGCCGACCCGCGGATCACCGTCGCCGTCATCACCCGCGACCGGGCCCCCAGCCTGCTGCGTACCCTTGACGCGCTGGCCGCGCTGCCCGAGCGGCCGCCGGTCGTCGTCGTGGACAACTCCCGTCACGACGCGACCCGCAGGGCCGTGCACGGCCACCCGGCGCTCAGCCGCCTGCTGCGGCCGGCCGCGAACACCGGTGCCCTCGGCCGGAATCTGGCCGTCCGCCACGCCCGTACCCCTTACGTCGCGTTCACCGACGACGACTCCTGGTGGGAGCCGGGCAGCCTGCGCCGGGCCGCCGACCTGTTCGACGCCCATCCGCGGCTCGGGCTGCTCGCCGCCCGCACCCTGGTGGGCGGGGAGGCGGCCGAGGATCCGCTCAACGCCGTGCTCGCCGCCTCGCCGCTGCCCCCCGAGCCCGACCTGCCCGGCCGTCCGGTGCTCGGCTTCCTCGGCTGCGCCGCCGTGGTCCGCCGGGACGCCTTCCTGGACGTCGGCGGCTTCCATCCGCTCCTCTTCTTCGGTGGTGAGGAGACCCTGCTCGCCTACGACCTGGCCGCCCGGGGCTGGGGCGTCACCTACGAGCCCGCACTGTGCGCCCGCCACCACCCCGAGGACCACGGCCGCACCGGACGCCCCTTCCTGGTCCGGCGCAACCACGTGCTGACCACCTGCCTGCGCCGGCCGTGGCCCGTCGCCCTGCGGGCCGGCACCGATCTCGCCGTGGCGGCCGCGGCCGGCCACTCCGGCGCCCGTCGCGCCCTGAAGGAGACCCTCCAGCGGTTCCCCGCCGCCCTTGCCCGCCGCCGCACCCTGCCCCGGCACGTCGAGCACGCCGCCCGCCTGCTCGACCGGCAGGCGGCGGCACGCCCGGACGGCGGGCTCGAAGGATGACCCGGACCGCCCCCGACGCGCGTACGACCGTCGTCGTGATCACCCGCAACCGCCACGACGAGCTGTTGCGCACGCTGGGCCTGTTGCGCCGGCTGCCCGAACGCCCCCGGGTGATCGTCACCGACAACGCCTCGACCGACGGCACGGCTCAGGCGGTGGCCCGCGACTTCCCCGAGGTGACGCTGCTGCACCCGGGCCGCAACCTGGGGGCCGTCGGCCGCAACCTCGCCGTCCGGCACGTGACCACCCCGTACATCGCGTTCTGCGACGACGACTCCTGGTGGGAGCCGGGCAGCCTGCGCCGCGCCTCCGACCTGCTCGACGCCCGGCCCCGGCTCGCCGGCGTCACCGCGCGCATCGTGGTGGAACCGGACGGCACGGAGGACCCCGTCGTCCGCGAACTGCGCGAGTCCCCGCTGCCCGGCCCGGACTGGCTCCCCGGACCCGCCCTCGGCTCCTTCCTCGCCGCCGCCACCGTGCTGCGCACCGAGGCCTTCCGCTCCGGCGGCGGCTTCCACGCGGGTCTGTGGCTCGGCGGCGAGGAGGAGCTCCTCGCCTGCGACCTGCTGCGGCAGGGCTGGTGGCTCGCCTACGCCGAGGACCTCACCATCCACCACCAGGCCTCCCCGCTGCGCGACAGCACCGCCCGACGCGTCCTCGGCATCCGCAACACCCTGTGGTTCACCTGGCTGCGCCGCCCCCTGCTGCCGGCGCTGCGACGCACCGGCCATCTGATGCGGACCGTGCCCCGGGACGCCGCCTCCGCCCGCGCGTTCGCCCACGCCGCCGCCGGCCTGCCCTGGGTGCTGCGCCAGCGCGACCCGGTACCGCCGGACCTGGAACGCCGGCTCGCCGCGCTGGAACGCGCCCGCCGGGACTCGACCGCCCGGCGGTACGTCGGCTGAGCGCCCCGATGGTGACCCGGCCGGCCCGCGACGACCGGTCCACAGGGCTCAGGGCGCGGTGAACAGGGCGGGGAAGCGGGGAGCCAGCCACGGCTTGCGGCCCCAGGCGAGCACCTGCCCCTGGGCGATGGCGCGCCAGGGGTCGCGCCGGCCGAGTGCGATCAGCAGGAACGCGGTCGGCTCGATGAGGATCGTGCAGTCCGTACGGTGCGCGGGCACGCCCGGGTCCACCCGCACGGCGCCGTCGGCCACGGACACGCCGAAGACGCCGCCCCCGCGCAGCCGGATCCGGTAGCGGACCGTCAGACCGGCGGTCGCCTCGGTGTCGGCGACGCGAGGCATGACCGACAGCATGAAAGGCATGCACAGTCCGACCCGCGCGGCGTCGATCATGTGCGGTCGCCGCAGCGCACGGGCGAGGTCGTAGCCATGGCCCAGCATGTGCGTGAGCAGGTAGGACGCGAGGACCGGCCGGCGCATGGGGCCCAGTGGAGTGGCCGGTACAGGTCCGTCGGACCCGGTGCGGGTCACGGCGTCGAGGAACGCCTCGGCCTGGCCGGTGATGACGGCCGCCAAGGGCTCGGCACGGCGTTCGGCGAAGGTGGTGAGCGACCGGGCGTTGGCGGCGGCCAGGCTCTGGGGCGTGCCGTCCCCGTAGGGACGCTCCCGCCCGGCGGCGAGGTCGGCCATCAGTTCGTTGGCCAGGGCCAGATGGGCGGCCACCTCGCCGACGGTCCACTCCGACCCCGGGACGGGCAGGGCTGTGCCGGAGGCGCTCCGCAGCAGCGCGGCGATGTCCTCGGCCGTTTCCCGTATCGCCCGTCCGAGCCCTTCGGGCAACGGCTCCGCGCCGACCTGTTCCGCCGTCTCGTGCACGCTGCCTGCGCTCCTCCCGCCGCCAGGCTCCGGATGCCGGTGGCGCGGGGTACCCAACCAGATCAGGGGGCGCACGGCAAGCCCCGCGCCCGACCGCGACGTCATGGTCGGCCCGCCCGCACCGCGGCACCCGCCCGGCCCCCGTCGTTCAGGGCCTGCGGCCGCGGAAGGTGCGGCGCAGGTCGCTCACCCAGGCGGCGGGGTTCTCCCAGGGGATGAAGTGGCCTCCCCGGTCATGGGCGTTGACGTTGACGTGGTTGAACCAGGCGGCTTGCGGGCCGGTCTCGAACGCCCGGACGCGCTCGTGGGCGGTGTGGATGCCGGGCGGGTTCTCGTACGTGACGAACGTGAGACCGACCGGGGCCTGCACGACCGGGGTGCGGTCGTGGGAGGGGGTCCAGGGGTAGCGGTTGGCGTTGGCGTAGTAACGCATCGACGTGGCGATGGAGTTGTTCACCCAGTAGATCGTGGCGTGGGTGAGCAGGTCGTCCCTGGTGAAGACGGACTCGACGTCGCCGCCGTTGTCGCTCCAGGCGTTCCACCGCTCCAGCAGCCAGGCGAGCAGTCCGGCGGGCGAGTCGCTCAGCCCGTGGGCCAGGGTGGCGCCGTCGAGTATGTGCACGGCGAGGTGGGAGGCCGAGCGGTGGTCCAGCTCGACGATGCGGGCGCGGACGTCGGCGGGCTGGTCGTCGGTGAGGGGCCGGTTCCGGGCGAGGTCCCAGGCCCGGGGGCCGGTGAAGAAGTCGAGCGGCAGCCCGGAGCCGATGTGGATGCCGTACAGCTCGTCGGCGTACTTGTGGCCGAGCTGGCTGGAGACGATCCCGCCGATGTCGCAGCCCCCGGCGGCGTACTTCTCGTACCCCAGGGTGTCGGTCATCAGGGTGTGCCAGAGGTCGGCGACCTTCCAGAAGTTGACGTCCGGAAAGCCGGTGAGGGGTCCGGGGAAGCCGAAGCCGGGCAGGGACGGCACGATGACGTCGAACGCGTCGGCGGGGTCTCCGCCGAACGCGGCCGGGTCGGCGAGCGGGTCGATCACCTTCGACCAGTGCCAGAACGTCCACGGCCAGCCGTGGGTGAGGATCAGGGGGATCGGGCGGGGGCCGCGGCCGGGCTTGCGCATGAAGTGCACCGGGACACCGGCGACGCTCACCTGGTAGTGCTCGTGGACGTTGATGGCGGCCTCCGCCCGGCGCCAGTCGTAGCCGTCCCGCCAGTAGGCGACCAGCTCACGGAGACAGCTGTCCGGGACGCCGTAGGACCAGTCCTCGTTCCCCTCGTCCAGCGGCGGCCGGGTCGACATGAGGCGGGCGCGCAGGTCGTCGAGGACCTTGTCGGGCACATGGATCGGGGTGGGCTCCAGGGGGAAGGCGTGCGGGGTGCTCATGGCGCGTGGTTCCTTACCGGGTCGGGGAAGCGGTGTCGTCGGCCCGTCGGGTGGTCGGACCGACGACACCGCGCAATTGCGAGGGGTGCGGGCGTTGACGCGGCGAGTGCCTGCCGGTGGTGCGGGTCGAGCCGGGCGGCCAGGGCAGCCAGGGCGGCCAGGGCGGCCAGGGCGGCCAGGGCGGCCAGGGCGGCCAGGCGACCGATGCCCTCCTTTCCGCCGCGACTCGACCGCCTTGGCGCCGGCGCGGCCACTCGACTGCTTCGACGTCAGGACGTTTCCACATCCGCCTCGTGGGGCGTCGCCCGGGTGGTCGCTCGTCGCAATGGCCACGCGGCTTCCCACTCGGTACGGCTCACGCGCCGGTCGTCCCGTCGCCGACCGCATGCGCGCGGACCACGAACGGCCGGGAGACGATGGTGACGGCAAGGGAGGTTGCGGCCACCGCGGTGATGGTGGCGGCCGGGGTGACGTACTGGGCGACACCGCCGGCGATCGCGGCCCCGAGGCCCTGCCAGGTCATTCGACCGGCGGACTCGACGCCCTGGACCTGGCCCCGAACCGCGTCGGGCGTCAGCGCGAGAAGCTGCTCCTGCAGCGGCAGGGTGGCGGCGAAACCGGCACTGGCGACGAACACGGCGACTGACGCCACCACAAGCGGCGGATGCAGGGCGAACAGCAGGTACGGGGCGGCGAGCGACAGTCGCAGGGCGTACGCGCAACGACGTCGCCGGCCGGCGGTGAGCAGTCGCCCGACGGTCAGGTCGCCGAGGAGCATGCCCGCCGATCCGGCCGCCAGGAGGGCACCGGCGTGATCCGGGGCGTAGGAGATGAACAGGGCCTCGCAGCCGACGATCAGACCGTTGGGCACCCAGAGGTTGAGCAGCAGAGCGCGCCGGCCCGGGTGTGAGAAGAGCGCGACGTTGGCTGTCCAGGTCTGGCGCAGTCCGGGACGACGGGTCAGACGGATCGAGTGCTCCCTGACGGTCGCCGCCACGACGACCAGCGCGACTCCGGTCAGCACCGTCGCGACGGCGAAGACCCCCTGCGGGCTCAGGTACCGCAGTAGTACGGCCCCGACGGCATAGCCGATGATCGCCATGCCACCCGACGTGATGTTCATCAGCGAACGTGCCGGGGCGTACGCGGACGCCGGCACCACCTCGGCGAGCAGTCCCATACGGGTTCCGGTCCCCAGGGACTGGAAGAACCCCAGCACCAGGAGCAGACCGAACCGGGCGGCCAACGGCAGCCCGGGAACCGCCTGTGCGGCGACGCCCAGCAGCGAGACGCACTGGAGCGTGACGAGAGTCCGGCGAGGACGGTTGCCGTCCGCGACCGACATCAGGGTCAGGGCACCGAGTACCGTCGTGAACGTGGCGCCGTACATGCTCACGGCCGTCAGGAACGGGGAGCGCGTCTGGTGATCGACCAGGGTGCCGAGAGCGAAGCCCGACAAGGTGCTCGCGGCGACGGTCAGGGTGAAACCGGCGTACAACCCGGCGAACTCGCGGTCGCGGAGCAGGCCGTAGTAGCTGATGGTGGGCGGCGTGATGGGGCGGGAGGTGTCAGAAGGCATGAAAAAAGCCTCCGGAGCGCACCAGTTGGGGCGCCGAAGGCCGACGCGTCCATTGTAGCAGGTGGCCCGGTCCCGCCCGCGGGCCGGCGTTCCCCGGCCCACGGCACCGGCCATGTGCAGGCCACGGTCGCCGACGTCCGCGGTCGCTCGCCACGGCGTCGACCGTGCGGGAGGTGCGCGGGCCCCCGCCCGCGGCAAGAGTGCTCCGCCGAGGTCGGCCGCCTCCTCACCGACGGGCCGGCCGCCTCGCCCGCCTGACGCACTCACCCGCGCCGGCCGACGCTGTCCCGCCCTCGGGCGGCCCTGCCCGGGATCACTCCGCGGCCCTCCCCCGCAGCAGGACGGCAAGCGTGCTGCGCGCTTCGCGGCGCAGGGTGCCGCGGCGGGCAAAGGTCGCGGTGAACGCGAGGACCGATACGGTGCCGCCGTAGAGCACAGCGGCAATCGTGGAGAGGAGCCCGACCGTCATCGGGCACGCACCTTTCTTCCCCCGCTCGGCCGCCCCGGTCAGGTCCGGAGCAGGCGGTGATGCGTTCCGTCCCCACCCTACACAAGCCGTCAACACCGGGCTCCTTCACGGCACTTCGCACCCGAGGGGCCGTGGCCGGTCCGGCGGACCGGCCGCGGCACCCGTCCCTGCCGGTCCGTTCCGGCGCCGCTCCCGGGCCGGGTGCGCGTCGCGGGGGCCGTCGCGGAGTGGGTCGCGGGGCCGCGGTCCGCGCCCCTGTTCGTCGACGCCAAAGCGGTCCGCGACGGCGGGGCCTGGTGGCTTGAGGAGTGTTCCGGGGGCACCGACCGCGCGCCGCTCCCTCGCGCCCCGCGGTCGGCGTCGCGGCCTCATGCCACCCGCCGCCTCCTGGCCAGCCAGGTCTGGGCGACGACGACCAGTACCAGGAACGCCCCGCTGACGACCTGCTGATAGGCGGAGTCGAGGGAGCCGATCTGGTTGATGACGTTCTGGATCACCTTCAGCAGCAGCACGCCGACGAGTGAGCCGCTGACGTAGCCGAGGCCGCCCGTGAGGAGGGTGCCGCCGATGACGACGGCGGCGATGGCGTCGAGTTCCAGGCCGTAGCCGAGGATGGTGACACCGGAGCCGAGGTAGGCGGCGTTGAGGGCAGCCGCGAGACCGGCGAGGAGGCCGGACAGGGTGTAGACGCCGATCTTCGTGCGGGCGACAGGGGCGCCCATGAGCGCGGCCGCCTGTTCGTTGCCGCCGACGGCGTACACCTGCTGGCCGAAGGGGGTGCGCCGCAGCAGGACGGCGCCCACGGCGTAGAGAACGGCTGTGATCCACACGGGAACCGCCACGCCGAGGAGTTGGGCCTGGCCGAGGGTGGCGAGGAAGGAGTCCTTGCCGACGAGGTACGTGTCGGCGCCCTCGTCGGTGACGGCCAGCAGGATGCCGCGGGCGGCGAGCATCGAGGCGAGGGTGACGATGAACGGCGCGAGGCCGGTGCGGGCCACGAGCAGGCCGTTGACCAGGCCGATGGCCCCGCAGACCGAGAGGGGCAGCAGCAGGGCGACCGCTGTGCCGTACTGCGATCCCCAGGCGGCGAGGACGCCGCCCAGGGCGAAGACGGAGCCCACCGACAGGTCGATGCCGCCGGAGACGATGACGAAGGTCATGCCGAGGGCGACAGCGGCGAGGAACGCGGAGGAGACCGCGATGTTGCCGAGGTTGTCGGCGGTGGCGAAGGAACCGAAGGAGAAGGAGGCGACGACTGCGAGGGCCACCAGGGCCACCAGGGCGCCGTGCCGCTGCGCCAGAGCGGTGAGCCGGTCGCCTCTGCGGGTGGTGTCGGTGTTGCCGGCCGGTGCGGCCTGCGGGCTGGTCATGGTGTGCTCTTCCGTACGGGTCACCGGCCGGCCCTTTCCCGTGCCGCGTACACCGCGAGCACGATCACCACTGCCTGGGCGATCTGCGTCCACGAGGACGGCAGATCGTGCTTGATGAGGGTGGCGGTGAGCAGCTGGATGAGGACGGCTCCGGCCACCGTGCCGCCGATCCGCACCCGCCCGCCGGTCAGCGGGGTGCCGCCGACCACCACGGCCGTGATGGCGGACAGCTCCATGAGGTTGCCGAGCGAACTCGGGTCGCTGGCCTGCAGCCGGGCGGTGGCCAGGAAGCCGGCGATCGCCGCTAGGACACCGGAGCACATGTAGACGACGATCAGGGTCCGCCGGACCGGCAGCCCGGCAAGTTGTGCGGCGGGGCGGCTGTCGCCGATGGCGAGCAGCCGGCGGCCGAAGGTGGTGCGGCGCACGACGAAGCCGGTGACGACGGCCAGGCCGGCGGCGACGAGCGCCAGGTACGGGACGCCGACGAGATCACCGGATCCCAGGGAGCCCATGGCCGGGTCGCGTACGTCCTTCAGCTGGGGCAGCATCACCAGGGCGACCCCGCGTCCGCCGACCATCAGCGCGAGGGTGGCGACGATGGGCTGGACGCCGACGAACGCGATGAGCGAGCCGTTGGCGAGGCCCACGACGGCTCCCCCGGCCATGGCGGCGAGGAGCGCGAGCCAGGGCCCGTAGCCGAGGTAGAGGGAGACGAGGGAGGTGGACAGGGCCATCACGGCGCCGACCGACAGGTCGATGCCTTCGGTGCCGATGGCCAGGGCCATGCCCAGGGCGACGACGAGGACCGGGGAGACCTGCACTGCCTGGGTGCGGAAGTTCTCGCCGGAGACGAAGTGGTCGGTGAACAGGACGTTGAAGAGCAGCAGGACCACGAGGCCCAGATAGACGCCGTACGTCTGCAGCCAGGCCACCAGGGCGCCGCGGTCGGCGAAGTCCCGCTTGGTCAGGGTGAGATCGGTCATGCCGGGGGCACCTCCTCGGCGGCCGCTTCGGCGATGGCCCGCATCAGCCGGTCCTCCCGTACGTCGTCGCCGGTCAGTTCGCCGACGACGGCGCCGTCCCTGAGCACCACCACGCGGTCGGACCCTTCGATGAGTTCCTCCACGTCGGAGGAGATCAGCAGGACGCCGAGGCCGTCCTCGGCGAGTTCGTCGATGAGTCTCTGCACCTCGGCCTTGGCGCCTACGTCGATGCCGCGGGTGGGTTCGTCGAGGAGCAGCACCTTGGGGTGCATGGCCAGCCAGCGTGCCAGCAGCACCTTCTGCTGGTTGCCGCCGGAGAGTTCGCCGACCTTCTGGTGGGGGCCCGCGGCCTTGATGTGCAGCCGTTTCACGAAGGTGTCGACGACGGCGTCGATGCGGGCCTCGGAGACCAGTCCGCAGCGGGACATGCGGGGCAGCGCGGCCAGGGCGATGTTCTCCCGCACGGACAGGCCCGGCAGGATTCCCTCGGCCTTGCGGTCCTCGGGCAGCAGGCTGATCCCGGCCCGGATCGCGGCGGGTGTCGAGCCGGTGCGGACGGGCTGCCCGGCGACGGTCACCCTGCCCGCGCCGAGCGGGAGGGCCCCGGCGATGGCCTTGGCCGTCTCGGAACGCCCGGAGCCCAGCAGCCCACCGAGGCCGACGACCTCGCCGGGGCGGATGTCCAGGGAGACGTCGTGCAGTTGGTGGCGTCTGGTCAGGTTGGCGGCACGCAGCACCGGCTCGGCACCCGCATCGTGCGTTCCGGCGAATTTGGTCACTCCTTCGGCCCTGACCTCGCCGGTCTCCCGGCCCAGCATGAGGGAGACGAGCTGGAGGCGGCCGGTGTCGGCGAGCGGGCCGGTGTGCACCAGGCGGCCGTCGCGCAGCACCGTGACGGTGTCGCAGACGGCGTACAGCTCGTCCAGCCGGTGGCTGACGTACAGGACGGCGATGCCCTGGTCGCGCAGCCGCCGGATGACGCCGAAGAGGGTGTCCACCTCGCGTGGTTCGAGGGAGGAGGTCGGTTCGTCCATGACGACCACGCGGGCGTCGACAGAGACCGCCCGGGCGAGGGCGACCATCTGCTGCGCGCCGACGCCGAGTTCCCGCAGCGGACGGCGTACGTCGACGTGCACGCCGTACTCGGCCATGGCCAGCTCGGCCTCCCGGTGCATCCGGGAGAAGTCGATCAGGCCGAGCCGGGTGCGCGGTTCGCGGCCCAGGAAGAGGTTGCGGGCCACACTCATCAGGGGGATGAGGTTGACCTCCTGGTAGATCGTGGAGATGCCGGCGTGCTGTGCGGCGAGGGGGGTGGGAAAGGCGGCCGGCTCGCCCTGGTAGCGCAGTTCGCCCTCGTCGGGGCGGTACACCCCGGTGAGGACCTTGATCAGGGTGGACTTGCCGGCGCCGTTCTCGCCGACGAGCGCGTGCGTCTCGCCGGCCCGGAGCCCGAACGTCACCCCGTCCAGGGCCAGCACTCCGGGGAAACGCTTGGTCAGGCCGCGTACGGCGAGGACTTCGTCGGGGGGTGCGGTCACGGCTGCTCTCCATGGGTTCATGGCGTCGTGCCCGGTCCGGTGGTGCTCCGGAGGCGTGGTGCTCCCGAGGCGTGGTGCGCCGGCAGCGGTGGGCGACGGGTGTCAGTAGGCCTTGCCGAGGTCCGTCCGGGCGTTGGCCCCGGAGTACTGGCTGTCCTTGATGACGATGTCCTCGTCCACGGGCTTGCCCTGGGTGAAGGAGTCGAGGGTCGAGAAGGCGAGCGGACCGAAGCGGGGGTTGGACTCGATGACGGCGCTGATCCAGCCGTCGACGATGCCCTGCACGGCGTTGCGGGTGCCGTCGATCGTCACGATCTTGATGTCGCCGGGCTTCTTGCCCGCGCCCTTGAGGGCGTTGACGGCGCCGAGGCCCATCTCGTCGTTCTCGGCGTAGATCGCCTTGATGCCGGGCTTGGACTGGATGAGCTGCTCGGTGACGGACTGGCCCTTCTCGCGGGTGAACTCGCCCGTCTGCTTGAAGACGACCTTGAGTCCGGGCGCCTTGGCCTTGATGCGGTCCTCGAATCCCTTGGTCCGCTGGGTGGTCACGTTGTTGCCGGCCGCGCCGAGCAGGATGGCGATCTCGCCGGTACCGCCGGTCGCCCGGATGAGCTGATCGGCGGCCCGCTGTCCCTGCTGGACGAAGTCGGAGCCGATGAAGCTCACGTAGTCCTTGCACGCGGTGGCGTTGATCTGCCGGTCGATGGTGACGATCGGGATCTTCTTGGCCCGGGCGGACCGCAGCACGGGCTCCCAGCCGTCGGAGTTCAGGGGGGCGATGACGAGCAGGTCGGCGCCCCGGGCGATGAGGTCCTGGACGTCGCTGATCTGCTTCGAGAACTGCGACTGGGCGTTGGCGGTGAGCAGTTTGACGCCGCGCTTGGCCGCCTCCGCCTTGATGGAGGCGGTCTCCGCGATGCGGAAGGGGTTGGCCTCCTTCTCCGACTGGGAGAAGCCGACGACCGCGTTCTTCAGGTCGGCCCTGTCGGCACCGTAGTCGCCGATCGCGCAGGTCTTGCCGCCGCTGCCGGCGGCGACCTGCTGGCCCGCGCCGTCGCTCGCGGCGCTCGCGGCGCTCGAGGCGTCCGGGGCGCCGCTCGTTTCGGACTTGGTGCAGCCGGCGACCAGCGCCAGGCTTGCGGCCAGCCCGACGGCGACGAGATTTCTGGTGGTGCTGCGGGAGTACGGCTTCATGCGATTGCCCCACTTCGGGATGGCGGAAGGCCGGTGCGGCGGTGACCAGATCAGCAAGTTTTTTACATCGTTGGAAGGGGCGTGTAAACACCTCGCGCAGCACGACGCGAGACCGCCCGGCGGCTCAACCCGGCCTTACCAAGGGCGGTTTGGGCTGGTCACCGGGAGGGCCTGGCGTCCCAGGGTGCTTTCCCGTTCCACGAGCGTGAATCCGGGCCGGAGTTCGCGTGAGGGGCGGGGCGCCTCGTCGTTGTGCTCGCTTTTGAGCCGTCCCACCACGGACTCGACGGCGAGCCGTGCGATGGCCTCCTTGTCGGGCGACACGGTGGTCAACGTGACCGCTCCGTAGCGCGACTCGGTGATGTCGTCGAAGCCGACCACGGCGATGTCCTCGGGGATCCGCAGACCACGCTCGAACATCACGCGCATGGCGCCGAGGGCGATCAGGTCGTTGTAGGCGAAGACGCCGTCCACCTGCCGGCCGGTGTCGAGCAGTTCGGCCATGGCCCGCGCCCCCTCCGCGTGACCCCAGCCCCGCGTGGTGACCGCCAGCCGCTCGTCGGCCGCCAGCCCGGACGCCGCCAACTCCGCCTGCCAGCCGATGAATCGCAGGTGGGCAGGCGGGTGAGAGCGGTCCTGGCGGGCGCCCAGGAAGGCGATACGCCGCCGGCCGAGGGCGAGCAGATGACGGACGGCGGCGCGCGCGGCGGCGATGTTGTCGATCGCGATGTGGTCGTAGGGCAGGTCGTAGCGGCGCTCGCCGAGCAGCACCAGCGGCACGTCGTCGCGGCGTGCGGCGAGGTCCTCGGTCTCCAGTTCCAGCGGGCTGAGGATCAGCCCGTCCATGACCCTGGCCCGGAAGCCCTGGCAGACCAGGATCTCCTGCTCGCGCAGGCCCTGGGTGTGGTCGAGCAGGACGGTGAACTCGTGCTGGGCGGCGGCGTCGATGACGGCGCCGGCCAGTTCCGCGAAGTAGGAGTTGCCGAGCTCGGGCACGGCCAGGCCGATGATGCCGGTGCGGCCCTTGCGCAGGTGCCGGGCGGTGAGGTTGGGACGGTAGCCGAGCTCGTCGATGGCCCGCTGCACCCGGGCCCGCATGGCCGGTGTGACGTGCGGATAGTCGTTGACCACGTTGGAGACGGTCTTCACCGACACGCCCGCCCTCTCCGCCACGTCCTTCAGGCTCACCCGCATCTGCAGTCCTCCCGCGCCTCGTGCCGGACACCTGGACAGAGCGCAGGAGGCGTGCTGTCATGCCAACTGCCCTTGTTTCCAACGTTATACAAGAGGATCGGAAGCACGGGCAGAGCCCGCACCCGCAACTCCGTTTCCGGAGGTACTCGTGCATCGACCACCCCCTCGCCGCGGACGACGCGCGAGCCGCTGGCTGGCCTCGGCGTTCACCGCCGTGGCGCTCGTCGCGGCCGGCGCGTTGGGACCGGGCGCCGCGCCCGCCACGGCGGCCCCGCCGGCGGCGGCCCACGGCCTCAAGGCTGAGTACTACACCCAGTCCGCCCCGGGAGCCTTCGACTTCGGCGATCTCAAGGCGACCACCTTCGACCCCTCGCTCGACTTCGCCGATCTGGAACCGCGTCTGAAGGCCCGAACCGGCCGGCAGGACGACGTCAGCGTGCGCTGGACCGGCCGGATCACACCCACCGTCACCGGCGCCCACACCTTCTCGGTCATCGGTGACAACGGCTTCCGGCTCTGGGTCGACGGCCGTCTCGTCATCGACCACTGGATCGACGACTGGGACCGGGAGCAGACGTCCGCCCCGGTCGCCCTCGAAGCCGGCCGGGCGTACGACTTCAAGGTGGAGTACTTCGAGCACTTCGGCGGCTCCAACCTGCACGTGCGGTGGACTCCGCCGGGCGGCACCAAGCAGGCCGTCCCCCAGTCCGCCTTCACCCTCCCCGACGGCTTCTCCTACAACGGCCCGGTGGACGCGGCCATCCAGCCCGACGGCAAGACCCTCACGCTCACCTTCGCCGAGCCCCTCGCCGTACCGCCGGCCGGCTTCGACGACCACCTTGACATCGATGTCGGCGGGTCGGCGTGGCCGCGTGGCACCAGCCACCTCGACGCCACCGACCCGCACCGGCTCGTCGTCCCGCTCAAGGAGCCGGTCGTCGGCGGCCACGGCGGCTACGCCGACCTCCGCTACGACGGCACGGGCGGTCTCACGGAGGCCGACGGCACGGCCGTGACCGGCTTCTGGACCACCGGCGCCAACAACTCGGCGTACCAGTTGCGCACTTCGTGGGCGGACCAGGTCGGCCCCGGCAACGCCCACCCCGAGTACCCGCGCCCGCAGTTGACCCGCGGACAGTGGCGCAACCTCAACGGCAGCTGGCAGTTCGCCGCGGCCACGGCCGGGGAGCAGCCGCCGACGGGGCGGAATCTGCCCGAGAAGATCCTCGTGCCCTATCCGGTGGAGTCCCAGCTGTCCGGCATCGAGCGGCACGAGGACCGCATGTGGTACCGGCGCACCTTCACCGTCCCCGCCGACTGGAAGGTGCACGGCCCGCGTCGTCTGCAGCTCAACTTCGACGCGGTGGACTGGCAGGCCGTGGTGTACGTCAACGGCCGCAAGGTGGGCGAACACAAGGGCGGTTACGACCGGTTCAGTCTGGACGTCACCGACGCGCTGAAGAAGTCCGGGCCGCAGGAGCTGATCGTCGGCGTCCACGACCCGACCGACGCCCCCGGGGGCGAGAACCCGCCCGTCGGCAAGCAGCGGCTCGACCCGAGCGGTATCTGGTACACCCCCAGCTCCGGCATCTGGCAGACGGTGTGGATGGAGCCGGTCGCCCGCGACCACGCCGAGGACGTCAGCACGACCCCCGACCTGCCGGGCCACCGGGTGAACGTCACCGTGCGCGGGGTGCGTGACGGCCTGCCGGTCACGGCCGTCGCGTACGACGGTCGCCGTGTGGTGGGCCGGGCCCACGGCACCTCCGGCAGCAGCCTGACGGTGCCGGTGCCCCGTCCGCACGCCTGGACGCCGGACGACCCCCACCTGTACCGGCTCGAGGTGACGGTGGGCAGGGGCGCGGGGGCCGACCGCGTCGGCAGCTACTTCGGCATGCGGTCCATCGAGGTGAAGACGGTCGACGGCAGGCAGCGCACGCTGCTCAACGGCAAACCGGTCTTCATGATGGCCACCCTGGACCAGGGATTCTGGCCCGACGGCCTGTACACGGCCCCGACCGACGAGGCCCTCGCCTACGACCTGCGCGTGCACAAGCAGCTGGGATACAACTCGGTGCGCAAGCACATCAAGGTGGAGCCGGATCGCTGGTACTACTGGGCGGACCGGCTGGGTCTGCTGGTCTGGCAGGACATGCCGGCCATGAACACCGTCACCCCCTCGGCCGCCGCCCGCACCGAGTACGAGCACGAGCTGAAGGAGATGGTCCTCCAGCACGACAGCCATCCCTCGGTGATCATGTGGGTGACCTTCAACGAGGGCTGGGGCCAGTACGACCAGGCGCGGATCGCCGACTACGCCAAGTCGCTGGACCCGACCCGGCTGGTGAACAACATGAGCGGCCTCAACTGCTGCGGTGCGGTGGACGGCGGCAACGGCGACATCGCCGACGCCCACGGCTATCCGAGCCCGCAGCTCCCCCGGCCGGACGGCAGACGGGCGCTGGTCAGCGGCGAGTACGGCGGTCTCGGCCTGGGCGTGCCCGGACACGCCTTCCCCGTCCAGATGACCTATGTGGGCGTCACCCCGGACACCTACACCGACGTCTACCTCGACCGGCTGAAGGAGGTCGGTCGACTGGCGGCCTGCGACGGCTCCAACGGCGCCGTGTACACGCAGATCACCGACGTGGAAGGTGAGTTGAACGGGCTGATGACCTACGACCGCAAGGTCCTCAAGCCCGACGCCGAACGCCTGCGCGCCGCCCATCAGGCCCTCATCAGGGGCGCCGAGAACGGCACGCTCACCTGCACCTCCAGCTGAGCCGGGAGCCGGCTCGTCCGACGCGTGGCCTGCCCTCCAAGGGGACGGGCAGGCCACGCAACCCGGTACCGGAGCACCGCCGAAGCGCGGGGCCGGCCCTGCGGCTCCCGTCCGGGCGCGGTCATCGGCGCCGACCGGGGATCGGACACCCATCCCCACCGGGGCGGCATCGCTGCGAGCCCGCACCGGCAGACGAAACGCGTGCGGGGCATTCCGGGGCAGCCCGAAGCCGGCGGTGGGATTGGGGCAGGCCATGTTCCGGGGCAGCCCGAAGCCGGCGGTGGGACCGGGGGCAGCCCGAAGCCGGCGGTGGGACCGGGGCTCCTGACCCGTGGCGTGTCCGCGGTGTCACCGGCGATCCGGTGGCGACCCGGACGCAGTGTGCGGGCCCGGCACCACAGCAGGCAGGATGGGGCCATGACCGAAATCCATACCCCCCGTCTTCTCCTGCGCCGCTGGCTGGACGACGACCTGATCCCCCTGTCCGACATCCACGCCGATCCCGATGTGATGCGGTGGATCGGCGACGGCGCGCCGCGCTCGTTGGAGGAGACCGCCCAGGACATCGAGGACTGGGAGGAGGAGTGGGACGAGGAGGGCTTCGGGATCTTCGCCGTCGAACTCCTCGGATCCGGGGAGCTGGCCGGGGCCGTGGGCCTGTACCGGGCGGACTCACCGCCCGCGATCGCGGACGGGGTGGCGATCGGGTGGCGTCTCGGGCGCCAGTTCTGGGGGCAGGGTTACGCGTCGGAGGCGGCCCAGGCAACGCTCGAGTTCGCCCTCCAGGACCGTGGCCTGGACCGGGTCGTCGCCGCCTGCCGCACCGGCGACACCGCCTCGGCGAACGTGCTGGACAAACTCGGCATGCGGGCGACGGGCACGACGCAGGACCCGAGCCGGGGATACGACCTGCGGGTGTACGGGATCGATCTCACGGAGTACGAGGCGTAGCCGTCGCGGGTGTGTGAACCGATCCGTTCGCTGTCGTGGACCGTCAGCCGTGGCTCGGTGCCGGCCTCGGCTCGGAGGGAAGGGGTGCCGCGCGGCGGGGAAGCAGCAGAGGGGTGGCCAGTACGAGCACGCCGGCCAGGCCGATAGCCGTACGTGGGCCGAGCAGGACGCCCAGAAGGCCCCAGGCAGCCGTCAGCAGCGCGGCCGACGCCTTGGTCGTCACCGTCCAGGCGGACAGCGTGCGGGCGACCCGGTCGGTCGCGGTGCGTTCCAGGCGGTAGGTGGCGTACACGGGGTTGAAGACCCCGCAGCAGAAGATGAGCCCGAGCTCGACGCCCATCACCGTCAGCAGCCCTCCGGTGCCCGGCCCGAGGAAGGCCAGGCCGACGGGCCAGAGCGCGCGCAGTGTCCCGGCCGCGATCAGGACCTGATGCTGCCCGAACCGGGTGGCGAGTGGCCGGGCCAGCCGCGAACCGAGCAGCCCGCCGACCGAGGGCGCGGCGAAGGCGAGCCCGTACTGCCACGGTGCGAACCCGAGTCGGCCGAGCATCAGGACGGCCAGCAGCGGCTCGGCGGCCATCACCAGGCCGTTGAACAAGGCGGTGTGGAAGAACAGCGGCCGCAGCGTGACGTCGGCGAGGATGTACCGCCACCCGTCGAGCAGGTCCCCGGCCCGCACGCGCGCGGTCTCCCGGCGCGCGGGCCGCGGCTCGGGTCCGCCGATCGCGCGGATGCCCAGGGCCGAGAGCAGGTAGCTGACCGCGTCGGCCACCACCGTCGCCACCGGACCGAGCAGCCCGATCGCCGCGCCGCCCAGCGGTGGTCCGATGATCGTGGTCGTCCAGGCCGTGGACTCGAACCGGGCGTTGGCGACGAGCAGGTCCCCGGCCGGAAGCAGTGTCTTCAGGTACGCGCCGGAGGCGGCGCGGAAGGTGATGTCGGCCGCCGCGACGACCACCGAGACCAGCAGCAGCTGAAGGAAGGTGAGCACGCCGAGCACGAACGCGGCGGGGATCGTCAGCAGCGCCGCGAACCGCACCAGGTCCATCGCGATCAGCACGGGCCGCTTGCGGCGGAACTCCGTCCACGGGCCGAGCGGCACCGCCACGGCCGCGCCCACCGCGGCCCCCGCCGAGGAGAGCGCGGCGACCTCGGCCGGTCCGGCGTGCAGGACCCGGATGGCGATCAGCGGGAACGCGCCGAAGGCGAGCCACGTGCCGAGCGCGCTGGTCCCGTACGCGCCCCAGAGCCACCCGAACCGCCGCCCCAGCCGATGTCCGAGCAGACGTCCCGGCCGGTGCGTACTCCCCATTCCCGATACCCCTCGCCTCTCACGCGTACAACCGATCCGCGACCACCGACACAGAGCGAGCACCATCAAAGCGAGTGCCGTACCCGTGGGTCAAACAACCGCGGGACCCTGGGCCACAACCAGAGGTTGTGGCCGTAGGGTGTCGGCATGGACCTCGACACCGTCCGGACCTTCGTCGCCGCCGCCGACGCGGGGCAGTTCCGGGAGGCCGCCGCCGAGCTGGCGGTCACCCAGCAGGCCGTCTCCAAGCGCATCGCCGCGCTGGAGCGCGACCTCGGTGTGCGGCTGTTCACCCGCACTCCGCGCGGCGCCGAGCTCACCATCGACGGGCAGGCGTTCCTGCCCCACGCGCGCGAACTGCTGCGCGTCGGCGAGCGCGCGGTCTCTTCCGTGCGCACCGGGCGCCGACCGCTGCGCGTCGACATCATCGCCTCGCGCGGCGCCGCTTCGGGCCTGATGCGCGCCTTCCACCGCGCGCACCCCGAGATCGACCTCGACGTGGTCATGCTGTTCGACATCGAGACGGCCGTCGCCGCCATCCGGTCCGGTGAGATCGACGCATCGTTCCGCGCCGTCGGCGTGCCCGGCCGGCCTCTTCCCGAGGACGTCGAGGCCGTGCGGGTGCTCGACGAGCCGCTCCAGCTCCTCACCGGCCCCGCCCACGCCCTGGCGGGCGCCCGGTCGGTGACCGTCGCCCAGCTCGCCGGACACCGGATCTGGATGCCGGGCATCGTCCCCGGTACCGAGTGGGCTTCCTACTACGACGACCTGGTCGCCGAGTTCGGCGTCACCATCGAGGCGACGGGCCCCAACTTCGGCTCCGACGCGCTCCTCGACACCGTCGCCGACACCCCGGCCCTCGCCACCTTCATGGGCGCGCACACCCGTCTCGTCTGGCCCGCCGGCCACGGGCTGCGCCGCATCCCGGTGACGGACCCGACACCCGTCTACCCGCACTCGCTCCTCTGGCACCGCGGCAACCCCCACCCGGCCCTGGCCACCCTTCGCAGCCACCTCGCCGGCACCGTGCCCGGCCACGACGCCGCCGGGACCTGGACGCCGGACTGGGTGCTTCCGCGCTGAACGCCGCCGCTGTGTCCGCGATCAGCGTGACCGGATCGACGGGCGGTGCCTGGGGGGCTGGCCCCGGCCACCGGCACACCGGTGCGGAAGGCCACCGCTCCCCGACCGGTCACAGCCCGCCCCGCGCGTCACAGCGTCAGGAGCTCCCACCTGATCTCGCCTTCGTGCCAGTGAGCGGTGGGAGCCAGGCCGGCCGCCGCGGCGACTGCGGCGGATGCGTGATGAGCCGGATGGATATGGGCACGGATCGCCCGCACGCCTTGCGCCTGCAGCCGGACGACCAGTCCTCGTGCCGCCTCCGTGGCGATCCCCCGTCCCTGCCACCGGGTTCCGATCACCCAGGCGACGTCGGCCGTGTGACCGCGGTCCCCTGCGGTGATCGTCGCCTGTACCGTCCCGGCCAGGCTTTTGTCCGCCCGGAGCTGGACGACCCAGTTCCACCACGTCTGGGAGGGGTCGGGCGAGCCGGCCACCAGGCGTGCGTACCGTGCCCGCAGAGCCTGCGCGGAGTACGGGGCTCCGCCGGTGAATTCGTGGAGAGCGGGATCGGCGAGAACGTCGGCCATCTCCTCCGCGTGCCCGACAGCGAGCGGTACCAGGCTCAGCCTGCCGGTCTCCACAGCCTCGATCTTCATGGCTCCCCCGCCGTCCCCTGTCCGGCCGCGCGCACCGCCGGCACTTCGTCCCACAGTACGGTGCCGCCCGGAGCTCGGGGCGCGAGGGCGGCGGATGCGCCGTCGCCCCACCACTCCCCCGCCGCCCCGGTCGTGGCCACCGGCGGACGGCCCCGTCGGATGCCGCCCCTGGCCAACGACCACCCAGGGGCAGAGCTGTCCCGAGCGCGGCAGGTCCTCATAGGAGGTCGGCGAGGCGGTCTGCCTGGTTCGGGTCGAGGCCGTAGCAGTAGAGCATGACCTCGTCGGCGCCGAGGTCGGCGAAGCCGGCGATCGCGTCGCGGATCTCGCCCGGCGCGGTGAGCAGTCCGGCGACCATCCGGTCGGCCATGCCGGTGAAAGCGTAGTAGGAGTGCATGCGGGTCCGGGCGTCGTCGACCACGTCTCGCGGGCCGAGGGCGACGTTGACCTGCGCGACGATGCGCGGTTGGCCGTCGCGGCCGTACTCCTGCCAGAACATGCGGACCGTCTCGAACAGGCCGCCTGCCCAGGAGGGCGCTGCGGCGGCGAGGAAGCCATCGCCCCAGCGCGCCACGCGTTCGAGAGCGGCGGGCTGGAAGCCGCCGAACAGCACCTCGGGGCCGCCGGACCGGGCGGGCGCGGGACCGATCGGGCCGACGCCGTCACCGTACGGCCGGCCGGACCACAGGCGGCGCATCACCTCCATCTGCCCATCCAGGCGTCTGCCTCGGGTGCGCTTGTCGATGCCCGTGACCTGGTGGTCGTCGTCCCGGCCGCCGATGCCGAGGCCGAGGACCAGACGGCCGCCGGTCATCCGGTCCACGGTGGCGGCCTGCTTGGCCAGGAGGGCGGTGTCGCGCAGCGGGGCGAGCAACACCTCGGTCTGGACGCGGATGCGGGAGGTCGCGCCGGCGAGGACGGCGAGGGCGACGAGGGGTTCCGGGTTGTCGTACACGAGCCGGTCGAGCAGGCCGAGCGTGCTGAAGGGCCCGGCCTCGGCGCGCCGGGCCCAGGTGAGCAGTGCGCCGGGGTCGCCGATGGGCAGGCCGATACCGACATTCATGAAGGAGACCTCCGAAGGGAAGGGTCGACGAAGACTGCTGCCGCCCCTCCGGCACCTCAACGAGGTGGGACGCTCTCACTCCGCGGCGTACTTCCGGGAGAACGTCTCATCGAAGTGATCTCACCCTAGGGCGGGCCGGTTTCGCGAGCCAAGCCAATTTCGGGGCGGCTCCTTCCCCGCCCTGGCCTCTCCAAGTCGCCTTCCACCGGCATGAAGCGATCCCGGCGCACGTTCGGTCAGCTGACCGGCGACTCGTGCCCGCGCCGACTCGTTCCGCCTGAAGTCCCGACTGGGTTCCGGCCTTTGGCTGCCGGGCCGCCGGCATCCGTGCCTCTCCGCGTGCCGTGGCCGGCGCGGATCAGGCTGAGTTCGCGGGTCCTGCCCGCGTCAAGGCCTTCGGTGGGGATGCCATCGGTGAGACGTTCAGCGCCGGACTCGACGGGCTCGAGACCTCATGGCACCGACGAACTGCACTGTGGGTGCCCGTAATTGCTCCTGGTGACTTCGCTGCTGGATTCGTGGCCGGTTCTGATGGTCACGGGGCCGCCATCGTGACGGTGATGGCCCACCACGCCCACCACGCCGCAGCAGCGTCCGCCGCCGATGCGGACACCAGTAGACGCCGGGGACGGTCTCCTCCGGCGGCGCGGACGTTCGCACCTTGCCGATGGACGCCCGGTACGCCCCGCGGCGCCCCGAGCATCGGCGCCGTGAACGGCAGTGCTCGTGGACCTCCTCAGGGGCTGCCCGGGCGTCCTCGCCATCGCCCCCGGCCGTCCTGCGATTCAGCCGGTCACGCGATGGGCACGTCACGCAAGAGTGTCCCGCCAGCATGGCCGGCGGGACGGAACCAGCCGCCCGTCAGGCGATCCTGGCAACATTCTCCGCCTGGGGGCCCTTGGGTCCCTGGGTGACGTCGTATTCGACGCGCTCGCCTTCGTTCAGCTCCTTGAAACCGGTGCCGCTGATTGCTGAGAAGTGAACGAATACGTCCGGTCCGCCGTCATCCTGCTGGATGAAGCCGAAGCCCTTTTCGGGGTTGAACCACTTCACGATGCCAGTTGCCATTGCTGTGGATCCTTCTTGATCTCCCACGGCACCGAGTCGTGGTGCCGACCGCAGCCGTACAAGGCCCCGGCGATCCAAGTCTCCCCCTCCTTCGGCCGCTCCGCCTGTATTGGCAGGCCGCACTCACCCTCAGTAGCAACCGATTGCCGGTCCAGTGACCGGGACGGCCACCTCGGTGTGGCGGCCCGGGCGCACGCAGTCGGCGGCTGTACGGTCCGCAAGCTCTTCGTATCCGGTCGGTTCCGAATGGGCCTACCGAGTGACGGAGTGGCATCTTCACCGAGCTGGACGGCCGACGTACCTGGCGCACCGCGCCCGCTTTCCGGGCGTTCGCTCCCCGGCTCTGGATACATCAGGGCTCATCAAGCACGCGCCCGGATGGCTGGCACCTCACCGAAGACCTCGACGACCTTCTCGCCCGGCCGAGACTTCCTCCGCGCCCGGCCCCGCACGACACGCCGTACCCGGCGGGTCGGGGCCGCCTCCCGGGCGCGCAGGACCACGAGCAGGTGATCTGCACCCTCATGGCGCCGACGGCGAAGGGACAACTCCGACTGGCACCGGATGGCGCCGAGTGACGCCACTTGATGCCACAGCGCGCCAGGTAGTGCCAAGTGGCGCCACCCCCGGCGCCATGTGCACACCCGAAAGCACCCACGCGCGCATGGCACCGCACTGAGCCATGGCGATCTGCCCACGTTTCCGCAGGTGGATGACCTGTCCTTGAATCCGCCACGAAGAAAGCGCCATTCACGCTTGCGCATGGCACCACTGTGGTGCCATATTGGCGCTATGGATCTCACCCCCTATGTCGACACCCTCCGCCGCGAGCTCGCGGTGGCTGCCGAAGCCGGCGGCGACGAAGCCCGAGAGCTCGCCGAGAGGCTCACCGCTCCCCTGGAGTCGGCGGCCCGGCTGACCATGCTCAACGTGCTCTCCGCCGCGATGGATGAGATCACCCGCGAACTCGCCCCCGGCTCGGTCGACGTGCGGCTGCGCGGGCTCGACCCCGACTTCGTGGTGACACCGCCGCCCACCGACAGCGGTTCCCGCGCGGAGCCGGCCACCCCCGTCGAACCGTTCAGGACGCCGGCCCCGGCCGACGGCGACGAGGGTGGCACCGCCCGCGTCAACCTGCGCCTGCCCGCACACCTCAAGGCTCGGGCGGAGGAGGCCGCGAACCGCGAGGGCCTGTCGGTCAACGCCTGGCTGGTGCGTGCCGTGTCGGCCGCGGTCGACGGTGGGACCCGGCCGCGTACGACCGAGAAGACCCGGACGGTCGGACAGAGCTTCACGGGCTGGGTGCGCTGACCGCGCCCACCCCCACCACTTCACCCACACCACGTCCCACCCAGCGGGGACGATTCACAGAGCCAAGAGGACGGGACAGCCATGCCTGCTTTCGACACTCCGGAACCGATCTCGGCCACGGCGCACGTGGACGCCGGTTCCCTCCAGTTCACCGCGAGCGACCGCCTCGACACCGTGGTCGAGGTGCGACCCCGCGACCCGAAGCGCGACCAGGACGTGCGGGCGGCCGGCCAGACGGAGATCACCTACGCGAGCGGCGTACTGACTCTCAGGACGCCCAAGCCGAACCTGTTCGGCCGGACCGGCACCGTCGACGTGACGGTCGAACTGCCCACCGGCTCGCGCATCGACGTGGCCGGTGCCTGGACCCAGGTACTCGGCGAGGGCCGGCTCGGCGAGGTCCGCGTGAAGACCTCGTCCGGCGACGTACGGCTCGACACGACCGGCCCGCTGAAGCTGACCGCGTCGCACGGCTCGATCACCGTGGACCGGGTCGAGGGCATGGCCGAGATCACCACCAGCTCCGGCAGCGTGCGCGTCGGCCTCGTCGACGGCCCCGCCGTACTGAAGAACTCGCACGGCACCACGACCGTCGGCGCCGCCACCGGCGAACTGCGGGTGAGCGGCGCCAACGGCGACATCGAGATCCGGCGCGCCGAGGACTCGGTCACCGCCACCACCGCCCATGGCACCCTGCGGGTGGGCGAAGTGGCCCGCGGAACCGCCCAGTTGGAGACCTCGTACGGCGCCATCGAGGTCGGCGTGCGCGAGGGCACCGCCGCTTGGCTCGACGTCAGCTCCGGCTCCGGCCAGGTACGCAACGCGCTCACCGAGTCGGAGACCCCGGAGGCGACCGAGGAGACCGTCAAGATCCGCGCCCGCACCCGGTACGGCAACATCGACGTCCGCCGCGCCAAAGCCTGAGCGCCACAGCCACATCTTCCGCCGGGCCCGTATCCGACCGCCGGGCCCGGATCCGACCGCCGGGCCCAGAACCGACCCACCGGCCCGGATCCGACCGCCAGGCCCAGAACCGGCCCGCCACACCCGGATCCGACACACCGGGCCCATCCACGCACCGGGCCCGTCCCGACCCACAGGGTCCGTCCCGACCCACCGGCCGCATCCCGGCCCACCAACCCACCACAGCCTTCGTACGGAGGGCCCCATGCCTTCATCTGTCATGCTCACGCAAAGGCGGGACGACGGTCACGCGTCGCCGGCCGCCGTCTGCGCCGTCGGTCTGCGTAAGTCGTACGGCGACAAGACCGTCCTCGACGGCATCGACCTGCGTATCCCGGCCGGATCCGTGTTCGCGCTGCTCGGCCCGAACGGTGCCGGAAAGACCACCGCCGTCAAGATCCTTTCCACCCTGATCACCGCCGACGCCGGGCAGGTCCAGGTGGCGGGCCACGACCTCGCCACCGAGCCGCAGGCCGTGCGGGCCGCGATCGGTGTCACGGGTCAGTTCTCCGCCGTCGACGGCCTGATCACCGGCGAGGAGAACATGTTCCTCATGGCGGACCTGCACCACCTGCCCAAGCGCGAGGGACGGCGGGTCAGCGCCGAGTTGCTGGAGCGGTTCGACCTCACCGAGGCCGCGAAGAGACCCGCCTCCACCTACTCCGGCGGCATGAAGCGCCGCCTCGACATCGCCATGACCCTGGTCGGCGACCCACGGATCATCTTCCTCGACGAACCCACCACCGGTCTCGATCCCCGGTCCCGCCACAACATGTGGCAGATCATCCGAGAACTCGTCACCGGCGGCGTCACCGTCTTCCTCACCACCCAGTACCTGGACGAGGCCGACGAACTCGCCGACCGCATCGCGGTACTCCACGACGGCAGGATCGCCGCCCACGGCACCGCCGACGAACTCAAACGACTCGTCCCCGGTGGACACGTCCGGCTGCGCTTCACCCACCCGGCCACCTACCGGAACGCCGCCTCCGCACTCGGCGAGGCCACCCGCGACGACGAGTCCCTCGCCCTGCAGATCCCCAGCGACGGCAGCCAGCGCGCACTGCGCGCCATCCTCGACCGGCTCGACGCGGCCGGCGTCGAGGCCGACGAACTGACCGTGCACACCCCCGACCTCGACGACGTCTTCTTCGCCCTGACCGGCGGCAGCGCCGGCATCGTCCCCGACCAGCCCAAGGAGGCCGACCGGTGAGCTCCTTCTCCCACACCTTGCGCGACTCGTCCACGATGCTGCGCCGCAATCTGCTGCATGCACGGCGCTATCCGTCCATGACCCTGAACCTGCTGCTCACGCCGGTCATGCTGCTCCTGCTCTTCGTCTACGTCTTCGGCGACGTGATGAGCGCCGGCATCGGCGGCGACCCCGACCGGTCCGAGTACCTCGCGTATGTGGTCCCGGGCATATTGATGCTGACCATCGGCGGCACCACGATCGGCAGCGCGATCTCCGTCTCCAACGACATGACCGAGGGCATCATCGCCCGCTTCCGCACGATGGCGATCCACCGCGGTTCGGTCCTCGTCGGGCATGTCGTCGGCAGCGTCCTGCAGTGCGTGATGAGCGTGGTGCTCGTCGGGGCCGTCGCCGTGGCGATCGGCTTCCGGTCCACCGACGCCACTCTCCTGGAGTGGGTCCTGGCGGTTGGGCTGCTGGCCCTTGTCTCCCTCGCGCTCACCTGGATCGCGGTCGGGATGGGGCTGTCCAGCCCGAACGCCGAGGCCGCCAGCAACAACGCCATGCCCCTGATGGTCCTGCCGCTCCTCTCCAGCGCCTTCGTCCCGGTCGACGCGATGCCGGGCTGGTTCCGGCCCGTCGCCGAGTACCAGCCGTTCACCCCGGCCATCGAGACGCTGCGGGGACTCCTGCTCGGCAGCGGGATCGGCGACAACGCGTGGCTCGCCGTGGCCTGGTGCGTGGGGCTGTCCGTGCTCGGCTATGCCTGGTCCAGGTCCCTGTTCGACCGCGACCCGAAGTAGGGTCCGGCGGCTTACGGGCCACGGCCGCCGACTCGCCGGACTCGCTCGACTCCGGGGCCGCGTGCCCACATCAGCCCGGCGCCGGCAGCGGCGCCGGGCTGATGTGGGGCGCGGAGGGCCTGGGGCAGGGTGAGCCCTGCCGAGCGTTCACCGCTCGTGCGGGTCCGGGCCGGCACACCCTGGGCGGCTGAGGCGAGAGTGCGAGAGGTGGCAGGTCGGTGACGGAACCGGACACGACATCGCCGCGCGAGCGGTACCGCGCCCAGGCGACGCGATTCCCGGCCCGGCGCCGAACCGCCGCCGCCCTCGTACGCCGGGTCGCGGCACCCGTGGCCCCGCACCACGGCAGCGGCCTCTCGCCCCCGCAGCCGGCTCCGTCTTCCGTGAAGGAGGAGCTGTGTGGGAGGAGTGTGAGCGGGTAGGCGCGCCGTCCAGGGCCGCCGTGCTGCGGCCGCGGGGCACGCGTCGCGCGATGACCCGTTCGCAGCCGCAGAAACGGCCCGTCACACGCAGAGGTCAAGCGCAGAGGAGAGCATCATGAGGCTGACGTCCCGCACGGCGATGGCAGGCGTTTGCGCCACGATGACCGCGGGCGCCGTCCTGTTCGGCGGCAGCTCGGCGATGGCGGCCACTCCCCACGCCGCCGAGCACCTCCCGGCACAGGTCGGCACCTGCCATCACGCGGACCGTCACCACACGGCCCGGCAGGCCACGGACCGATGGATCGAGGACCAGCTGGCGACGTTCTACCCCTCGTCCAAGAACCGGCTTGCCGTGTTCGACCCCTGGGTCAAGGACCAGCTGGCCCAGTTCCCTCCGCGCGACCGGTGAGTACCGCCGCGTCGGAAGTGACGTGGTGCGAGCGAGGCGCCACGGAATGCGAGGGGCAGGGCGTATGCCGGTGTGCTGCCCCGGCGAGGGCAGGGGCGGCGCGGGTGGAGCGGCACCCGGACACGAGCCCGGGTGCCGCCCTCCGACCGAGCGCGTTCAGCCGACGTTGACCCCGGACCACGCTGCCGCGACCGCCTTGGATTCGGCGCTGTCGGCGCCGTACAGGTCGGCTGCCGCCTTGAGGGTGCCGGCGCGGGCACCCGCATAGTCGGTCGTCGAGGTGAAGTACGTCGTCAGCGCCTTGTACCAGATCTGCAGCGCCTTGTCCCGGCCGATGCCGGTGACC
The DNA here is from genome assembly GCF_040426375.1 of Streptomyces sp. NPDC096012. Classification (NCBI taxonomy): domain Bacteria; kingdom Bacillati; phylum Actinomycetota; class Actinomycetes; order Kitasatosporales; family Streptomycetaceae; genus Streptomyces; species Streptomyces sp. NPDC096012. Next base: position 122,336 of record NZ_JBEOTD010000027.1, read on the forward strand.
TTGGAACCGTCCTGGGTCGGGGAGTCGTAGGCGACCCCGTTGATCGTCTTGGCGCCGCTGCCCTCGGACAGCAGGTAGAAGAAGTGGTTGGCGACGCCGGACGAGTAGTGCACGTCCAGACCGCCCACGCCGGAGGACCAGTAGTC
>NZ_JBEOTD010000028.1:0-118503 GCF_040426375.1 Streptomyces sp. NPDC096012
CGAGCCGGCGCACAGGAGTTTTCTCGGTACGCGCACCGAGGCCGCGGTGCTGGCGGCCGCGCCGGAGCTGACGGCGGTGCGGACCGCGCCGTCGGACGCCGGGCGCCGGCCGGACCCGGCGTTCGTTCCGCTCACCACGCTGACGCGCCGGACCGCGGCCCGGCCGCAGGAGACGCGGTGACGATGGACGGCGCACTGGCCCGGGTCATCCGCACCGCCGCCGACCGGGCGGCGGTGGCCGAGGAGGAACGCTGCGAGCTGTGCGCTGCGCACGTGCCCGGCGAGCACCCGCACCTGTACGACACCGACGCCGCCGAGGTGCGGTGCGTGTGCCGGGCGTGCTCGGTGCTGTTCGCCGACGACGGGGCGGGCCGGTACCGGCTCGTGCCCCGGCGCCGGGTCCGGCTGCCGGCCGTGGACACGGCGCTGCTGGGCGTGCCGGTGGGGCTCGTGTTCTTCGTGCCACGCGGTGACGGCACGGTCACCGCGCAGGGGCCGAGCCCGGCGGGGGCGATGCGCTGGGAGGTGGACGCGGCGGCCTGGCAGCGGATGGTCGCGACGTGTCCGCAGCTCGCCTCCGTGGCACCCGACGTGGAGGCGCTGCTGGTGAACACCGTGCGCGGCCTCGACGAACACTGGATCGTGCCGGTCGACGACTGCTACCGGATGGTCGCCCTGGTCCGCCGCGAGTGGCGGGGCCTGTCCGGTGGCGGCCGGGTGTGGCCGGCCGTGGAACGGTTCTTCGCGGAGCTCACCGAGCGCCCGTGAGGGCCTGGAAGGAGATCGATCATGGGCACCATCCGAGTGGGCCGCCCCCAGGCGAAGCCCGACATGCCCAGGCACGTGCCTGGACTGCACCAGGGCAACAGGGGGCCGCACGACCATCAGACCGGATTCCACCGGGACGGCACCTCCGACGCCCGCCGCTCCACCGGGATCCACTGGAAACGGCACGACGCCCTGCTGGACGTCATGCCGAACATCTCACCGGGATGAGAGGCGGGAAGCGACCGTGAAGAAGCGCTGCCGAAAGGCGAGGACGGCGAGGGCGGTGACGACCGGCCGCCAGGTGCTGATGGCACAGGCCGCCCTGGTGGGCGGCCTGCTGACGGCTCTCCTCATCAAGGAACTGCCCGGCATGGTGCGCGAGGTGAGGATCTACCGGATGACCGGCGGGCTGCGCGCGAACCGCCGGTACCCCTGAGGGGCCGCCGTGCACGAGTTGTCGATCGCCACCGCGATCGTGGAACAGGCCGAGGAGATCGCCCGCTCGGACGGCGCCGACGGCGTGTCGTCGGTGACCGTCCGGGTCGGCGAGCTGGCCGGTGTCGTGCCCGACGCGCTCCAGTTCGCCTTCGAGGTGGCGCGCGACGGCACGGCGCTCGCCGGGGCGCGGCTCGTGGTGGAGCAGGTCGCCGCGCGGGCGTGGTGCGGTGGGTGTGCCGAGGAGTTCGCGCTCGGCATGCCGCCGTTCTTCTGGTGTCCGGCCTGCGACCGGCCCTCGCAGGAGCTGCGCAGCGGCCGGGAGTTGGAGATCACGGACGTCGAGCCGGTCCCGGCCCCGGCCTGACGGCGGGGCCGGGGGGCGGTTCAGCAGATCCGGGGCAGTTGCTCCCCGAGGGGCAGGTCCAGCACCCGGGTGCCGCCGAGGCCGGTGGCGACGACGACCATGCCCGGGTGGTCCGGCACGCACTCCCCGATGAGGGCGGCGCCGGCCCCCTGGGGGTGGGCACGCATCGCCGCGAGGACGGCCTCGGCGTGCTCCGGGGGCACGAAGGCGACCAGCCGGCCCTCGTTGGCCACGTACAGCGGGTCCAGGCCGAGGAAGCCGCAGGCGTTCGCGACCTCGTCCGGGACCGGGAGGGCACGCTCGCGCAGCCGCACACCGGTGCCGGAGGCGCGGGCGATCTCGTTGAGGGACGCCCCGAGGCCGCCCCGGGTGGGGTCGCGCAGGACGTGGATGTCCTTGGTGACCGCCAGCATGGAGGCCACGAGGTCCGCCAGGGGCGCGGTGTCGGAGGCGATCTCGACACCGAACTCCAGGCCCTCGCGCACGCTCATGATCGCCACGCCGTGCAGGCCGATCGGGCCGCTGACGATGACGGCGTCGCCCGGCCGGGCGCGCTGCGGGCGGATGTCGACTCCGTCGGGCACGAGGCCGACGCCGGCGGTGGTGATGTAGACGCCGTCGCCGTGCCCGCACTCCACGACCTTGGTGTCGCCGGTGGCGACGGTGACGCCGGCCGCCTCGGCCGCCGCGCCGAGTGCCCGCGCGACGCGCTCGACGACGGCCAGCTCCACACCCTCCTCAAGGATGAAGGCGGTGGAGAGGTAGGCGGGCCGGGCGCCACTCATCGCCAGGTCGTTGACGGTGCCGTTGACGGCGAGGTCGCCGAGGCTGCCGCCGGGGAAGAACAGCGGCCGTACGACGTAGGAGTCGGTGGAGAAGGCCAGCCGCGCGCCGCCCAGCCGGAGGACGGCCGAGTCGGCGAGGGCGGCCAGGGTGGGGTTGCCGTAGGCGGGGGCGAAGACCTGGTCGATCAGTTCGGCGGAGAGGGCACCGCCGCCGCCGTGCCCCATGACGACGACCGGCTGGTCGCGCAGGGGGGCGGGACAGGTCCAGTCGGCGGGGTCAACGGCCGTGGCGGTGGCGTCCGCCGTGACGGTGGCGGCGGCTCCGACGGCTGCCATCACTTCGGTGTCTTCGGTGGCGAGATCAGCCAACGGGGTTCATCTCCTCACGCGGGATCCGGGATCCCTGCGGTGCCGGGCCGTTCATCCGGCGGTACAGGTAATAGGCCGCGCAGGCGCCCTCGTTGGAGACCATGGTGGCGCCGAGCGGGGTGCGCGGGGTGCAGACCGTGCCGAACGCCTCGCATTCGGTCGGCTTGATCAGTCCCTGCAGGACCTCGCCGGCCCGGCACACGGCGGGCTCCTCGGTGCGGATGCCGGTGACGTCGAAGCGGTGCTCGGCGTCGTAGGCGCGGAAGGCGTCGGTCAGCCGCCAGCCGCTGGCCGGGATGCGGCCGATGCCGCGCCAGTTGCGGTCGACGACCTCGAACACCTCCTCGATCATCCGTACGGCGGCCGGGTTGCCCTCGTCCCGCACGGCGCGCGCGTAGGCGTTCTCCACCCGGTGCTCGCCGCGCTCCAGCTGGTGGACGGCGCGGCGGATGCCTTCGAGGATGTCCAGCGGCTCGAAGCCGGTCACGACGACGGGCACGCGGTGCTTCTCGGCCAGCTCCGGGTACTCGGCGGTGCCCATGACGCTGCACACGTGCCCGGCGGCGAGGAAGCCCTGCACCCGGCAGCTGGGGGCCGTCATGATGGCCTCGATCGCCGGGGGGACCCGGACGTGGGACACCAGCAGGCTGAAGTTGTCCAGGCCGAGACGGCGGGCCTGGTGGACGGCCATGGCGTTGGCCGGGGCGGTCGTCTCGAAGCCGATCGCGAAGAAGACGACCTGGCGGTCCGGGTTCTTCCGGGCCAGGTCGAGGGCGTCGAGCGGTGAGTACACCACACGTACGTCACCGCCCTCGCCCTTGACCCGGAACAGGTCCCGGCCGGTGCCCGGCACGCGGAGCATGTCCCCGAAGGAGCAGAAGACCACGTCGGGGCGGGCGGCGATCTCCAGGGCCTTGTCGATGACGTCGAGCGGGGTGACGCACACCGGGCAGCCCGGACCGTGGATCAACTCCACCTCGTCGGGCAGGAGTTGGTCGATGCCGTGCCGGATGATGGAGTGGGTCTGACCGCCGCAGACCTCCATGAGGGCCCAGGGCCGGGTGGCCGTGGCCCGGATCTCGTCCAGCAGCCGGCGCGCCAGGTCCGGGTCGTTGAACTCGTCGATGTACTTCACCGGGCCTCACTCCCGCTCTCCTGCCGTGCCGCCTGCTGCCAGGCGTCGCCGAACTCCTCTTCCAGAAGCCCGAGTTGCTCGAAGAGTTCCAGGGAGGCCCGGGCCGACTCCTCGTCGAGGCGCTGCAGCGCGAACCCGACGTGGACGATCACGTACTCCCCCACCCGCACGTCGGGCAGATACTCGAGACACGCCTGTTTCCGCACGCCGCCGAAGTCGATCAGCCCGGTCAGGGGATCGGCGCGATGATCGATGGACACGACCTTGCCGGGCACTGCCAGACACATGGGTCACTCCGTCTCTTGGTTGTTTGCTGTTCCCGCGACCATCAGCTGGCCGAGCGCCAACCCGCCGTCGTTGGGCGGGACCTCACCGTGCCGGAGCACCGTGAAGCCGTCCGCGGCGAGCAGGGCGGTGCTCTCCTCCTCCAGCAGGGCGTTGGCGAAGACGCCTCCCGTGAGGGCGACGGTGGCCGGGCCGCCGGCCGCGCGGGCCCGCCGGCACAGTTCGGCCACGGTCCGTGCGACGCCCCGGTGGAACCGGGCCGCGAGGACGGGGGCGGGGGTACCACGGCGGCGGTCCGCGAGCAGCGCCCGCAGCATCGGCGTGGGACTGCACACGAGGGTGCCCTCGCCGCCGAGGCCGAACGGGTACGCCCGCGCGTCCGCCTCCCTCGCCTGTGCCGCCGCCTCCAGCTCCATCGCGGCCTGGGCCTCGTATTCCGAGCGGTGGCAGATCCCGGCGAGGGACGACACCGCGTCGAAGAGCCGGCCCATGCTGGAGGTCGGCACGCAGGCCACCTGGCGCTCCAACTGGCGGCGCAGCACCGCGCGTTCGGTGTCCGAGCAGGCGAGGACGCTCGGCACCTGCGGCTCCCACGGCAGTCCCGCCGCCCACAGCCGGGCCAGCGCCAGCCGGCAGGGGTTGGCCACACCGGCGTCGCCGCCGGGCAGCGGGGCGGGGGCCAGGTGGGCGAAGCGCCGGTACCCGGTGTAGTCGGCGAGCAGGATCTCGCCGCCCCACACCGTGCCGTCGTCGCCGTACCCGGTGCCGTCGAAGGCGACGCCGATCACGGGCTCGGTGCCGTCGAGGCCATGTTCGGCCATGGCGGCGGCGATGTGGGCGTGGTGGTGCTGGACCAGAGCGGGGGGCGCGAGGCCGAGCCGGGCGGCCCGGGTGCGGGCCCGTGCGGTGGAGTGGTAGCCGGGGTGCCGGTCGGCGGCCACCAGCCGTGGCGTGACTCCGGTGAGACGTGTGAGGTGCCGTTCGGCCCGCTCGGCGGCTTCCAGCGTGGCCAGCTCGCCCATGTCGCCGATGTGCGGCCCGAACCAGGCGTGGTCGCCCTCGCCCAGGCAGGGCACGTTCTTGAGGTCGCCGCCGACGGCGAGGGTGGGCCGGACCGGGACCGGCAGGCGCAGGGGGCGGGGCACGTATCCGCGGGAGCGGCGCAGTACCTGTTCGGTGCCGTCGGGGCGGACCCGGAGCAGGGAGTCGTCGCAGGGCACGGCGATGGGCCGGTCGTGGCGGAGCCAGGCGTCCGCCAGGCCGGCCAGCCGGGCCAGTGCCTCCGTGTCGTCGGTGACGATGGGCTCGCCGGAGCGGTTGCCGCTCGTCATGACCAGAATCCTGGGGCCCGGACGGTCGCCGGGCAGCCCGAAAAGGAGCGTCTGGACGGGGGTGTAGGGCAGCATGACGCCGATGTGCGGGCTGCCCGGGCAGACGTCGTCGGCGAGGCGGGGGCCCGCCGCCGGTCGGCGGTGGCGCAGCAGGACGATCGGGCGGCGGGCGCTGGTGAGCGCGGCCCGTTCCGCGTCGGTGAGGACCGCGATCCGTTCGGCCGTGGGCAGGTCCGCGCACATCACCGCGAAGGCCTTGCCGCCCCGCTCCTTGCGTCCGCGCAGGGTGCTGACGGCCCGGGCGTCGGTGGCGTCGCAGGCCAGGTGGTAGCCGCCGACGCCCTTGACGGCGACGATCCGCCCGGCGGCGAGCAGGGCCCGGGCGGTGGTCAGGGCGTCCGCGTCGCGGGCCGGGCGTACGCCGATGCCGTCGGCCGCGACCAGGGTGAGCCGCGGGCCGCAGTCGGGGCAGGCGACGGGCTGGGCGTGGAAGCGCCGGTCGGCCGGATCGCCGTACTCCCGGGCGCAGGCGGGGCACATGGGGAAGCCGGCCATGGTCGTGGCCACGCGGTCGTAGGGCAGGCCGGTGGCGATGGTGAAGCGGGGGCCGCAGTGGGTGCACGTGATGAAGGGGTGCCGGTGCCGGCGGTCGGCCGGATCGGACAGTTCGCGCAGGCAGTCGGCGCAGGTCGCGGTGTCGGGCGGGAGCTGGGTGCGGCCGCCGGCCCGGTCGGTGGAGCGGATGGTGAAGGGGCCGCTCTCGCCGGTGGCGGGCAGGGTCTGTCCGAGGATGCCGGTCACGGTGGCCAGGGGCGGCGGCTCCTCGGCGAGCCGGTCGCAGAAGCGGTCCACCTCCGGTGCCGGTCCCTCGACCTCGATGAGCACGCCGTCACCGGTGTTCCCGACGAATCCGGTGAGGGAGAGGCCCGCGGCCAGACGGTGCACGTGCGGGCGGAAGCCCACGCCCTGCACGGTGCCGTGCACGGTGAGCCTGCGCCGGACCAGGCCGGCGGCGGGGGCGGTCATACGGCAGGGGCGGCGGAGGCGGGGTGGTGATGGCCGTGCGGGTGCGGGGCGAGGGGCGGCCGGTGCGAGGGGGCCGCGTCCCGGGCGGCGAGGGCGCGGTCCAGCAGGGTGCCGACGCCGACGCCGGTGCGGGCGCAGGACCGTACGATCTCCACGCCCGGGTTGACCCGGTGGACGTTCGCCCGGAAGGCGGCCTCGTCGAAGCCGGCCGGCTCGGCGAGGTCGGTCTTGGTGACGACGACCAGATGGGCGGAGCCGAAGGCGGTGGGGTACTTCAGCGGCTTGTCCTCGCCCTCGGTGACGGCCATCAGCACGATCCGCAGGGTCTCGCCCAGGTCGTAGGAGGCCGGGCAGACGAGGTTGCCGACGTTCTCCACGAAGAGCACGGAGGTGTCCGCCGGGAGCCAGCCCTCCAGCCGCGCGCGTACCTGGCGTGCCTCCAGATGGCACAGTCCGTCGGTGAGCAGTTGCTGGACGGGCGCGCCCGACCGGGCCAGCCGGACGGCGTCGTTCTCGGTGGCCAGGTCGGCGGTGAGCGCGGCCACCGCCACGCCGCGCTCCACCGCGCGGGCCAGGACCCGGCCGAGGAGCTCGGTCTTGCCGCTCCCGGGGCTGGACAGCAGGTTGACCAGGCACACGCCCCGGCGGGCGAGGTCGGCGCGCAGGCTCGCGGCCAGATCGTCGTTCTTCGCCAGGACGGCCTGTTTGACGTCGGACCGGCACATGGGGCTGCTCCTCGGATGCGGCGGTTGAGCCCGGGCCGCGTCGCGTGCGGCCCGGGTCCCACCGATCTTCGGCTCAGCCGGGCGCCGAGCCGGGCAGCGCAGCCGGGCACGGGGCCCCTGATTCCATCGGGCGGCCCAATGCGGGGACGGAGCCGGCGGAGTCCGCGAGCGGCGCGGGGACGGGGCCGGCGGGATCGGCGAGCAGCGTGGGGACGGGGCCGGCGGGATCGGCGAGCAGCGCGGGGACGAGCGCGTGCAGTGCGTCCACGGCCCGGCCGACGGCTTCCCGGACCGGTGCGCTGAGGTCGGGGAAGAGGTCGGCGTCGCCGTTCGGCAGCGTCTCGGGCTCGCACGCGAGGACCAGCACCCGGGGCAGGGGTTCGTCGCCCAGGTGTGTGGCCAGGGCCAGCACCTTCGCCGGGTCCATGCCGTGGGCCTCCGGCGCGACGGTGCCGTCGGGGGGTTCGGCCTCGATCAGGGTGAGGGTGCCGGGGCGGTGGCCGCGCGGGGCCGCGTCGACCAGCACGACGGTGCGGTAGCCGGCCAGCAGGGCGTAGGCGAGATCCATGCCGCGGATGCCGTAGTCGTGCACCCGGGCCCCGGGCGGCAGCGGGCGGTGTTCGAGGGCCCGGATCACCTCGGGGCCGAAGGCGTCGTCGGCGAGGAAGATGTTGCCGACGCCGGCCACCAGGATCCGCGGCGTCACCGGAGGTCTCCGTCCGGTGCGGCGAGGGGCCTGGGAGAGCCGCTCGGTGTCTTCCGGACGAAGGCCGAGCGCAGGGCGTGGTAGGGGGCGCCCGCGTCGAAGAAGACGGCGCGCATACGCGCGAGTTCGGCCCGCCGGTACTCGGCGAGGGGGCGCTGCAGTTCGTCGGAGGCGCGGGCCGCGGCCTTGGCGGCGATGCGCCGGTCCAGGCCGGGACCGGCGGCGAGCGCGGCCGCCAGTCGCTCGGTCTCGGCCGCGAAGTCCTGGGGTGCGGCCGGCAGCAGCCGGTCCACGAGGCCGAGCCGCTCGGCGGTGGCCGCGCTGACGGGCAGCGCCTCGGTGGTCAGTCGCCGGGCCTGCTCCGGGCCGACGCGGCGGGGCAGGGTGTACGTCCAGAACTCCGAGCCGTACAGGCCCATGCGCCGGTAGTGCGGGTTGAGGACGGTGCCGGCGCGGCACCAGACCTGGTCGGCGGCGAGGGCGAGCATGGCCCCGCCGGCTGCCGCGTTGCCGGCGAGCGCGGCCACCACCAGCCGGTCGGTGGTGCGCAGCACCGCCTCGACCAGGTCGTCCATGGCGTTGAGGTTGGTCCACGACTCCGCGGCCGGGTCGGGGGCCGCCTCGATGACGTTCAGGTGGATGCCGTTGGAGAAGAAGTCGCGGGCGCCGCCGAGCACGAGGACGCGGGTGGGGCGGGTCAGCGCGAACTCGTAGGCGGCGAGGAGCCGGCGGCACTGGTCGGTGCTCATCGCGCCGCCGGGGAAGGAGAAGCTGAGGAAGCCGGTGTCCCCGCGCTGCCGGTAGCGGACGTCGCTCCAGGTGCGCCGGTCCGGGGGCAGTTCGAAGGGGACGGGGGCCTCCGGCAGAGCCGGTGCGCTTTCGCCTGGAAGACCCGCGGGGCCGGTGCGGCCGGTGGGTACTGCGGGGCGTGTGAAGCCGGCGAGGACGGAGGTGGCCGGGCGCCGGAAGGGCGCGGGGTCCCCGGAGTTCTTGCGGGGGCGCAGTTCCGGGATCCAGACGGCCCCGTCCCGGGTGGCCCGGCAGACGGCGCCCGCGCGGTGTGCGAGCAGTTCGCCGGCGCGGCCGCGCAGCAGGTCCTCGGGGTGCCCGCCATGCAGGAACACCTCCCGGCCGAGCAGCTCGTCGAGGACGCCCGGCTGCGAGTCGGCGCCGCGCAGCTTGCGCAGGACCGTCGCGGTGTCGTCGCGTTCCCAGTCGATACGCCGCCGCTCCTGCCGGAAGGCGTCGCGCCAGACGACGTCGATCGACTCGTCGGTCTGCGGGAGCGGCTTGTAGGAGCCGCCGGCGTAGCGTCGTACGGCGGTGAGGACGGCGGTCACGGCGGCGTCGGAGGCCTCGTTGCGGTACAGGTCGCTCTTGCCGACGAGCGGCACCGGGAACGGCTCGGACGCCCAGATCGCGCCCGCGTCCATGGCCGCCTCCGCCTGGAGCACGGTCACGCCCCATCGGGGTGCTTCTTCGGCGATGGCCCAGTCCAGCGAGGACGGGCCCCGGTCGCCGGGCGGCCCGGGGTGCACGATCAGGCAGGTGTGCTCCCGCCACACGTCCTCGGGCAGGGCCGTCTTGAGCATCGGCGCGACGACCAGGTCCGGACGCAGTTCGCGTACGGCGGCCCGGACCGGGCCGGGGCCGTGCGAGGCGAGTACGGCGTCGACGCGGTGCCCGTGGTCCGACAGTTCGGCGTACAGGCGCTGGGTGAGGCTGTTAAACGCGCTGGCGACGAGCAGAATGTCCATGACACGGCATGTTCGTCCCTGTCCGGGGTGCCGTGAAGAACCCCGGCGGCGTTTCGTCCGCCCGTCTCAGGTCTCTTCCTCCATCCGGATCGCATTCCGCACGTCCTCGAACGCCTGGCCGCTCAGCCCCCCATGCGCTTCCAGCAGGGCCGCGGCGATCGCGCCGAGCCTGCGCTGGACGGCGTGCTCGGCCCTCACCTCGGCGTTCTTGAGCAGCCCCTGCGGTCCGGCGTCCGGGCGCGCGGCCGCGTCCGCGGGTCCGCACGGTCGCCCGGCGGTCCGGCGTCCTGGTGCGCGGCCGCGTCCACGGGGTCCGTACGGTCGCCGGGCGGTCCGGCGTCCTGGTGCGGGCCGGAGTAGGCCGGGCGGGCACGACGGCGCGTGTGGTCCGGCGTCCGGGCGCGATACGCGTCTGTGGGGCGGGCGGTCCCTGCGGTCCGGGCGGTCAGGCGGCGAGGGCTCCGCCGGGCTTGAGCCGGTCGAGGAGCTGGTCGTGGTGGAGGCCGGCCACCGGGGCGAGGAGGTCGGGGTGGCGCAGCAGGGCGGCTGCGCGCCGGTCGCCGTCGTCGGGGTCGATCAGCCGCCGGAACTCCACCGGGGCCCCGGAGGCGTGCTCGCCGTCGCCGAGCGCCTCGACGGCCAGTCCGGCCAGTTCCGGGTCGGTCAGCAGACCCGCCGCCCAGCTGGCGACGACCTCGTCCACCCAGGTCCGCCAGGCCCACTCCTCGGCCGGCTGCTCGCCGGCCTGCTCGGCTCCGGTGACCCAGTCGAGGCGGGCGGCGCCTCCGGGCCCCGCCATCGTGACCAGGGCGGCGTCGATCTCGGTCGGATACCGCAGCCAGGCGGCGACGGTCACGGCCTGCCGGGCCTGCGCCTCGCACAGGGCGGAGGCCAGCGCGCCGCCGCACGACGGGTAGGCGCTGGTCAGCCAGCGTGCCGTCGCGGCGATGAGGGAGGACAGATCAGTGAGCACAGCCGGGCCGTCCGGGGTGTGGGGGTCAGGGCGCCAGGCCACCGTAGCCCGGCACCATGCCGGGCCGGGAGGGGATGCGAACCAGGTCATATGTGGCCTCGCCCACGTCCGCCCCCGCCCGGCGTCCGCCTCACCCACCCCCCCCATCCCGCGTCGCCTCCCCCACCCCCATCCGCCACTCCGCGTCCGCCTCTCCCACCCATCCGCCACCCCGGCTCCGCCTCCCCCCACCCCATCCCCCACCCCGCGCCTCCCCCACCCCGAGCCACCGCCCCGCCTCCGCCCGCCGTGCCCCCGCCTCCGCCCCGGGGCCGCCGGCACGTGTCGCCCCCTCGGGCAGGGGAACCCGGGGCGGGCCGTGCCAGGACGGCACGCATCGGGGAGGTCTGGGAGGACTCATGACGACGGACGCCGCACACTACGACGACCAGGGCGAAGAACCGCTGGGCGGTTACGCCGTCCTCGCCTCCGTGTTCGCGGCGGGCGTCGGCGGCTTCGCGCTGGTGGCCCGGCAGCGGGGGGTCCGGCTGCCCCAGGAGGTGCCGCCGTGGGACGTGGCGTTGCTGGGCACCGCTTCGTACAAGGCGTCACGGCTGCTGACCAGGGACAAGGTGACGAGCTTCCTCCGTGCCCCGTTCACCCGTCGCGCGGGCCACGGTGAGGGCGGCGAGGTCATGGACGAGCCGCGGGGCAGCGGGGTCCGGCGGGCCGTCGGCGACCTGCTGGCGTGCCCGTTCTGCGCCTCCGCCTGGGCGGCGGGGGCCCTGATGTGCTCTTACGCGGCGGCGCCCCGGTTCACCCGGCTGGTCTGCGGCGGCTTCGCCGCCCTGACGGTGGCGGACTGGCTGCAGTACGCCTGGACGTGGACACAGCAGAAGGCCGAGAGCTGAAGCGGCCGCGACACCACCGGTCATCGACCGCGACACCACCGGTCATTCCTCGTCCGCCGCCGGGATCAGCTCCATGTCGAGCACCCCCTCCTCCTGGAACAGATCCGACGTCAGCCGGGCGGAGTCGTCGGGGCCCTCGAGCTCCAGCAGCGCCCGTGCGGCGTCGTCCGTGCCGCCCGGCAGCCGTTCCACCCTGACCTGCATGATCCGGAAACCGCGCCGGGTACACGCCTGCATCAGGCGCGGCGCCGGTGCGGTAGGTCGGGCGCACCCGCCAGCCCCACTCCTGACATCCACACCTCGCACGTCGCGTGCCGCCTGTGCCCCGTCCCGGCGTCTGCCCCGCGGCGGGGCCACGACACCACGGGCCCGGGTGTCCGCCGGAGTCCGGATCACCAGTAGACCGCCGTTCGCCGGGTCCGGCGAGTGGCCGGCGTGCCGGGCGGGACGGGGCGGGACGGACGGGACGCGGCGGGCGGGAGGGGCCAGCCCGGGGCGGGCGGGGCGGGGCGGGGCGGGTGCGCGTGAGGGGGGTACTCGGCCGGGGCCGCCTCGCCCGGCGTGGAGAGGTACTGCTGAGGAAGGGACCGGTTCCATGCATCACGACGAGCTGATGGGAAAGGTGCAGGTGCTCGCCCACCTGCCCGACCGGAACACCGCCGAGCGGGCCGCGCACGCGGTCGTGAGCACACTGGCGGAGCGGCTGCCCGCCGGACTGGCCCGGCATGTGGCCGCTCAGCTGCCGCCCGACATGGCGGTGGCCATGACGGAGATGACCGACACGTCCGGAGACGGTTCCGGCGCGACGGGCGAGCGGTTCGGCCTGACCGCCTTCGCCGGCCGCATCGCCGACCGGGCGGGCACCGACGAGGAGACGGCGCTGCGGAATGCCGTCGCCGTGCTCGAGGTGCTCGACGCCGCACTCGCCCCGGAGCTGACCGAGCGGATGGCCGGCGCGCTGCCCGCGGACATCCGCGAGCTGCTGCCGGTCGGCCGCGCGGCCGAGTACACCTGAGACGTGGCCGGGAGCAGCCGGGCCCGCGGCCGAGTCCACCCGTGCCCGGCGGAAGCCTGCCCCCGCACCCGGTGACGCCCCGCGCCCGCGTTCTCAGTGACGGGCCACCCTCGCCCGACGACGCTTCCGGGGACGTGCGTGCCGGGAGGCTGGGGGCCGGGCGACCCACCGGTCCTCGACCTGGTCCAGGCCGTACAGCAGGATGCTGAGGACCGGAAGCAGCAGTACCGCGATGATGATCACAGGAGGTTCTCCCTCCGTACCGATGACACCGGCCGGGTCCCCCGGTCCGCGCCCGCGCAGCCTCCCCGGTTGTGAAGGTCCTGTGACCGTCCGCTCTCGGGCGCGCGGGCGCGTTGCACGAGGCACTCCCCCGCCTTGCGCTTACCGTTCTCTAGATGTGACGGGCCGTCAGCGACCGGGACGGAGAGCAGGCGGGAGCAGTGGTGGGTGATGCGCGTCGGCGGGCGGCCGGACCGAGGGGCGGAAGCCGGGCGGAGGGCGCCGTGCTGGGCAGCCGGCCCGCCTACTCCGTGCGGCTCCCTGCCCCCGCGCGCCCCGGCCCGCGGCGTCCCGAGGCCGTGCGGACGGTGCCCTGGCTGCGGATCGCCGCGGCCTACGCCTGGCGGCTCATCGCGGTCGGCGTCGTCGTGTACGGCATCTTCAGCATCCTCGGCAGTTTCCAGCTCATCGCCGTCGCCCTGTTCCTCGCGCTGGTCGTCACCTCGGTGTTGCGCCCGCCGACCGACCTGCTCGCCCGGGTGCTGCCGAGACCGCTGAGCGTGGCCGTGGTCCTCGTGGGCAGCCTGCTGCTCCTGCTGGCCCTGTTCGCCCTGGTGGGCAACGCGGTCGCGGGCGAGTGGCCCCGGCTGGTGGACGACTTCGGCGGCGGCGTGCACCGCATCCAGGACTGGCTGCAACGGCCGCCGTTCCGGCTCAGCCCCGGCAAGCTCTCCGCGCTCCAGGACCAGCTGACGCGTTATGTGTCCACGCACCGGTCGTCCCTGCTGAGCAGCGCGGTCAACGAGTTCGGCCGAGTGGTCGAGGTGGTCACGGGCGGTGTCCTCGCGCTGTTCGCCTCGGTGTTCTTCCTGCACTCCGGCGAGCACCTGTGGGGCTGGGCACGCGACCGGCTGCTGCCGAGCGGTGCCCGGCCGGCCTGGGACCGGGCAGGGCGGGCGGCCTGGCGGACCTTCGCCGGGTACACGCGCGGCATCATCATCGTGGCCGCCACCAACGCCGTACTGGTCGGTGTCGCCCTGCTGGTGCTGCGGGTGCCGCTCGCGCTGCCGCTGGCCCTGCTGGAGTTCTTCGCGGCGTTCGTGCCGCTGGTGGGCTCGCCGGTGGCGCTCGGTGTCGCCACGATCGTCGCGCTCGCCGGGCGCGGACCGGTCACGGCCTTGGCGGTCCTGGTGCTCATCGTCGTGATCGGCCAGCTGGAAGGGCATGTGCTGCATCCTCTTGTGCTGAGCTGGGCGGTGCGGCTGCACCCGCTCGTCGTCGCCGTGTCCGTCATCGCGGGCAGCATCGTGGCCGGCGTGATCGGCGCGGTGGTGGCCGTGCCGTTCGTCTCGGTGGTCTGGGCGGTGCTCAACGCCCTGCGGACCGATCCTTCGTGACCGACCGGCTCCGGTCCCTGCTCCCGGACGGCGCTCCGCCGATCCGGTCCGAACGCGGGATCAGGTGTTCCCTCGAACGGCCGGTCGTCGTTCATATGACCACGGGGGTCGAGTGACCGGCCGGATACTCACGGTGTGCGAAGGACGGGCTGCAGACCGTGGTTGCCGCACCGGTCCCGCTCTCGGCCACACCGCACGGAGCAACACGACCGTGAACCTTCTCACCGACGTCCTCGCCGGGCTCGTCCACCTCATCGGACGGCTGGCCCGACGCCGGGGGCGTGTGAGGAAGGGCGGCGCCGTCTCCTCGTCCCAAGGAGACGGCGCCGCCGTCGTCGTACCCCCTTCGGCGCGCGAGCATGCACGACCGTGTGACGCGAGCCACGACCGTGTGAGATGCGGGCGAGGGGCATGAGACGGTGCCCGGGTGGCACCCGGGCCGCGTGCGTGGGATACGAACGACATGGCAGGCCTCGGCACGTGATCTGTACGAGGCGGTGCGCTGGGTACGCCGGGCCGGTGCCGGACCCGGTCGCGAGCGCGATCTGACCGTCCAGGCGCTGAAGGGGGCGCTCGCCGCATGGGTGGCCTGGGCGGTGGCGGGCTGGTGGCTGCACGCGCCGGTGGCCTTCGTGGCACCGTGGGTGGCGGTGGTGCTGGTGGAGTCGACCGTGTACCGGTCGATCGCGCACGGCCTGCAGCAGCTGGCGGCGGTCGCGGCCGGCACGGTCGTCGCCACCGCGGTCGGACTGCTGCTGCACGACCCGGTCGTCGCCATGGCGGTGGTGCTGCCCCTCACGATGCTGCTCGGCCAGTGGAGGCGCCTCGGCAGCCACGGCATCTACGCGGCCACCGGCGCCCTGTTCGTCCTGACCAACGGCTCGGTCACCGTCACCACCTCGGCGGCCCGGCTCGGCGAGTCCCTGTTCGGCGCGGTCGTCGGCATCGCCGTCAACGCACTGATCCGGCCGCCGCTGTATCTGCGGGACAGCCGTTCCGTGCTGCGGGACGCCACCGAGGAGGCCCACGACATCCTGCGGGCCGTGGCGGACGGGCTGGCCGAGGGTCGCTGGAACGCCGAGGAGGCCGGCGCCTGGCACGACCGGGCCCTGCGGCTGCGCCAGCTCGTGGCGGAGGCCCACTCGTCGGTCGGATGGAGCCGGGAGAGCCTGCGCGGGAACCTGCGCCTGCGCCGCGCCGGCACCGCGCCGGCGGTGGGCAAGGAGTACGACGACGCGGTGGTGGTCCTCGACTACGCGGCCGTACACACCGCGGGAGTGACCCGGACGGTGCTGGAGGCCGCCGCCGAGGACAAGCCGGCGCCGCGCCCCGAAGTCGCGCACCGGTACGCCGAGTTCCTGTGCCGCACCGCCGATGCGCTGTGGCTCTACGGTGACAGCCGGTTCAGCGACGAGCGCTACGACGAACTGCACAAGGCGGTGGCCGACCTGCGGGAGACGCTGCAGGAGCTGCGCCGGGACCTGGTCCGCTCCCTGCCGGACGACCCCGACGAACTGGCCACCTACGGCACACTGCTCGCGCAGGCCCACCGGCTCGCCGACCAGCTGGCGGTCTCCGGCAGCTGACCGCGGCCGGCCGGACCCGGTGGCGCCGTCGTGCCTCTACGCCGGTCCCGGCTCCCGAACGCCGAACACGGCCGGGCCGACCGTGAGGGTGCCGTCGGTCAGCGGCCGGCAGCGGACTCCCCCGCCGCCGCGCAGCGCGCGCTGCGCCCCGGGGCCGAGAGTGGTGTCCATCCACGCGCAGGGCCGGGCAGCGCCGCGCACCGCCAGGTCGACCGGTCCGGTGCCGCTGTCGAGGAAGACCGTCGCGCCGATGTAGGCGTCGATGTCGACTCCGCGCAGCAGGACGTTGCGCCGGGTCCGCAGCAGATCCCCCTCGTGCGGCTCGTACGGCGGGATCCGTTCGGCCGCCATGAGGGTGATCGAGGCGTTGCGGTGGGCGGGGTGGTTGAAGTACCGGTCGCCGACGATGCCGAGCCCCGCGCGCACCTCGGCCGCCGGCACCAGTTCGTCGCCCGGCAGCTCGGGCAGTCCCTCGCCCGGCCGGCCCGCGAACCGGTGCACCGGGGAGACGAGCAACTGCAGGATCTCGACGTGCGACACGCCTCGACCCCGGCCGGCGCTCCGTGGCGCGCGGGCCTCCCCGAGGTCGTCGACGACGCCGGGGACCGGGCAGGACGAGGTGGTCAGCCGCACATCAGCCATGGCGCCGACCGTACCGCCCCGCGTGCGGCCGTGGCGGGGCGCGGTGGCGGCGGGCCGGGCGGTGGCCCAGCTCGCCGCACAGGCTTCCGCCGGCTCCGACACGGTCGTGGTCGAACTTCCCCAGGAACGGGGGCTTACACGTGTAACATCCCGCGCCGACGGCTTCGCTCCCCCGGCCGATCACCCCGGCTCGTGACGGAAGGCCCCCGACATGACGTCCACCGCCTCTGACCCGCGCGACACGACCTGGCCGCCGCCCTCCTGTCTGGCGCCCACCCCGGCGGTGGCCGGCAGTGACGGCGTGACCCGCTTCGCCGGGCTGAGCTACGCCACCTCGCCCGGCTACCGGCCGCGACTGCTGGACGTCCACGTGCCGCCCGTCCCGGCACCCGCACCCGCCGTCGTATGGATCCACGGCGGCGGCTGGCTGGAGGGCGATCGGCGCTATCCGCCGCCGACCGTGCCGGTGGAGCTGCTGCACGGGGCCGTGCTCGGCGCCGGGCTGGCCCTCGTCTGCGTCGACTACCGGCACAGCCTCGAAGCGCCCTTCCCGGCCCAGTTGCACGACGTCAAGGCCGCCATCAGGTACGTACGGCGGCACGCGACGGTGCTGGGCATCGACCCCGGACGCATCGGCGCCTGGGGTGAGTCGGCGGGCGGCCACCTCGCCGCGCTGGCCGGTCTGGTCCGCGCCGGCGCGCACGGAGCCTGGCTCGAGGGCACGGAGGGCGTAACCGGCGAGGACAGTGCGGTGCGTGTGGTGGTCGACTGGTACGGCGTGTCCGACATCGAGCCGCTGCTCGCCCGGCCCCTGCCGCCCATGCCCGGCGGACCGTCGTACCCGAGCCCTCTCACGACGCTGCTCGGCGGCCCGGAGGCCGAACGGCCGGTACGCGCGTGTGCCGCCAGCCCCGTGACGTACGCGACGGGCGGCACTCCGCCCCCCTTCCTGCTGGTCCACGGCCGCGAGGACCAGGTCGTGCCCTACAGCCAGAGCGAGGCGCTGGCCCGGGTGCTCAGGGAAGCGGGCGGGGAGGTCACCGTGCGGCCCGTCGAAGGGGCCGACCACATCTTCCTCGGTTCCGCGGAGGTGCCCGCCGTCGTGGCGGAGAGCGTCGACTTCCTGCGGCGCGGCCTGACGGGCTGACGGCAGGCACGAGGGCGTCCCGGCCGCGCGGCTCCGGCGGGCGGGCCGGTCGGGCGGACTCGCGCCGCACCAGGACGGGTTCGACGGCGGGCAGCGCGGCGGCGGTCCTGTGGTATGCGACCTTGAGCGTGTGCCGGTCGATGTCTGCGCTGGTCAGGGCGGTGTGGAGTGGGTCGCCGCGGCCTTGGCGCCACCGTCGGGCCGTGTCGTTCCCGCCCCGGCCGGCCCGCCGTCGCCGCGATGTCGCTCAGGAGGCGGGCCGCCGGTGCCGATCAGCCACTTCAGGTGGCGAAACCATGGCCGGGCGGCTCCACGGCGACCGAACGGTGTCCCAGGAGTGCGAGTTCGGCCTGGAGCGGGGCGAAGGAGAAGGAGAAGGTTCGACGGCACAGGACACGCGGTCGCCGAGGTGCTGCGGATCGGTGCGCCGCGCCGGGGCGGTCCCTCGAAAGGGTCAATCTCGGCGCCGAGTCGGGGCCCGGGCGCATGCCCGGTCACCGATGGGTGAGACATCCGGCATGGACGAATCGACGCCGAGTGGCCGGCTGCCGGCCCCGCGACGCGCAGCCGGGTCCCAGGTCGTCTTCATCGCGGACTTCACCTCCGCGGCCCAGTGGGTCGCCGGCCGCTCGTGGGCCTATCCCGACGGGGGGCCGGTCAATCCGCGTGACGACAAACTGGACTACCTGGTCCCCGACGCCGGTTACAGCCGCTCGGGGGTCTTCCGGGCCAGGCGCCGGCCTGACGGCAGGTGGAACACGGGCCTGCTGACGACCGAGGGCAGTGAGGAGGGGTTCACGGTACGGCCGGGTGACGTCCTGGAAGCCCGTGTCCGGCTGCCCCGGGAGACCGGCGCCTGGCCTGCCATCTGGACCTGGCGGGACGGCGACCAGGAGATCGACGTCTTCGAATACCACCCCGACAACCCGGATCTGCTGGAATTCACCAACCACGTACGCGGCACCAACCGTTACCACCGCGACGACGCCGTCCGCCCGGGTGCGTGGGTGGACCTGCGCACGGAGTTCGGGCGGCGCTCGGTGAACTGGTGGCTGAACGGCGAGCGGGTCTTCGAGGACGGGCGGGGCGTGGGCCGGGACTGGCGTGCCTACCTCATCGTCAACCTCTCGGTCTGCGCCGGGCGTTACCACCCCCCGCCCCCGCCGGAGACGACCGGGATGTCGTTCGAGGTGAGCAGCCTGGTGGTACGGCGCCCCGCGCCGGGCCGGGTCCCGCCCGGGGCGACGGCGGCCGCGGAAACCGCGCCTGCGGCGACCACGACGGGCCCGGAAGGTGCGGCAGGCGCGTCCGAGTCGGCAACCGCGTCGGGAGGCGATGTGGAACTGGCGTGACCTGCCACCACGGGGTGCGGCCCCGGCGTTCCCGCGGCCCCGTCGCCGTCCAGGACCTCGAGCGCGCCCTGGACGGCGACGCGGCGCCGCACACCCGCGGCCACCCGAGGGGTCATCCCCGACGGGTCGCCTACGCTGCCCCCTCCACGGGGCACGGACGGCTGTGCCGCGCCGCCCATGCCCTGGTCGCTTCGCTTCGGCCCTGCGGCCCGACTCCCGCCGCACGGCCGGCGGTCATGCCGTGGCGAAGTCCTTCAGCTGGGACGCCGAGCCGTTGAAGCGGTCGTGGTCACCGACCGTCTTCCCGGTGGAGGTGTACTGCCACATCGTGTACGCCGTCCAGCCCGACGGGAGCGTTCCCGCGGTGGCGGCGTAGCGGGCGATCCAGAGCGGGTTGGAAGCGCCGAATCCCGCGTAGTTGCCGGTGCAGTCGGTCCACCAGCTGGTGGCCGTGTAGATGACCGCGGCGCGGCCCGTACGGGTCTTGTAGCGGTTCAGGAAGTCGCGTACCCAGGTGACCATCCCGCTCTTGGTCTTGCCGTAGCAGGCGGCTCCGTAGGGATTCCACTCGATGTCGAGGACGCCGGGAAGCGTCTTGCCGTCCTTGGACCAGCCGCCCCCGTGGTCCACGAAGTAGTCGGCCTGCGCGGCGCCGCCGGTGGTGTCCGGAGTGGCGAAGTGGTACGCGCCGCGGATCATGCCGGTGTCGTACGAGCCGTTGTACTGCTGGGTGAAGTAGGGGTTGGTGTAGTAGGTCCCCTCCGAGGCCTTCGTGTAGGCCCATCTGTTGCCGGCGCCCCACAGGGTCGGCCAGTCGACGTTGCCCTGGTAACTGGCGACGTCGACGCCTTCCGTCTGGGTGACGCGGTTGTCGTTGCTCGGGGCGTCGGGGCCGACGCCGCTTCCGTCGTGGGCGAGGACGCCCATGCCCATGTAGGCGCTGCCACGGGCGGGGGTGTCGGGCCCCGTTCCCGGCAGGGCCGCCGGGGCGGACAGGGCGAGGAGGAGGCCGGTCAGGGCTGCCGTGACGGCCAGGCGTGAGCGGCGGCGGTGGAGTCTTATCAGAGGGTGCACGACATCCATCTGACCCGCGGTCGGGTGGCGCCGCACTCCGGATACCGCCCAACGAAGGCCATCCCGGCCCGACTTTGGTCCAGACGAGTGGCTCCGGCCGGGCGGGGCGCCGCGCGGGGGCCTCGCCCGGCCGGCCGTCTCCGGCTCAGCCGTCGATGCGGTGCTGGGTCCAGAAGGAGGTCAGGTCCGTGCTCGTGGCGGCCTGTGCCGCCGCCTTGAACTCGGCCGTGGTGGACACGCCGTACCAGTGCGCGGTCGCGTAGTCCTTCAGCAGCTTGCTCATGGCGGTGTCACCGATGAGGCGCCGCAGGTCGTGCAGGGCGCACTTGCCGTAGCCGTAGACGACGGTGGAGTAGCGCGAGGAGTGGGCGTCCCAGTAGGCCATGGAGTTGGTGATCTTCTCGGCACCGGAGGCCCAGGAGACGCTGCTCCAGCAGCCGCTGCCGGTCTTGCCCTGCGCGAGATCGGTGGCGTAGTCGGTGAACGCCTCGTCCAGCCAGGGGCTGTTGTACTCGTCGTCGCCGACGATGCCGTACCACCACTGGTGGCCGATCTCATGGGTGAGGGCGGTGGTGCTGACCAGGTCCAGGACGAATCCGGGGTACTCCATTCCGCCGAACCAGTAGTTGTTGTCGATGACCGCGTCCAGCTCGCCGTAGGGATAGGCGCCGAAGCGGGCCGCGTGGGCGTCCACGGCGCTCCTCGCGGTACTGAGCATGGACTGGGCGCTGGAGGAGCTGATGCCGGAGACGGAGTAGACGTTCACCGGGACGCCGGCGGCGGAGGTGCCGGAGATCTTGGTGAAGGGGCCGGCCGCCCAGGCGAAGTCGCGGACCTTGGCGGCGGTGGCGGTGGTGACCGTACGGCCGCTGGAGCCGGGTGTGTCGGTGGAGGTGCCGGTGGCCGGGACGAGCAGGCCGCTGGGGTGGTCGAGGGTCACCTTGAAGTCGGCGGCCAGGGAGTAGAACGACTCGCCGTTGTTGGTGTACGGGTCCAGGTGCCAGCCCGCGCCGTCGCGGACGGCGAGGACGGGCAGCGCGTTGCCGATGAAGCTGAACGCCCCGTCGTGGCCGAATCGGTCGGCGCCGCTGGGCACGGTGATGCCGAGGTCGAAGCCGACGGTGGCGCTGCGGCCCTGGGCGAGCGGGGACGGCAGGTCGATCCTGAGGGCGGTGCAGGCGACGGAGAGGGCGCCGGCCGTGCCGCCGGTGACGTTGCCCACCTTGATGGGCATCGCGTCGCAGCTGCCGTGGTAGTTGTCCCACAGCCGCAGGTAGACCTCGCCCAGCGGGGCGGCGGAGGCGTTGGTGAAGGTGACGCTCTCGTGCCCGGTCCAGGCGGTGCCGCTCGTGTCGCTCGCGAGGCTGACGGTGTACGAGGGTGCCGCCGGGGTGCGGGTGGAGTCGCCGGGCGGCGGTGTGGTGCCGCCGGAGGTGTCGAGGGCGATGTCGTCGAGGACGAAACTCGTCTGGAGGCTGGAGTCCTCGGTGCCGGTGAAGGACAGGTTCACCGTCTGGCCGGCGAACGAGGACACGTCGAGCGACTTCTGCACGTAGCCGGTGTTCTTGTCGAGGTTCGAGTAGGTGGCCAGCGTCGTGCTGCCGATCTTGACCGTCAGTTTGTCGTAGGCGGTGGACGAGGTCGTCTCGGCGGTGTCGATGTGCAGCCAGAAGGTCAGGGTGGCGGTGCTGCACCCGGCCGGGATCGTGACGCTCTGGCCGAGGGTGTCGGTGCGGGTGCCGCCGGATCCGTCCAGCCAGGCGTAGGAGCCGCCGGCGTGGGCGCTCTGCCCGGTGCGGCTGGTGATCACCGTGGACGGGGACGCGGTCCACGGTGCGGTCCCGCTCTCGAAGCCGCCGTTGGCGACCGCCTGGGCCGGAGTGCAGGCGGCGGGGGCCGTGGCCGGCCGAGCGGCGGCGGGTGTGCCGGGGAGTACGAGGGCGGCCGCCGCGGCGACGGCGAGCACGCCGGTGCCGAGGGCCTTGTGGGGGGTCGGTCTCACACGCTACTCCTTTTGCGGCGGCCGTGGTCCGGCCGGCTCGGAGGCCGCCCGGTCGGCTGGGGTGCGCCGGGGCGGCCGCGGACGGGGCTTGCGCGTTCGTGTGCTTGGTGCCGAGGAGCCCGTCGCGCCCTCATGGGGTGCGGGCGACGACTGCCGAAAGAGTGACAGATTTGACCCGTCCATGCCAGACAGGGGGCGGCTGCGCGCCCGGTCCGCCGACGCCGGGGCGCACCGCCGACCGGCCCGGCACCGTTTGACGGCCCGGCACCGTTGACCAGCCCAGCACCGTTGACCAGCCCAGCACCGTTGACCAGCCCAGCACCGTTGACCAGCCCAGCACCGGTGACCAGCCCAGCACCGGTGACCGGCCCAGCACCGTTGACCGGCCAGCGCCGTTGACCAGCCCGGCACCGTTGACCGGCCAGCGCCGTTGACCAGCCCAGCACCGTTGACCAGCCCAGCACCGCCGGCCGGTCCCGCTCCGCCGGTGTCTCACACCGCTGACCGGTCCTCCGCCGGCCGGTCCCGCGCCGCCAACCGGTCCTTCACCACGGGCCGGTTCTTCACCACAGACCGGTTCTTCACCGCCGGCCGTCTCGCAGCGCCAGCCACCTATTCACCGTCGACCGGTCCCACGGCCATCGCCGACCGGCCCTACAGGCGCCGCCGACCGGTCCTACGACCACCACCGGCCGGTCCTGCTGGCCCCGCTGACCGGCCCTACGGCCACCGCCGGCCGGTCCTGCGGCCACCGTCGGCCGGTCGGCGGGCGGCGCCCGATCAGGCGGAGCGCAGTGTGAACAGGACGGCCCGCAGCCGGGTGCCGTCCGGGCCCGGCCAGCCGGTGGCGACGTGCCCGAGGGCGCCCCGGGGCGCCGCCGGCGGGTTCTCGTCGGTGGGTGTGAGCACGCGGTGGACGTGCAGGACCGGGCCACCGGGTGTGGGCAGCCGCGTGCCGTCCCGGTCGTCGGCCGGCT
The DNA here is from genome assembly GCF_040426375.1 of Streptomyces sp. NPDC096012. Classification (NCBI taxonomy): domain Bacteria; kingdom Bacillati; phylum Actinomycetota; class Actinomycetes; order Kitasatosporales; family Streptomycetaceae; genus Streptomyces; species Streptomyces sp. NPDC096012. The sequence continues at coordinate 22,967 of NZ_JBEOTD010000028.1, forward strand.
CGGGAGCGAACGTGCCGCCGGTGAGGACGGCCCCGGTGTGGGAGCGGGTCACCTCGTGGTCTGGCGTGTCGCTGATGCTCTGGGCCATCGCCTGCGCCCTGCCCTCGATCAGCGACAGCAACTCGGTGACCAGTACCGGGTCGTGGCAGCCGTCGTAGACCCAGCGTCTGCCCAGCACGCCGTGCTCCGACGTGCCGATGAGCGCCTGCTCGCCCCCTTCGAGCGGCGTCCCCCGGTAGGTGAGCGGTACCAGGTAATCCGTCCGCTGCGGGCTCGTCGCGTCCGTGACCACCATGAACTCGATGCCGACCTCGCCCTCGGGGTCGTCCAGCCGGAAACCGCCCGCCCTCTCCAGTACCGGTGCGGGGGCGCCCCGGTACCAGGGGCGGGCGGGCAGCCAGGCGGCGAGCAGTTCGGTCTTGGTCGGCTTCAGGGTCGTGTGGTGGATGACGGCCATGGGGGTGGATCGCCTCCCGTTGCGCGGATGCGGACCCGCTCAGCCTCCCACATCCGCCGCGCCGGTCAGTGCGGGGCTCAACGCCGCCCAGGGGTTGGGCGGTTCGCCCGTCACCGGCCCGCACACCGCCGCGCCCCGCTCGTGCGCGGTGCGCACGGCGAGCGGCACCAGTGCCTCCGGGACGCCGTACACCAGGTGGCAGAACCGGTCGGGCGGGTGCCGCGCCGTCCAGGCCGGCCGGGTGAACGCCGTGACGTACGTGGTCCAGTGGCCCTCGAAGGTGACGGTCAGGTCGGCGAGGCGGCCGTACCCCGGGTCCGGGTGGGCGCCCGGGTTGAGGACGACGGTGCCCGCGCCGAGCCGGCGCAGCTCCCGCACCAGGCGGCGGCAGGCCGGCAGGCCCGCCGCCGTGGCGGTGACACGGTCGAGGAAGAAGCCGTCGGTGGCGTACCACTCCTGGTGCCGGCGTACGTCCTCGGCGATCTCCGCCCGCTCCCGCACCCCGTAGTCGGTGTCGACGTAGCCGAGCACGCGGGCGCCGGCCGCCCGCAGGGCCCGGGCCGCCGCCGTGAACGCGGGATCGGGGGCGGTGCCGGGGCCGCTCGCGGGGTTGAGGACGACGGCGTAGGTGCGGGCGGCCGCCGAGATCAGGCGGTGCCAGGCTCCGGGGTCCTCGGCCGGGTGCACATAGAGCGGTATCAGCAGGCTCACGGCACGGGCCCGCTCTCCGCCGTGGCCGCCCACAACGCGTCGAGGGCGTCGTCCAGGTCATGGGCGGGACGCCAGCCGAGGGCACGGTCGGCGCGGGTGATGTCGGAGCACTGCCAGGACACCCGGGCCGAGCGTGCCGAGCCGCCCGTGCTCTCCGCCAGCTTCCCCCGGAATCCCGACCGCCGGGCCAGTCGGTGCACCAACTCCCGTACGGGTACGGCCGTTCCGCTGCCGATGTTGAGCACGGGCGGCAGCGGGCCCGGGGCCGTGGCGGCCAGCTCGACCGCGCCGGCGACGTCCCGGACGTCGACGAAGTCGCGGTGCGCGGAGAGGTCCCCGAGCCGCAGCTCCGCCGCGGGGTCCGCGCCGGCCGAGCGGAGCAGTGCGGCCATCCGGCCGGGCAGCCCGGCCAGGGGCGCCCCCGGGCCGACCGGGTTGCCGACCCGGAGCACCACTGCGTCCAGGGCGGCGGAGGCCACCGCGAGGGTGCCCGCCAGTTTGGTCGCGCCGTACGGGGTGACCGGGCAGGCGGGTGCCGACTCGGTGACCGGTTCTTCCGGGGTGCCGGGCCCGTACTCGGCCGCCGAGCCGAGGTGCACCAGGCGGGCCGCGGGAGCCGCCTCGCGCAGCGCGGCGCACAGTACGGCGGGGCCACGGGCGTTGACCTCGGCCAGGGTCACCGGGTCGCCGCCGGTGGCGCCCGCGCAGTTGACCACGGCGTCGGGCGCGGCCGCCGCCAGGGTCTTGGCGAGCCGCTCGGGTCGGTCGGTGGCGAGGTCGATCCGGTACCCGGCCGCCGCGTCGCGGCCGGCGGCGAGGATCTGCGCGCCCGGGAGGGCGCGCAGCCGCTCGGCCACATGGCGGCCCAGATATCCGGTGCCGCCGAGGACGAGAATGCGCATGCGGTACTCAGGCTCCCTTGAGCAGCAGGGACTTGCGGCTGGTGAACTCGGCGTTGGCCCGGTCGTAGTCGTCGGGGCGCCCGATGTCCAGCCAGTAGCCGTCGAACTCGTAGGCGTGCGGCGGGGTCTGGTCCCGGAGCAGGTCGAGGACCAGCTCGTCGAAGCCCAGCGGCAGGCCCGGGGTGTAGCCGTCGAGGGTGTCGCGGCTGAGGCCGTAGACGCCCATGGAGACGCGGTAGTCCATGCTGGGCTTCTCGGTGAAGGCGACCACCTTGCTGGCGTCGGTGGTCAGTACGCCGAAGTCGATGTGCACCTTGCGGGCGTAGGTGGCGATGGTCAGGGGGGCGCGCGACTCCCGGTGCCGGCGCAGCACATCGGCGTAGTCGAGGTCGGTGAGGACGTCGCCGTTCATGACCAGGAAGGTGTCGGGCAGCCGGTCTCTCAGGTTGAGCAGCGGGCCCATGGTGCCGAGCGGGCTGTCCTCGGTGGCGTAGTCGACGCTCATGCCCCACTGCGCGCCGTCGCCGACGTAGGCGCGGATGATCTCGCCGAGGTGGCCTATGGCGATGGTGCAGTGGGTGAAGCCGGCCGCCGACAGCTGGCGCAGCACGATCTCCAGGATGGCGTGCTGGTCGCCGATGGGGACGAGCGGCTTGGGCAGCGCGGTGGTGTAGGGCCGCAGCCGGACGCCCTTGCCTCCCGCCAGAATCACTGCGTGCATGGGGCTCCTCCTTCGTTGCCGTGAAGACGTTTGACGTAGGGACATGGGAAACGTGCCGGGACCGGCCGGACGGGGACACGGGGAACGTGCCGGAACCGGCCGGATCGGGGGACACGGGGAACGTGCCGGAACCGGTCAGATGTTGTAGATGCCGGTCTTGTACCGGGCGAGGTTGGCGGGATCGCGGAAGAACTCAGCGGTCTGGGCGAGGCCCTGCTCCAGGGTGTGGGCGGGCTGCCAGCCGGTGGCGTCGGCGAGCCGGGTGGCGTCGGCGACCAGACGCATCACCTCGGAGCCGGCCGGCCGGACGCGCGCGGTGTCCTCGCGGACGTCGAGGGCGGTGTCCATGACCTTCCCGATCAGTGCGACGAGGTCGCCGACGGAGATCTCGCCGCCCGTACCGGCGTTGAAGGTGCGGCCGACGACCTTTTCGGCCGGGGCGGTGCCGACGGCGAGGAAGGCCTGGGCGGTGTCCTTGACGAAGGTGAAGTCGCGGGTGGGTCGCAGATCGCCGAGCGTGATGGTGCGCTCCCCCGCCGCCACCTGGCCGATGACGGTGGGGATGACCGCACGCATGGACTGGCGCGGTCCGAAGGTGTTGAACGGGCGCAGGGTGACGACCTGGGTGCCGAAGCTGGCGTGGTAGCTGTCGGCCAGCCGGTCCCCGCCCGCCTTCGAAGCGGCGTACGGGGACTGGGTGTTGATGGGATGGTCCTCGGTGATGGGCACGGTCTGCGCGGTGCCGTAGGTCTCGCTGGTGGAGGTGTGCACGAGCCGGGGCGTGTCCAGGGCGCGCACGGCCTCCAGCACGTTGAGGGTGCCGGTGACGTTGGTCTCCACGTAGCTGTGCGGGGCCTGGTAGGAGTACGGGATCGCGATCAGCGCGGCCAGGTGGTAGGCGGTGTCGGCGCCCTCCAGCAGGCCGCGGACCGAGCCGGGATCGCGGACGTCACCGAGGACGATCTCGACGTGGTCGAGGACGTCCGGGGCGAGGGTCTCCAGCCAGCCGTAGGAGGAGAAGGAGTTGTACTGGGCCATGGCTCTGACCCGGTGGCCGGAGGCGACCAGGGCCTCGGTGAGGTGGGAGCCGATGAAGCCTTCGGCTCCGGTGACGGCGGCGAGCGGTACGGAGGTCAACTGCGGTGTCCTTCCGACGGGTTGATGCGGTGTTGGGTGAGACGTCAGGCGTGCCGGGCGGGGCGGCCGAGGAGCCGCACCACGCACGCCACGAGGCACAGCGCGGCGGCGCCGCAGCACAGCGGCAGCGCGGCCGGCCCCGGTGGCAGGCGCAGCAGCGTGACCGCGCCGGCCGCGCACGCGGCGGCCAGGCAGATCGCGGCCGGTGGCCAGGCGGTACCGAAGGCCTGGAGGAGCAGCGCGGTCCACAGGGTGGCCGCGAGCAGCAGCAGGGTGGCCGGTGCGGCGCCGGTGAGGTAGGCGGCGGGCAGCAGCGGGAGCAGATAGGCGAGCAGACACAGGCCGAGGACGGCCGTCGAGCGCAGCAGGAAGCCGACGGGGGTGGCGGTCGCGCGCAGAGCGGCGACGGACAGCCCGCGGTAGCGGTACAGCAGCCATTCGGCGGGGCCCATGCTGACGGTCAGCACGATCACCGCGTACGGCTCCCGGCGGCCCTCCATCAGGACGAGCAGACCGGCGGCGAGCCCGAACAGCCCGTACGGCACGGACCGTAGCACCGGAGTCCGCCTGGTGTCGGCGGTTGCCGGGGCGGCGAGGGCGCCGCGCAGCACGTGACCGGTCGCGCCGAGTGCGGCCAGCAGCGCCAGCAGCGGCAGCCCGACGCGCAGCGGGGTGCCGGGGTCCCACCGGGGCAGCACGGCGGCGCCCGCGACGACCGGGCTGAGCGCGGCCAGCAGCAGCCGCTCGCGGGCCAGGACGAGCAGGACACCGGCCGCGGCGAGATACAGCGACTGCGCTGCCGCCACCGGGATCGCCGCGCCGCCGCCGGCCAGCGGTACGGCGGCGGCCGTGGCGAGTGCCGCCCCGAGGGGCGCGCCGGTCAGGAGGGTACGGGCGGCCTCCCGGCGTCCGGTCACCATCCGCAGGTGGGCGCGGTGGCCGAGGCCCTGGCCCCACGCCCAGGAGACGAGGCCGGCGACGATCAGCCCGGCGGCGTGCCGTCCCGGCTGCCACAGGGGGGCGGTGAGCAGGTAGGCCAGTCCCGGCAGCGCGAACAGGACGCCGCGCAGCAGGCAGCGGACGGTGTCCGGGCGCCACGGGTCGGCCGCCGGTGCGGGTTCCGGGAAGGTCCTGGGCACCTGTTCGTAGAGTGCGGTGGCGAGGGAGAACAGGTTCGGGTGGCCGTAACCGTCCTTGATCTGGTCGGCGGTCAGGCCCTCGGCCTCCAGCAGGGCGGCCACCTCGTAGGGGTGGACGGCCGGCCCTATGCGGTCGGCGAGTTCGGCGGCCAGCCGGCTCACCGCCTCCTCGTCCGGGCCGTACGCGGGCAGCCGCAGGGCGAGGGTGCGGTCGTCGCGGCGCAGCGGTGTCCCGGCGAGCCGCAGGGCGAGGGTGTCCTGTTCGCTTCCGCCCGGTTCGAGGGCCATGGGTCCGCTCATCCGGCCAGACTCCTCGCGGCGATCCGCAGGTCCTGCCGCCGTCCGGCCGGCACGGTCGACCGGCTGGTGTGCGTGGGCAGTTCCAGGTATATCGAGCGGAAGGTGTCGACGGTCTGGCGCAGGGTGAACTGCTCGATCACCCGCAGCCGGGCCGCCTCCCCCATCGCCCCGCGCCGCCCGGCGTCGCCCAACAGCTCCAGGGCTGCCGCGGCCATGCGGGCCGGGTCGCGCGGCGGGACGACGAGGCCCGTGTCGCCGACGGCCTCCCGCACCCCGCCCACGTCGGTCGAGACGGTCGCCCGTCCGCAGGACATGGCCTCGATGAGCGTGAACGGGAAGCCCTCGCTGATGCTGGAGAGCATGACGACGTTCCCGGCCGCGTAGGCGTCCTTGATGTCGTCGACCCGGCCCTCGAAGGTGACGGCGTCCGCGTGCCCCAGTTCGGCCGCCAGCGCCTCGCAGCGTTCCCGGTACGCCTCTCCGCCCCGGGGCGTGCCGCCGAACAGGCGCAGCCGGGCCTCGGGGATCTCGGCCCGCACCAGGGCGAAGGCGCGGATGAGGGTCTCCAGGTCCTTGATCGGGTCCACCCGTCCCGCCCAGCTGAGCGTGGGCGTGTCCGGCTGGGGTCCGGCGGCCGGGAAGGCGGCGGGGTCCACGCCGTTGTAGACCGTGCGGATCGACTGCGGGTCGGCGCCGCCCTGTTCCTCCCAGAGCCGGTTGTAGCGGTTGCCCGGGGTGATCAGGGCGGCGCGGCGGTAGCTCTCCTCGGCCAGCAGCCGGAAGAAGCCGAGGACGACGGCCTTCACCGGCCAGCGGTAGGGGGCGGTGCGGTAGCCGAGGTAGCGCTCGCGCAGGTAGACGCCGTGCTCGGTGAGCAGGAGCGGCACGTCGTACCGTTCCAGGGCGGCGAGGCCGGGCAGGACGGCGACCCCGCCGCTGACCGCGTGGGCGACACCCCGCCGCGGGAGTGGCGCGGCGAGCGGGCGCAGGACGTGTTCGAGCAGGGCGGTGGCGGTGACCGCGTCGTGCAGGCTGGGCCGGGCCTCGCGGACGGCGAGCCCGGGACGGTTCCACACCGCGGCCAGGATGGACACGGCCCGGTCGCCGCGGAGGAACGGGCTCAGCATGCCGTCGCCGGCGGCCCGGGCCATGGTGTATAGCGCGGGCGCGAACTGGTCCTCGGCCCGCGGGTCGAGCAGGGCGGTGAGGAAACGTTCGTAGGCGGCGCCCAGCCGGTTGCGGGCGCGGCCCCGGGGTGGGCGTCCGTCCGGCGGGTCTCCCCACATCGGGACGGAGAGGACCTCGTGGACGTGGCTGGGCAGGTCCCATACGACGGGTTCGCGGCCGGTTCCGGTGACGGCGATGACGTCGAAGTCGAGGTCGGGCATGCCCTGGACGAGTTGGTCGCACCAGACGCTCACACCGCCATGGCTGTGCGGGTAGGTGCCTTCGGTGAGCAGGGTGACGTGCGCGGCGCCGGGGCGGCGCACGCCGTGCTGAACGTGCATCGATTGTGCTCCACGGCCGAGGTGTGGGGTGGTCGTGCGGTTCCGTCCGCCGGTGGGCGGCCGGAACCGGGGCCCGTCCGGCCCCGCCCGGTGGGGCGGGTGGCGCGGACGGGCCCTCGGTTCGGTGCGCCGGTCAGTTGTCCGGGCTGTACGGGACCTGCTCGGTCACGCCGGTCGGGAGCTTGGTGCGCGGGGACGGTGCGGTGGCCGCCGCCGTGGCGGACGGGGCCGCGGCCGGGGCGGCGGAGGACGACGGCAGGGTGAAGGTGAGCGCGCTGCCGGCGGAGGCGGTCCAGCCGGACACGCGGCCCGCGTAGGCGCTGCCGAAGGCGTTGCCGTCGAGGGTGGTTCCGGTGGGCAGGGTCGCGGTGACGGCGGTGCCGTCCGGAGCCTGCACGGTCACGGCGTCGCCGATGCGGTACGCGGTGACCTGTCCGGCGTTCAGGGCGTTCTTCCACGCGGTGCGGCGCCGGAGTTCGGCACCGATGTCCTTCATCCGCAGGTTCACCACGGGGGTGTTGTCGGCGAACAGGCCGTGGTAGCCGTCGAGTACGCCGCTGAGCACCGGGTAGGCGATGCGGTCCTCGGCGAGGTTGGACTGGTGGATGAAGTGCGGCTTGGGGTCGTTCGACAGCACGTGGCCGAGGTCGATGCGGGTCTCCAGCGGCACGATGTAGTCGGCGTAGCCGGTGGCGGTGTCCAGCGGCGCCGGCAGGCAGGTCGTGGTCGCGGGGCTGTCCTCGCAGATGCCGCTGCCGCCCTGGGCGCGGCTGGTGTAGAGCCAGTTGTACTCGTCGGCCTGTTCGGTGGCCCGGCCCGCGTTGTAGAAGACGTTCATCGGGTAGCGGGAGACCGTGGTGGCGGGGCCGACCTGGCGCTGCGCGGGGTCACGGGAGTTGTCGGAGGCGAGCCACTTCACCCCGTCGTCGGCGAGCGCGAGCGCCAGGTTGGGGTTGTCCTGCGGCTGCTGCGGCAGGATCTTCAGCCCGGAGTGCTCGCCGGTGACTAACTCGTCGGTCTCCAGCGGCAGTCCGGCGGCCTGGCCCCAGGCGCGGTTGGTGGCGATCTCGTAGTCGATGGTGCTGCGGCTGACCCAGGCGGTACTGCCGTCGGTGTTGGTCCGGCACGTCCACGGCACGACGGTGACGTTCTGCTCGCAGCCGAGGAAGGCGTGCGTGTAGGTGTGGTTGATCCAGCGGAACCGGTCGCGGTCGGCGATGAGCTTGTCGGCGAGCAGGTCGACGCCGTTGTCGTCCGCGCGCTGGTCGAGGCTGCCGGAGCCGTTGTAGGCCAGGTCGAGGGTGAAGTCGTGGCTGTTCTGCCAGGCGGTGGCGTAGTCGACGTCCGCCGGGGTCATCCGGATGGGGCTGGGCGTGCCCGCTCCGCCGGAGCAGTCGACGTCGCCCGGCGTGCAGTTGAGCTGGGTGTCCCAGCGGTCGTCGGCGGCGAACACGTCGTCCACGTGCACGGCGAAGTAGTTGCGGGAGGCGCCCAGGTGCACCCCGCCGGTCATCCACTCCACGATGCCGCGGGCCAGCAGCCGGAACTGCTGCTGGTACTGGTTGTACACGAAGGTGACGACCAGTTCGCGCCGTCCGTCGTGCTGGTACTCGCCGACCAGGGAGCCCTGCCTGCTGGTGCCGGGCACCGGCGCCTGGACGTACGGCGTGAAGTCGGCGCCCGGGGCGGGGGACGAAAGGTAGGCGTAACTCTCGCCGACGGAGGGCGAGTTGTCCTCGAAGGGCACGGCGCCGTCGAGGTATCCGAACGGCCCGGCCTTGCCCGCGGCGGTGACCTCGGCGCGGACGCCGTCGATGCCGCCCGAGTAGCCTCCGGAGGCCGGGACCTGGAGTCCGACCTGGGGGCGGGCGTAGGTGTAGGCGTCGACCTGCGGGATGGCGTAGGTCTGCTCGTAGGCGGAGAGCGCGGCCATCTCGGTGGAACCGGCCGCGAACGGGTTGTCGTTGGGCAGGACGACGGCCTGGAATTTCGCCCGGGGCCGGCCGTCGACGCTGTCCGCGAGGAAGGCGGCGTCGATGGTGGGCCGGCCGGCGTTCGTCAGGTCGACCTTGGTGTACGGCGTTCCGGCGGCGTCGAGTTCGGCGGCGATGGCGTCGGTGGCCGGACCACCGTCGCTCACCACCAGGACTCTGAGGTCGATGCGCGGTACGCCGGTGGCGTCGGCCTGTGCCGGGCCGGCCTGAAGGCATAGCGCGGTGATGAGCGCGCCCACCGTCGACACGGTGGTGCGTACGGTCCGCTTCATGCGGTGAAGTCCCCTCCCCGGGCAGGGGTGAGCACGGCTCGCGAAGAGCGGACACACCCCCTTGCGCGACGCCGGCATTCCCCCTCAGAAGCCGATCGGCGCACATCCGCGTCATATGGTGATGTCCCCGTGTAGCTTTTGTGGTCAAGTTACGAAAGATGACGGAAAAGTGCAGGTGTCCGGCAACATCCTGAAGCAACCTGACTGTCCGTTGCACCGTCTTGGTGGCGAGGGGATCGCGGCGTCCGGACGGCTCCGGCCCCAGGTCCGGCCGCCCGGCGGACCGCGACGGCCCGCCGGGCGGCGTATCGGTGACCCGCGGCGTGACGGGGGTTCGGCGGGGAGGCCGGTTTCAGGACACCCGCGCCGCGGAACAGGGAAGTCCGTCAGGCGCAGAGCACCCGCGTCTCGGGCGTGTACACGGGCCCGCCGTTGGTGTTGGTGCTGTCGCTGAACTCGGCGTAGTAGTACGAGTAGAAGCCGATGTTGCCGTTGCAGCCGGAGTCGGCGGCGACATGGAGGGTTAGCGTGACGGTACGGCTCTGACCGGGCGGGATGGTGGCGCCGTAGTTGCCGCCGAGGTTGTTCGGGCCGGTACCGGAACAGGGGGTGGCGCCGGCGGCGGTGGCCAGGCTGCAGCCGGTGAAGCCGTACTTCAGGTCCGGACGCTGGGTGGTCAGCCAGGTCGGGTCGATGGTCTGGTACACGAACCAGATGTCGTAGGTCTTGTTGTTCGTGATCGTCATCGAGAGGTTGACCGTGCCACCGGGTGTGGTGGTGGCGCTGTCGGTGCCGAAGGTGAGCGCGGCCGGCGCGGGGTCGGCGCTCGCGGCGGGTGCGAGGCCGAAGACGGCGAGGAGGAAGGCGAGGACGGCGGTGAGACCAAGACGTCTCATCAGAGGTGATCGCATGGGCCGGGAGGCTAGGCAGGCGGTCGGCACGGCGTCTGCCCCGCCGGACCCGCGGCGGGCACCCGGCGGCCGAAAGTGCTCACCGCGTGAAGAAGCTGCGGCGAACCCGTGACGACACGTCACGGCGCGTGCACGGCGCTCCGGGAGGGCGCCCGCACGGTTCGCGAGAGCGGCGCTCCGCACGCCGGTATTGGCGCGGACACGACGTTCTCGCACCGGCGGAACCGGGGCCGCCGGTCGCGGGACGGGCCCTTTGTCGGCCAAAGGTCGCTTTCCGGTCCGCGAGCGGGGGCGCGGTCGCCCGACGGCCGCCGTGACCCGGGGTAAACCCCTGCCTCCCGACGGCCGCCGCGACGCGGGATGCGGCCCGGGCGCGAACCGGGCCCCACCCCGCGTCACCCGGTGGCCTCAGCGGGACGAGCGGGAGTGCGTCCGCTCGAAGGCGGCGAAGGCGACCTCCTGACGCCATTCGAATCGCGCCTTCGCGCTGCCCGCGAGGAGGTGCCGGCAGGCCGCACCGCGCACCGGCAGGCCGGGGCGTTCGGCGCGGCAGGCCGTGACCGGGTGATAGCCCCGGGCGGTGGGGACGGTCTGCCACAGGCTCGCGCCCGGCAGGAACCCGTACTCCAGCGAGGCGCGGGCCAGGTCCTTCAGCTCGGGGTAGCGCAGGCCGTAGGCCGCGGCCGCGTACTGGTACTCGTGGCTGATGTCGATCCGGGAGACACCGGGGTCGTCGGTGGCGAGGACGACCGGGACGCCGTAGCGGCGGTAGGTGGTGAAGGGGTGGTCGGCCCCCTTCACGCCGAGGATCTGGGCGTTGCTGGAGAGGGGCACCTCCACGGCCACCCGGCGGGCCGCCATCGTGCGGGCGGTGCGCCGCCAGTCGTCCTCGTGGACGAGGTCGACCCCGTGCCCGACGCGCTCGGTGCGGGCGACGTCGACGGCTTCCCGGATGTGGAAGCGCAGGTCCTCGGGCTTGACCAGGCCGGGCCACAACTCCCCGGCGTGCAGGGTCACATGGGCCTTCGGGTACTGGGTGCGGAGATAGCCGACCATGCGCATCTGGAGACTGTAGTCACGCAGGGAGCTGTCCCAGTCCTCGGGCTGGACGAGGTTGACGGCGACGAACCGCGGGTCGGCCTCGGCCAGGCGCAAGCCGAGGGCGAGCTGGGTGAAGACGCGCTCCGGAGCGCTGCCCCGGGAGGCCTGGGAGATCCAGCGGACGGTGAGCCCGCAGCCGGGCCGGGCGTCCGGCCTGCCGCAGCGTTCGGCGGCCCCGAACTCCGCGTCACCGTCGTCGGCCTCCTTACGGGCCTCGGCGACGAGCCTGTCCAGCCCGCCGCCCGCGAGCAGCTTGCGGTGCAGGGCGGCGAGGTCCGCGTCCCAGCCGACCCGGGCGGCAAGCGCCTTCGCGCCGTCCGAGGCGGGGGTGACCATCGTCTCCAGGTAGAACTGGTTGTTGCGTACGGCGGTGTCGGCGACCTCGGCCAGCAGCTTGCCCCGGTGCCGCCAGGTGACCTCGCCGAACCTGCCGAAGGTGTCGAAGAAGTGGTCGTGGCCGTTGCGGTCCGGCGGGAAGCCCTCCATGGACCAGGCACGCAGGAGCGCGTCGTGGAACGCGCGGTCGGTGCGGGCGTCCGCGGCGGGCCGGGTGCCGGTGCGGCAGGGCGGGACGACCGCGGTCAGCGTCGCGGTCTCGACGCACAGTCCGTCCTGGGCGGCCAGCTCGATCAGGTACTCCGTGGACACCGCGCCGGAGAGGTGGTTGTGCAGATCCCCGCCCTTGGGCAGTTGCCGGAAGAAGTCGCGCAGGGCCGCGGGCCGGTCGCGCACGGACCGCAGGTACAGGTCGGTGCGGGTCTCCTCGGCGGTGACCTGACGGGGCGGCGGCGCCGCGCGGTGGTCGTCCCGGTGCGCCGGCTGGGCGGCGGCGGGCAGGGCGGACAGGGCGGACAGCAGGGACAGGACACTGAGAGTGCCTAGCACGGCCGGAACGACACGGGTTCGCAGGGCACTTCGAGGTTGCAGACTCACACGGGCATGATCACGGAAGGATCACGATCGCGGCGCGTCGCCGGGCGGGCCCGCGGCGGAGAGCACCCGACCGGGTGACGTTCCGGTGCGCCGGACAGGGGCCGACCCCCCGGGCACGGCGGGCAGCACTACCACGTCGGGCGGATGCGGGCAGGTGGCCGCGGGCGCCCGGGCGAGGCCCGCGGCGCCCGGTGCCGGCGGGGGGCGTGAGGCGCCGGGGGCGATGTCCGGCCGGGGTGGAATGCGGTCCTCGCGCGCGGGTATCCGCGCTGCGACTTCGCAGATCGACCACGCGCCCAGGGAGGCGGAACGCATGCTGATGGCACACCCCGCGGTACTGCAGGACCTCATCGCCCAGTACGAGGCCCTCACGCTGCTCGGTGCCGAGGAGAGCACACCGCAGGCCCGGCAGCGGCTCGCGGACATCTCCTACACACTGTGCGTGGCCACCGGCACCAGGGACGTCGACATGGCCCTCATCGCCGCACGCCACCGTCTCTCCGGGGCCCGGCCCGAGGACGACTCCCTGCTCCGGGTGGGCGCCGCCGCGGAGCCCGTGGCCGGAGTGTGACGGAGCCCCGGGGCATCGGCGGCTGCCCTGCCGGCCGGTGCCCCGGCCCCCTGGTGCCCTAACCCCCGGCCCCTTCGCCGTACGGTGCCCCGGCCTCCTGCCGCACGGTGCCCGCGTCCCCCCGCCCGCCCGCCTCGGTCTCGGCCGAACGGACCCTCCTCCGGCACCCGTTGCGCGGGCGCTTCGCCGGAAGTCGTTGCCTCCCGCTTCTGGTCGGTGAGACCAACCGGACGGTATACAGGCCCAGTCGAAGGCGCGAGGGCTGCTCCACGGTGGCCCCCGCGCGCCGCAGCGGCCTCAGGGGGCGGAACCATGGTGAACGACGGCACGCGGGTGGCGGGCGGGGCGAGAGGCCGGCGGCGGGCCACCGCACTCGGAGTGGCGATGAGCGGATGCGCCCTGGTCGCCGCGTCCACGGCACCGGCCGCCGCGCACCCCGGTGGCCACGGCCTGGCCTACGTGGCTCTCGGCGACTCCTACACCTCGGGCCCCGGTATCCCGGGCCAGGTGGACGCCGGGTGCGCACGCTCGGACCACAACTACCCCTCCCTCGTGGCGGCGCAACGGCAGGCGACCTCGTTCACGGACGTCAGCTGCGGTGGTGCCACGACCGCGCAGATGTGGCAGGCGCAGGGCTCCAACCCCCCGCAACTCGACGCGCTGCGCCGGGACACGGACCTGGTCACCCTCCAGATCGGCGGCAACGACGTCGGCTTCGGCCCCATCATCGGCACCTGTGCCCGCCTGGCCGCCCAGGATCCGGCGGGCAACCCGTGCGAACGCTCCTACCGGGCCGGCGGATACGACCAGTTGACCCTCGCCGTCGTCCGCACCGCGCCGAAGGTGGACCGGGTGCTGCGCGCGGTGCGCGCCCGGGCGCCGCATGCCCGGGTGGTCGTCGTCGGCTATCCGGACCTGCTGCCCGACGACGGCAGCGGCTGCTTCCCGCAGGTGCCGTTCGCGCGGCAGGACTTCCCCTACCTCCGTGACACCGAGAAGCGGCTGAACCTGATGCTGCGCCTGGTGGCGGCGGTGAACCGGGCCGAGTACGCCGACACCTACCGGCCCACCGTCGGCCACGACATGTGCAAGGCCCCCGCGGACCGCTGGATCGAGCCGTTGCAGCCGGCCTCCCCCGCGGCTCCGGCCCACCCCAACGCCAAGGGCGAGGCGGCCATGGCACAGGCGGTCCTGAACCGGCTGGACGCGGGCCGCGACCACGGCTGAGCGGCCCCCACCCGCACGAGCGCGCCGGCCGGCCGGCGCGAGCGGGCGCGGCCCACGGGCGCATCCGAACCCGGGCCGCGGGTGGGCCGGGCCGCCGCCACGACCTGGCACCGAAGGCGGCCTCCGCCGCACCCCGCCGGAGGCCGCCGTACGGACCGTCAGCCGCCGAGCGCCCCCAGGACCACCGCCTGGGCCTCCTCCTGCACCCGGGCGAGGTGGTCGGCGCCGAGGAAGGACTCGGCGTACACCTTGTACACGTCCTCGGTGCCGGAGGGGCGGGCCGCGAACCAGGCGTTCTCGGTGCAGACCTTGATGCCGCCGATCGGGGCGCCGTTGCCGGGCGCCTCGGTGAGGACGGAGGTGACCGGCTCTCCCGCCAGGGTGTCCGCGGTGACCTGGTCCGGCGACAACCTGGCGAGCAGCGCCTTCTGTTCGCGGGTGGCGGGCGCGTCGATGCGGGCGTAGGCGGGTGCGCCGAAACGTCCGGTCAGGTCGGCGTAGTGCTGCGACGGGGTCCGGTCCGTGACCGCCGTGATCTCGGAGGCGAGCAGGGCCATGATGATGCCGTCCTTGTCGGTGGTCCACACCGAGCCGTCCCGGCGCAGGAAGGACGCTCCGGCCGACTCCTCGCCCCCGAACCCGAGGTCGCCGTTCATCAGCCCGTCCACGAACCACTTGAACCCGACCGGCACCTCGACCAGGCGGCGCCCGAGGTCGGCCGCGACGCGGTCGATCATGCTGGAGGAGACCAGGGTCTTGCCGATGCCCGCCTCGGCGGGCCACTGTTCGCGGTGCCGGTACAGGTAGGAGATGGCGACGGCGAGGTAGTGGTTGGGGTTCATCAGGCCGGCGTCCGGCGTGACGATGCCGTGCCGGTCGGCGTCGGCGTCGTTGCCGGTGGCGATCTGGAACCGGTCGCGCTGCTCGATGAGGGAGGCCATCGCGTACGGCGAGGAGCAGTCCATGCGAATCTGGCCGTCCCAGTCCAGCGTCATGAACCGCCAGGTCGGGTCGGTGTGCGGGTTGACCACCGTGAGGTCGAGGCGGTGCTCCTCGGCGATACGGCCCCAGTAGGCGACGGAGGCCCCGCCGAGCGGGTCGGCGCCGATGCGCACGCCGGCCGTGCGGACGGCGTCCAGGTCCACGACGCTCGGCAGGTCGGCGACGTAGGAGCCGAGGAAGTCGTACCGCCGGGTCGTCCCCGCGGCGAGCGCGCGGGAGTACGGCACCCGGCGGACGTCCTTCAGGCCGCCGGTGATGATCTGGTTGGCGCGGTCCTGGATCCAGGAGGTCGCGTCGGAGGCCGCCGGGCCGCCGCTCGGCGGGTTGTACTTGAAGCCGCCGTCGGCGGGCGGGTTGTGCGAGGGGGTGACGACCACGCCGTCCGCGAGCCCGGAGGTGCGGCCCCGGTTGTGGGTGAGGATGGCGTGCGAGACGGCGGGGGTGGGCGTGTAGCCGTCCTCGGCGTCGATGAGCACGGTCACCTCGTTGGCGGCGAACACCTCCAGCGCGGTCGCCTTGGCGGGCTCCGACAGAGCGTGGGTGTCGGCGCCCAGGAAGAGGGGGCCGTCGGTGCCCTGGCCCGCGCGGTACTCGCAGATCGCCTGGCTGGTGGCGGCGATGTGGTCCTCGTTGAACGCGGTGGCCAGGGACGAGCCCCGGTGTCCCGAGGTGCCGAACGCCACCCTCTGGCCCGGGTCGGCCGGGTCCGGGTGCAGTGTGTAGTACGCCGTGACCAGCCGGGCCACGTCGACGAGGTCCTCGGGACCGGCCGGCCGGCCGGCTCGCTCGTGCGGCATGAGTTCTGTTCCTCCGCATCGGTGGGGTCGTGCACTCACCACCCATCTTTCCTCGTCAGGGGCGTGCCATGCGAGTGCGCCCCGCCCGCCTCGCCTCGGCGCACGGCGCCGGGGCGAGGCGGGTGCGCCGGCGATCGCCGTCTTCCGGCGCCGCACGGCACGGCAGGCCGCCGGGGCGCGCGCACGGGTCCCGTGGCACCCGCGCCGGCCTGCCTGCCGTGCCGCCTCGCCGTCCCGGCGGGTCAGCCGATGTGGTAGCTGTCCCCGTACACCTTCCAGTCGAGCGGGGTGTTCAGGTCGAGGTTGCCCTTGCGCAGGAACACCCGCTGCGCGGTGTCGACGCGGCTGGTGTCGCTGTGCGCCTCCTCCTGCTTCATGGCCCAGACCCGGGCGTCGAGGAAGGCGTTCAGGTAGGTCGTCTCGTTGCCGCCCTGGGCCGGGGGCTTGGCGCTGCGCAGGGCGCGCGCCCGGATGTTGCGGAAGCTGGTGGGGTCGTCGCCGTCACCGTGCATGACGATGGCGTCGTAGTAGGCGAACTGGCCCAGTGCGCGCAGGCCGTCGGTCTTGCCCTGGGCGACCGCGGGGTTGAAGTAGACGCGGTCGCGTTCGTCGTTCTGGGCCTGCTGGAACGCGCTGTCCTGGGCGGCCTTCGCCCAGTCCTTGGGGAAGTTCGGGTCCAGTCCCGCGTGGGAGTCGGTGCCGTTGACCTTGCGCAGGGCGGGCAGGTACTTGGCGAGGACGTTGCCGGGCTTGCGGTCGGTGTACAGCTGGACCAGGTCGAGCATGTCCCCGGTGCCGGAGCAGAAGCCGATGATGCCGGCGGTGTAGCCGCGGCCGTCGCCGATGTCCTCGATGTACTTGTACTGGGCCTTCCAGTCGAGCGAGGAGTTCTCCGCGCTCGACACCAGCTTCATCGCCGTCTCCTTCTTCGCCGGGTCGTCCAGACCCGGCGCGGCGGCCGGTGCCGCGGCGGCACGCCGGGTCCCCAGCAGGGCGCCGGAGGCGACGACGCCGAGCGCGGCGACGACGGTCCGGCGGGAGAGGTGGGCGGGGGCTGCCGATGAGCGGTCTGCATGCACCACGGGGGCTCCAAGTGGGAGTGGGGGGTGGGTCGTTGGTCCGTGCCGATACTGGTAGGAAAGTTTCCTATCAAAGGCGGTGCGGACCGGTAACCCGGCGGGGAGAAGTTCGTAGGATCGAACAGCTCCCTGCGAGCCCGCGGGGGCGGTCAGCCGTGCCGCGCCTCCTCCCGTTCCCGGGTGAACGCGTACAGCTCCTTGGAGGTGGTGATGAGCTCGCCGCGTTCCTCCCGCGAACCGACCATCGGCTGCGAGCCCTTGAGCGGCACCTGGGCGGTCTCGGGAAGGAACTTGACGGTCAGCAGGCCGATGGCGCCGGCCAGCATGAGGTAGTAGGCGGGCATGAGGTCGTCGCCGGTGGCGCTGACCAGCGCGGCGGTGACCAGCGGGGTGGTCCCGCCGAACGCCGCGACGGCGAAGTTGAATCCGATGCCCATGGCCGCGTAGCGCACGGCGGTCGGGAACAGGGCGGGCAGAGTGGCCGCGCTCGGAGCCGCGAAGCACGCCAGCAGGGTGGACAGCAGCAGCACCCCGAGGATCGGCGGCCAGGTGCCGTGCGCCTTGATCAGCAGGAAGGCCGGAATGGCGAGCACGATCATCGCGGCGGCGCCGACGGCGTAGAGCGGCCGCCGGCCGACCCGGTCGCTGAGCCGGCCCAGGAAGGTGATGAGCACGACGATCCACACCATGCCGATGAGCACGAGCAGGTCGGCCGAGCCGCTGGAGCGGTTCAGGGTCTCGGTCTGATACGTGGGCAGGTAGCCGGTGACCATGTAGTTGGTGACGTTGTACAGCAGCACCAGGCCCATGCAGACGAGCAGCGCCCGCCAGTGGTTCTTGACGATGTCCTTGAACTCGCTGCCCGCGGACTCCTGCGCGAGGCTCTTCTCGTGCTCGTCCAACTGCTGCTGGAAGGCCGGGGACTCCTCCAGCTTGAGCCGCATGTAGAGGCCGATCACACCGAGCGGCCCGGCGATCAGGAAGGGGACGCGCCAGCCCCAGGACAGCATCTGGTCGTCCGACAGCGTCAGGTTCAGCACGGTGACCAGGGCCGAGCCGAGGGCGTAGCCGACGAAGGTGCCGAAGTCGAGCCAGCTGGAGAGGAAGCCGCGGCTGCGGTCGGGTGAGTACTCCGCCACGAAGGTGGTCGCACCGCCGTACTCGCCGCCGGTGGAGAAGCCCTGGACCATGCGGGCCAGCAGGAGCAGCACGGGCGCGGCGATCCCGATCGTGGAGTAGGCGGGGATGAGGCCGATGGCGAAGGTGCCCAGCGCCATCATGATCATGGTGGTGGCGAGTACCTTCTGCCGCCCGATCCGGTCACCCAGCGGCCCGAACACCAGGCCGCCGAGGGGCCGTACGACGAACGCGGCGGCGAAGGTCGCGAACGAGGAGATGACCTGGGCGCCCGGGGAGGCGCCCGGGAAGAAGACCTTGCCGAGGGTGGCGGCGAGATAGCTGTAGACGCCGAAGTCGAACCACTCCATGCAGTTGCCGAGCGCGGAGGCCCCGACGGCGCGCTTGAGCAACGGGGCCTCGACGACCTGGACGTCGTCCTTGCCGAAGGCCCGGCGGTTGCGGCGGAGCCTGCGGGTCAACTCCTCGCGGACCTGGTGCGGCAGCCGTGCCACGGCTTTGGGCACCCGGGGCCGGTTGCCGCCGTGCTGCTCCGGTTCGGACTTCGCGCCGCTCACGAGCGTCTCCGTTCTCTCGCGCCATTGATCACCGCCTGCCCCGATGGCCGATTCAGAAACGGAACCACTCAATCCCATACGGGACGGCGGTTGGACATTCCCCGGCACCGCGACGGAGGCTGGAGCGGCCCCTGCGCACACGCACGGGCGCCCCTACGGCACCACCCGGAGAAGACCCGATGACGTACGTCGCGGACCCCGCTCGCTACGACGGCACCATGCGCTACCGGCGCACCGGCCGCTCGGGACTGGACCTGCCGGTCCTGTCCCTGGGCTACTGGCACAACTTCGGCGACGACCGCCCCTTCGAGACCCAGCGCGAGATCGCCCTGCGCGCCTTCGACCTCGGGATCACCCACCACGACCTGGCCAACAACTACGGCCCGCCGTACGGCTCGGCCGAGCTGAACTTCGGGCGGCTGCTGAAGCAGGACCTCGCGCCCCACCGGGACGAGCTGGTGATCTCCACCAAGGCCGGCTGGGACATGTGGCCCGGCCCCTACGGGCAGGGCGGCGGCTCCCGCAAGTACCTGCTGGCCTCGCTGGACCAGTCGCTCGGTCGCATGGGCGTGGACTACGTGGACATCTTCTACTCCCACCGGCTGGACGCGAGCACGCCGCTGGAGGAGACGATGGGCGCGCTCGACACCGCCGTCCGCCAGGGCAAGGCGCTGTACGTCGGCATCTCCTCCTACGACGCGGAGCGGACCCGGCAGGCGGCCGCGATCCTGCGGGACCTCGGCACCCCGCTGCTGATCCACCAGCCCTCGTACAGCATGCTCAACCGCTGGATCGAGACCGACGGCCTGCTGGACGTGGCCGAGGAGGAGGGCTTCGGGGTCATCGGCTTCACCGCGCTCGCCCAGGGGCTGCTGACCGGCCGCTATCTCGACGGCGTGCCGGAGGATTCGCGGGCGGCGCAGGGGAAGTCCTTCGACCCCGCATGGCTCACGGACGACATGCGCCGCCGGTTGCGCGCCCTGAACGACATCGCGGCCCGGCGCGGACAGACCCTCGCCCAGATGGCTCTGGCCTGGGCGCTGCGCGACGAGCGGGTGACCTCCCTCGTCATCGGCGCCTCGCGCACCGAGCAGCTGGAGCAGAACGTGGCCGCGCTGGAGAACCTGGAGTTCAGCCAGGAGGAGCTGGCGGAGATCGACACGTATGCCACCGAGGGCGGCGTGGACCTGTGGCGCGAGGCCCGGCTCGGCACGCTCGACTGAGCCGGCACGGGGTGCAGGAAAATCCGGCATCGCGTGCCGTGAGGGTATGGACACAAGGGAAAAGTAGGACATAATGGTGGTGGTCCGGACAGCGTTGCCAGCGTGCCCCACGCCGGCTCCCCGACCTCTCCCCCTGCGTTACACCCGCGACTTCGAGGAGCCGCTCACCGCATGGCGTACGGAGCCCCCCGCACCCCCGTCCTGCCTCCCCACCCCGAGCTGAGCCTGGCGCGCGACTGCGAACAGTGCCTCGGCTGGGGAACCGTCGTCACCCGCGACGGGATCCACGAACTGTGCCACTCGTGCCAGTCCGGCCCCGATGACGACAAGGCCGCCCCCACCCTCCCCTAGCGCTCCCCCTGCCGGACCGAGGGCGCGCCGGCCACGGGGCCGGTCCGGACGCGACCAGGACACCGCCGGCCGGCACTCGACACCGCGCCGCGGCACGGCCGTACCGTGGTGGCATGTCGCCTCCGCTGCCGGGACCACTGGCCCCTCTGGAGCCCCTGCTCGGCCACTACGGCTACTGGGCCGTCGGGGCCGTGGTCCTCGTGGAGGACTTCGGTGTTCCCGCGCCGGGTGAGACGATCCTGCTCGCGGCGGGGGTGTACGCGGGCGCGGGGCGGCTGGACATCGTGGCCGTGGCCGCCATCGCGTTCGCCGCGGCCGTCATCGGCGACAACATCGGCTATCTGATCGGCCGGGTCGGCGGGCGGGCCTTCGTGCACCGCTGGGGCCGGTACGTCTTCCTCACCCCCAAGCGGTTCGCGGCCGCCGAGGCCTTCTTCGCCCGGCACGGCGGCAAGATCGTGACGGTGGCCCGGTTCGTCGAGGGCCTGCGCCAGACCAACGGCATCATCGCGGGCACGACCGGCATGCACTGGCGCCGCTTCCTCGCCTTCAACGCCCTCGGCGCCGCTTTGTGGGTCGGCATGTGGGCGACCCTGGCCTATCTGGCGGGCGACCACATCACGGCCCTCTACGACGAGATCAGGCGCTACCAGCTCTACGTCCTCATCGCCGCCGCACTCCTGATCGCCGTCTTCGCACTCCGGCACTTCCTGCGTCGACGGCACGAGACCTGAGCTTCCCCCGGCAACGTGATCTCTGCCGGCACCGCCGGCCGCGCCGCCGGTCCCGGCGGGTGCTCCGCCCTCCGGCGGCATGGGCGCCGGCACCACGGCACGGTCCGCCACCCGTCGCACGATCACCGGGGCGCCTCGCCGCACGGGACACCGCCCACGGCTTCGGCGCCCTCACACACGCCACACCGGCCACGGCTTCCGCACCCGCACACACGGCACCGCCCCGATCAGTCGCCGCCCGCCGGCGTTCCCCACCCCTTCCGCTCCCGCCCTCCGCCCTGGCGCCCGGAGAAGGCGGGCAGCCGCCCTCCCGGGAGGCGTGCCAGGGCAGCACGCGGTCCCCGGGCAGGAGCACACTGGAACTCAGACCGGGTTTCTCTTGGTCCCCGGTCCGTGGCTCCCTCGGTTCGGAGATGTGCTGGGGGAGCTTCGAACGCCCGGCTCCCTGTTCGCCCGCCGCGCGCCGTCCGGTGCGCGCCTGGGGCCACTGTCCGCTGCGGGCGTACGCCGGCTAGGAGGAGGTGCGCGTGGGCCGGCCCTCCCCCTCGGGCGAGCGGTCCGGTCCGCTCGGCCGGGTCTCGTCGGCGGCGCGTTCGTGGCCGCCGCGCAGCGCCGAGGCCAGCGCGGAGACCAGGGACATGCCGGCCGCGACACCGAAGACGATGCTCAGCCCGTGGTGGAAGGGGCCGGAGACCAGTTCCGGGAAGAAGGTGTGACCGGTCAGGATGGCGCGCTGGGCCGCGGTCAGATGGTCCAGGGTGCCGCCGGCCCCGAGCAGGTGGCCGACGGGGTTGTCGCCGAGGAACGTGGCGAACAGGGTGCTGACCGGTGGCAGCGACGCCACCTCGTGGGCGGTCGGGGCGGGCACTCCGTGTGCCTGCAGGCCGCTGCTCAGCGTCGACGGCAGGGAGGCGGCCAGGCCGCTCACCATCAGGGAGAAGAAGACGCCGATGGACAGGGCCGTACCGGAGTTCTGGAAGGTTGAGCGCATCCCGGAGGCCACACCCCGGTAGCGGGCCGGCACGCTGCCCATGATGGACGAGGTGTTGGGCGAGGAGAACATGCCCTGACCGAGGCCGCTGAGCAGCAGCAGCGCGGCGAAGAGGCCGTAGTCGAAGTCCACGGGCAGGGCGAGCAGGCCGAGGAAGGACGCGGCGACGAGGAGCAGCCCGGCGGTGGAGAAGAGACGGGCGCCGAACCGGTCGGACAGATAGCCCGAGAGGGGCCCGGCGACCAGGAAGCCCAGGGTGAGCGGCAGCATGAAGATGCCCGCCCACAGCGGGGTGTCCTCGAAGTCGTAGCCGTGCAGGGGCAGCCAGATGCCCTGCAGCCAGATGATGAGCATGAACTGCAGCCCGCCGCGGGCGATCGCGGTGAGCAGGGCGGCGAGGTTGCCCGCGGCGAACGCCCGTACCCGGAACAGCGGCAGGTGGAACATCGGCTCGGCGGCCCGGCTCTCCACGACGCAGAACGCCAGCAGCAGGAAGGCGCCGCCGAACAGTCCGGTGAGCACCCAGGGGCTGGTCCAGCCGGTGGGGTGGCCGCCGTAGGGCTGGATGCCGTAGGTGATGCCCGCGAGCAGGATGCCGGCGCCCGAGGCGAAGGTGAGGTTGCCCAGCCAGTCGACCCGGCCCCGCACGCCGGTCGCGGTCTCCCTGAGGCTCAGGTACGACCAGACGGTGCCGGTGACACTGATCGGGACGCTCACCCAGAACACCGCCCGCCAGTCGACGGCCGCGAGCAGGCCCCCGGCGAGCAGGCCGAGGAACTGCCCGGCCAGCGCGGTGATCTGGTTGATGCCGAGGGCCGTGCCGCGCTGCCGGGCCGGGAAGGCGTCGGTGAGGATGGCGGCGGAGTTGGCCGTCAGCATGGAGCCGCCGAAGGCCTGCACGACACGCCACAGGATCAGCCACAGCGCGCCGGCGCCGGCCCGGAACGGGTCGAGGGACAGGGCGATGGAGGCCCCGGCGAAGACCAGGAAGCCCAGGTTGTAGATCCGGACCCGGCCGAACATGTCGCCGAGCCGGCCGAGGACGACGACCAGCACGGCCGAGACCAGCAGGTAGCCGAGGATCATCCACAGCAGGTAGCCGATGTTCCCGGCCGCCAGCGGGTCGAGGCCGATCCCGCGGAAGATCGCCGGCAGCGAGATGATCACGATGGAGGCGTCCATCGTGGCGATCAGCACGCCGAGCGTGGTGTTGGAGAGGGCGACCCACTTGTAGCCGGGGCCCGGCGGCGTGTCGCGCAGGCGGGCGGAGCGGGCGAGCACACGGGCGCGCAGGCCCTCGGCGGCACGGTCCCGCCGGGCGGGCGCCCGGCCGGTCACAGCCGTTCCGCCAGCCGGTCGAGCAGGGGCAGGACGTCGTGCAGCGCCTGCCGGTCCTGCGGGGTGAACTCGTCCAGGGCGCGGGCGAGACGGCTGACCGACTCGGACCGGCGCTGCTCCAGCACCGCGCGTCCCTCCCCGGTGACGGACACGATGACCCGGCGCCCGTCGACGGCGTCGGGGCTACGGCTCACCAGCCCGCGCTGTTCGAGTCCGGCCAGGGTGCCGGCCATCGCCTGCGGCCGTACGCGCTCCAGGTGGGCGAGCGAGCCCGGTGAGTCGGGGCCGGTCCGGGCCAGCCGGGCCAGCACGGATATTCCGGAGAGCGACACGTCCCCTACGGCGTGCGCCTGGCGCAGCCGGCGGACGATCCGCCCCATGGCCAGCCGCAGCGCGCCGGCGAGTGCAGTGGTATCCACAGGTGATAACACTAGGTTTATCAGTCTGGGCTGTACAACCGGGGCCGGGCAATCCGCGCCCGTACACACCCCAGCGGGCCCCGGACACGGTCGCGGCCCGCTCCTTCCGCCCGGGTGCGTCTGCCGACGAGAACCAGAAGCGGAGGAACCATGTTCGTCGGCCTCCGAAACGGCGATTTCCCGCCGACCGCCGGGCCACCCCCCGCTTTTCGGTTGGACCCGGGACCCGATTTCCTGGTTTGGACCGCGGCGCAGAGGCAAGCCGAATGTCGACCACACACGGCGAACACGTTGGGATGTGAAACCCATGGCTGGCAACCAGAAGGCCAAGGCCAAGGCGGAGCAGGCCAAGGGCAAGGCCAAGGAGGTCGCGGGCCGCGCGGTCGGCAACGAGCGCCTGGAGGCCGAGGGCCGCATGGAAGGCGCGCGCGGGGACGCCCGGCAGGCCAAGGAAAAGACGAAGGACACCTTCAAGCACTGAATCGGGCCCACCTATTCGGGTTTCGGAACGGGTCCGGGAAACCCCCGTGGAGGCGGCTTTCCCGGACCCGTTCCTGTTCCGCAACCGAGGCCGGAGGGAGGGGCGTGTACGACCGCGGGCGGCCGTGCCGCCACCCGGCCGGCCGCCTCTCGTCCGGGGATCGTGTGCAACCGGAGGATTCCCGGCGGACGTCCCCTTGGTCGACGGTTCAGCGGGTAGCCGGAGCAAGGACGGCAGGAATCCCGAGTGGACAGGAAGGGACCCCGACCCCGGAGGAAAAGGGCAACGAGGTATGGACATCCCGCTCAGGACGCACACGACGACGCAGGACCGCCCCGCACCCCTGCGGAGCAGCCGCACCTGGGGCAGCGGCGTCACCAGCATCGCCGACGCGAGAGACGCCGTCGCGACGCTGCTCTCCCGGGTGGAGCCGGCACCGGACCGGCGCTCGGTGCAGGATGCCCAGCTGGTCGTCAGCGAACTCGTCACCAACGCCACCAAGCACGCCCCCGGCCCGTGCGAGCTGGGGCTGGAGGTGCCGCCCGACGCCTCCCAGGTGCGCATCAGCGTGACGGACACCTCCGCCGAGCAGCCCCGGCGGCGCCCTCCCGACCCCCGGCGGGTCGGCGGCCACGGACTGCACCTGGTCACGATGCTCTCCAGCGACCTGGAGGTCACCCCGCTGCCCCGCGGCAAGCGGATCACCGCCACCGTGCGGCTCACCGGCCGACAGTCCGGCTGAGGGGCCGCCGGCTCAGCCGACCCGGATACCCACGATGCAGGTGTCGTCGTCGGTGTCGGACCTGCTGTAGGTGAGCAGCCGGTCCAGTTTCTGGTCCAGGGTCGCCGGCGCCGAGCGCGCCGTCTCCAGCAGATGGGACAAGGACTCCTCCACCGAGCGGTCCCGGCGCTCGATCAGGCCGTCGGTGTACATCAACAGGGTGTCCCCCGCGGCGAGTTGCACTTCCGTCTCCTGATAGACCGCTTCCGGTAGGGCACCGAGCAGCAGCCCCTTGAGCGTGGGCAGCGCGGTGGCCTCCGACTCCCGCACCAGGACCGGTGGGAGATGACCCGCCCGGGCCCAGCGCAGGGTCCGCCGCTCACCGTCGTACAGCCCGCAGACGGCGGTCGCGGTGACGGCGCCGGTCAGATGGTGGGCGACGATGTTCAGCCACGACAGCAGCTGCGCCGGACCCGCCCCGGTCACCGCCAGGCCGCGCAGCGCGTTGCGCAGGACGACCATGCTGGTGGCGGCCTCGATCCCGTGCCCGGCGACGTCGCCGACGCACAGCAGCACCAGCCCGGACGGCAGCACGACGGTGTCGTACCAGTCACCGCCGACCAGCTGCTCGGTCTCGGCGGGCCGGTAGCGCACCGCCACCTGGAGGTCGGGCACCTTCAACGGGGCCTGGGTGGGCGGCATGATGGCGTGCTGCAGCTGCAGGGCCAGCCGGTTGCGCTCGTCGGCCTGCTGCTCGGTGTGGGCGAGCTGGTCGCGGGTGGCGGCGAGGGCCACCTCGGTCCAGTGCTGGGCGGAGATGTCCTGGTAGGCGCCGCGGACACCGAAGAGCTGGCCCTCGGTGTCGAGGACCGGTTCGGCGACCACCCGCATGTGCCGGGTCACGCCGTCCGGACGCTGCAACCGGAACGCGGCGGACGCGGGCCGGTGGTGGTGCAGCAGCGTGCGCAGGAAACGGCCGATGGAGACGGCGTCGTCGGGATGCGCGTACGCGGTCAGCTCCTCCAGGGCCACCGGCGGGCTGGTGGCCGGGCGGCCGTAGAGGTGGAACAGCTGGCCGTTCCAGGTGATCTCGCCGGTGAGCAGGTTCTCCTCGAAGCCGCCGATCCGGCCGAGCCGCTGGGCGTGCTGGAGCAGGCTGGCCAGCCGGGCCGTCTCGTCCTCGATGCGCCAGATGAGCAGCATGCTGGAGCCGTGGCGGCTGATGCTGATGTCCGCGACGGCCGACAGCGGCACCTCGTCGACCAGGGCGGTCAGCCGCATCCGGCGGGCGCGGAACGGCTCACCGGTGGCGTAGACGCGCTCCACGCGCTGGAACAGCTCGCTGGCGCCGGCCGTCATCGGATAGGCCTCCAGCAGCAGGGCGCCGTTGACGACGGCTCGTGGCCGGCCCGCCGGATCGAGGAAGCGGCCGTTGACGTGCTGGATGCGGAAGTCGACGAGTTCCCCGCTGCCGTCGAGGTGCGGCACGAGGACGAGGGCCGGGTCGTGCAGCCCGTCCGCCAGGTCCATCAGTTCGACCACGTCGGGCAGCATGCGGGGTTCCTGCCCCGCGCCGGGTGGCGGCGCGATGCTCTCCAGGCTGTGCGCGCACAGCTCGGCGAGGGCTTCCACCTGCCGGACGACCGGGCGCGGCAGCGGGCCCTCGGGCTTGGGCCAGGCGATCTCCAGGACGCCGTGGATCCGGCCGCCCGCGCCCGCGGGCAGGGCGATGCGGGCGCCGTCGCCGTACTCCCGGCGGCCCAGCGTGGGCAGCCCGGAGCCGGCGAGCGAGGGCAGCCACTGCCCGTCGGGTTCGGTCAGGCCGCGCCGGGCGACCGTGACCACGTCGGGCGGGACGTACCGCCAGCGGGCCGCCTCGCCGGCCGGGAAGCCGGCGCTGCCCGCGAGGCTCAGCGAGCCGTCCGAACCGACGGCCCAGATCGCGACGGCCACCGCGCCCAGCGGCCGCAGGGCGTGTTCGAGCAGCGAGTCGGCCATCGCCTGGGCGTCGTGCGCGGCGAGCACCCCGCTCTCGGCGGCACGCAGCCGTACGGCGGCGGACTCCTCGACGGTCTCCGGCGGGTTCGCGGCGACCGACAGGAACGCCTCGGTCACCTCCGAGACACGGTCCCGGGCCGCCTGGTTGATGACGTCCACCGCGAATTCGAGCGGGGTCGTCTGGGCCTGCTCGGTCAGTTCGGCGAGCTGGCGCGCGGCCTGCGCCGGGCCGCAGCCGAGGCGCTCGACGAGGATGCCCTTGGCCAGTTCGATCAGGGCCCGGCCCTCGGCCTCGGCCTGGGCCGCCCGTACCTCGCGGCGCAGCCGCTCGACGGTGGCGGCGAGCCGGCCGACCGGCGAGGCGGCCGGCACGTCGGTCGACACCTCGTCCACGTCGGGCAGCCGGACGAGGCCGGCCGTGTCCGGTACGGCGGGGAGTTCGTGGGTGCTCACCGGGTCCGCGCTCCTCGTCGTGCGGACAGGCACCGTGCTGTCCTCATGCGGGGAGCCAGCGCCGGACGCAGGCGATGAGGTCATGGGTGTCCACCGGTTTCGTCACGTAGTCGCTGGCGCCGGAGGCGAGGCTCTTCTCCCGGTCGCCCTGCATGGCCTTGGCCGTCACGGCGATGACCGGCAGGTCGGCGTACTGCGCCATCTTGCGGATCTCCGCGGTGGCCGTGTATCCGTCCATCTCGGGCATCATCACGTCCATCAGGACGAGTTCGACGTCCGGGTTGTTCATCAGCGTGTCGATCCCCTTGCGGCCGTTCTCCGCGTGCAGGACGCGGAAGCCGTGCAGTTCCAGGATGCCGCTGAGCGCGAACAGGTTGCGGGCGTCGTCGTCGACGACCAGCACGGTACGGCCGTGGGTGTCCTCGTCGATCAGGTGCGGGGCGGTGATCTGCGGTTCGTCGCCGCGGACCAGGGTGAGCACCTCGCCGGGTTCCTCGGCGGACAGGTGCAGCGCGATCCGCTCGCGCAGCTCGTCGAGGCTGAACAGGTACTCCAGCGGGCCGTCTGTCCCGTCGGCGGTGTGCTCGGTGCGGTGCGAGCTGTGCACCAGCACGGGGACGCTCGCGAGGGCGGAGTCCCCGCGCAGGGCGTCCAGGAAGCGGGCGGACTCCCCGTCCGGCGCGCCCAGTTCGACCACGACGCAGTGGCAGGGCTCGGCGGCGAGGGCACCCGCCGCCTCCTGGGCGCCGACCGCGGTGATGATGTCGACGGGCAGTCCGCCCTCGTCGGCGGGGCCGTGTGCGAGGTCCCCGACCACGCTCTCGGCGACCAGGGTCAGCAGACCGCGCGAGCGTTCCTCGACGACGAGCAGGCGGCGCGCGCGCTGCCGCTTCGCGTCGGCGAGCGGTGCCTCCGCCAGGAGTTCGCGGCCCGTCGCGCCGTCCGCCGGCAGCTGCTCGGCCGGCGGCTTCGGCGCGTTGCGCCCGTTGCGCAGGGCCTCGTCGAAGTCCGGCAGGGCCACGGGCAGGAAGAGGGTGAAGGTGCTGCCCTTGCCGGGGGTGCTGTCGACGCTGACGGCGCCGCCGAGCAGATGGGCGATCTCCCGGGTGATGGACAGCCCGAGCCCGGTGCCGCCGTACTTGCGGCTCGTGGTCCCGTCCGCCTGCTGGAACGCACCGAAGATGGTCTCCAGTTGCTGCTCGGGGATGCCGATGCCGCTGTCCTTCACGCGGAACGCGACGATCGCGCTCCCCCGCACCACACCGGCGGGCACCTCGTGGTCGGGGGCGGGTTCCACGCGCAGTTCGACGCCGCCCTGTTCGGTGAACTTCACCGCGTTGGACAGCAGGTTGCGCAGGACCTGGCGGAGCCGGGAGTCGTCGGTGAGCAGGTCGGCGGGGGCGCCGGGCGCCGTGGCGACGGTGAACTCCAGGCTCTTCTGCGAGGTCATCGGCCGGAAGGTGGCCTCCACGTACTCGATCAGCTGGCGCAGCGAGACGCGCTCGGGCGTCACGTCCATCTTGCCGGCCTCGACCTTGGACAGGTCCAGGATGTCGTTGATCAGCTGGAGCAGGTCGGAGCCGGCGGAGTGGATGATGCCCGCGTACTCGACCTGCTTGGGGGTGAGGTTGCGAGAGGGGTTCTGGGCCAGCAGCTGGGCGAGGATGAGCAGGCTGTTGAGCGGGGTGCGCAGCTCGTGGCTCATGTTGGCGAGGAACTCGGACTTGTACTTGGAGGCGAGCGACAGCTGCTGGGCGCGCGCCTCCAGTTCCTGGCGTGCCTGCTCGATCTGCAGGTTCTTCGCCTCGATGTCGCGGTTCTGGTCGGCCAGCAGCGAGGCCTTCTCCTCCAGTTCGGCGTTGGAGCTCTGCAGTTCCTCCTGCCGGGCCTGCAACTCGGCCGAGCGGGACTGCAGTTCGCTGGTCAGCCGCTGCGACTCCTCGAGCAGTTCGTCGGTACGGGCGTTGGCGACGATGGTGTTGACGTTGACGCCGATGGTGTCGACCAGCTGCTGCAGGAAGTCCCGGTGGATCTGGGTGAACCGGGTGACCGAGGCCAGTTCGATGACGCCGAGGACCTGCTCCTCGAAGACGATGGGCAGCAGCAGCAGTGCGGTGGGCTCGATCTGTCCGAGCCCGGAGGAGATGGTGACGTACCCGGTCGGCAGCTCGTCCACGGCGATGGTGCGGCGGCTGCGCGCGGCCTGTCCGACCAGGGTGCGGCCGAAGGACATCCGGACGGGTCTGGTGTCCTCCTCGGGACGGCCGTAGGAGCCGACCAGGCGCAGCTCGGGCCCGGCCTCGCCGTCCTCGGCGAGGTAGAAGGCGCCGTACTGGGCGGACACCTGGGGCGCCAGCTCGTCCATGATGAGTTCGGCCACGACCGGCAGGTCCCGGTGGCCCTGCATGAGGCCGGAGATGCGGGCGAGGTTGGTCTTGAGCCAGTCCTGTTCCTGGTTGGCGAGGGTCGTCTCGCGCAGGGACTCCACCATCGAGTTGATGTTGTCCTTGAGGTCGGCGACCTCGCCGGAGGCGTCGACGGTGATGGAGCGGGTCAGATCGCCCTCCGCGACGGCGCTGGCCACGTCGGCGATGGCGCGGACCTGCCGGGTGAGGTTGCCGGCGAGTTCGTTGACGTTCTCGGTGAGCCGCTTCCAGGTGCCGGAGACACCCTCGACCTCGGCCTGTCCACCGAGCCGCCCCTCGGTGCCCACCTCGCGCGCGACCCGGGTGACCTCGTCGGCGAACGCCGACAGCTGGTCCACCATCGTGTTGATGGTCGTCTTCAGCTCGAGGATCTCGCCGCGCGCGTCGACGTCGATCTTCTTGGACAGGTCGCCCTTGGCCACGGCGGTGGTCACCAGCGCGATGTTGCGCACCTGGCCGGTGAGGTTGTTGGCCATGGAGTTGACGTTGTCGGTGAGGTCCTTCCAGGTGCCGGCCACGTTGGGCACGTGGGCCTGGCCGCCGAGCCGTCCCTCGGTGCCGACCTCGCGGGCCACCCGGGTCACCTCGTCCGCGAACGCGGACAGGGTGTCGACCATGGTGTTGATGACGTCGGCGAGGGCGGCGACCTCGCCCTTGGCCTCGACGGTGATCTTCTGCGAGAGGTCGCCCTTGGCCACGGCGGTGGCGACCTGGGCGATGGAGCGGACCTGGCCGGTGAGGTTGGAGGCCATCACGTTGACGTTGTCGGTGAGGTCCTTCCAGGTGCCGGCGACTCCGCGCACCTGCGCCTGCCCGCCGAGCCGGCCCTCGGTGCCGACCTCGCGGGCCACCCGGGTCACCTCGTCCGCGAACGCCGACAGCTGGTCCACCATCGTGTTGATGGTGTTCTTCAGCTCCAGGATCTCGCCGCGCGCGTCCACCGTGATCTTCTGCGACAGATCGCCCTGCGCCACCGCGGTGGCGACCTGGGCGACGTTGCGCACCTGGGCGGTCAGGTTCCCGCCCATGAAGTTGACCGAGTCCGTCAGGTCGCGCCAGGTTCCCTTCACCCCCTTGACGTCCGCCTGCCCGCCGAGCCGGCCCTCGGTGCCGACCTCGCGGGCCACCCGGGTCACCTCGTCCGCGAACGCCGACAGCTGGTCCACCATCGTGTTGATGGTGCTCTTCAGCTCCAGGATCTCGCCGCGCGCGTCCACCGTGATCTTCTGCGACAGATCGCCCTGCGCCACCGCCGTCGTCACCTGGGCGACGTTGCGCACCTGGGCGGTCAGGTTCCCGGCCATGAAGTTGACCGAGTCCGTCAGGTCGCGCCAGACCCCGGCGACCCCCGGCACCTGAGCCTGGCCCCCCAGCCGGCCCTCGGTGCCGACCTCGCGCGCGACCCGGGTCACCTCGTCGGCGAACGCGGACAGCTGGTCGACCATCGTGTTGACGGTCTCCTTCAGCTGCAGGATCTCGCCGCGCGCGGGCACGTCGATCTTCTGCGACAGGTCGCCCTTGGCCACGGCGGTGGCGACCTGGGCGATGTCACGGACCTGGGTGGTGAGGTTGCCCGCCATCGCGTTGACGGAGTCGGTGAGGTCGGCCCAGGTGCCGGAGACGCCCGGTACCTGCGCCTGGCCGCCGAGGGTGCCCTCGGTGCCCACCTCACGGGCCACGCGGGTGACCTCGGAGGTGAACACGGACAACTGGTCCACCATGCCGTTGAAGACGGTGGCGATGTCGCCCATGAGGCCGGTGGAGTCGTCCGGCAACCGGGTGCCGAAGTCTCCGTCGCGCACCGCGGTCAGTCCCGCGAGCAGTCTTCTCAGTTCCTGGTCACCCGGGACCACGTCGGTCGTCCCGGTCGCCTTGCCGGCCATGCGCACCCTCGTTCCGCTCCCCAGGAGCCCTCGTGCGGAGGGCTCGGAACCACGGCCGGGCACGCGGCCTGACCCGGCATTGGCGTTGCATTTCCGCAGTTCACGGATTTGCACGATGAGAAAAATACGCCGCAGGCTAACCCACTCCCGCGGCATCGGACAAAGTGATCTGCCAATCTTCCCCGATCACGAGAATCATCCGATCAGGGGCAGCATGGATCCGGACAGCCGGGGTACCCGCGTCGGTTTGACGGCGGACCTGCCCGACGGAAGCGGAGCGGCTCCCGGGTCACTCCAGCACGACGGAGTGGGCCCCTCGCGGCACCAGCCGTCCGATCACCGGGGCGCCCGGCACCTCTCCGGCGACGAGGAGTCCTCCGGAGGTCTGGGCGTCGGCCAGCAGCAGCCGGGTGTCCATGTCCGCGCTGCCGAAGTCGGTGTGGGGGGTGACCCATTCGAGGTTGCGCCGGGTGCCGCCACTGACGTAGCCGTCCCGCACGGCCTCCCGGGCGCCGTCCAGGTAGGGCACGGCCGCGGTGTCGACCACGGCGGTGACGCCGGAGGCACGGGCCAGCTTGTGCAGATGGCCGAGGAGGCCGAACCCGGTGACGTCGGTGGCGCACGTGGCCCCGGCGGCCAGCGCGGCCTCGGAGGCCTCCCGGTTCAGGGCGGTCATGGTGGCGACGGCCTGCTCGAAGCGCTCGCCGGTGGCCTTGTGCCGGTTGTTCAGGACTCCGAGGCCCAGCGGCTTGGTCAGCGACAGGGGCAGCCCGGGCCGGCCGGTGTCGTTGCGCAGCAGCCGCTCGGGATCGGCGATGCCGGTGACGGCCATGCCGTACTTGGGCTCGGGGTCGTCGACGCTGTGCCCGCCGCCGACGTGGCAGCCCGCCTGCGTGGCGATGTCCAGCCCGCCGCGCAGCACCTCGCGGGCCAGGTCGAAGGGGAGCCGGTCGCGCGGCCAGGCCAGGAGGTTGACGGCGAGCACCGGCCGGCCGCCCATGGCGTACACGTCGGACAGGGCGTTGGCGGCGGCGATGCGGCCCCAGTCGTAGGGGTCGTCCACGACCGGGGTGAAGAAGTCGGCCGTGCAGACGACCGCAGTCCCCCCGTGCAGCACGACGGCCGCGTCGTCACCGGTGGCCAGCCCGACGAGCAGGGGGATGTCACCCCCGGCGAGCGGTGGCGCGGTCAGCCCCGCGACGACCTCCTCCAGCTCACCCGGCGGGATCTTGCAGGCGCAGCCGCCGCCGTGGGCGAACTGCGTGAGTCGTACGGACGCTTGGCGGGTCGGTGTCATCCCGGTCTCCTGGAGCAGTAGCCTGACGGGCGGTGGAGGCGTGTGGGTGCCTGGTGGCCCTCCCGGTCTTCAAAACCGAGGTGCCCGAGGATCTCGGGCAGGCAGGTTCGATTCCTGTCCGCCTCCGTTCACCGCGCCGGCACGGCAGCGCCGGCACTGGTCGTCGACGCGCTCCGTGTAGCCCCGGGCGTCCAGGAACTCGAGCAGCGGTACGGCCACCCGGCGTGTGGTGTCGAGCGCGCGCCGCGCCTCGCTCAGCGTGAACGGCTGCGGCAGGCCGCCCAGCACGGCCGCGGCCCCGGCGTCGGCGCCGGGCAGCAGCACGATCCCCTCGGCGATGCGGAGCAGAGCCCCGGCGGCCACCGCTGCGGCCAACGCCTTGCGGTCCAGGCCCAGTTCGGCGAGCCGGCCGGCCTCGGGTGCGCGGAACGGCGTACGGGCGAGGTCGCCGCGCACGGCGTCCACGGCCGCGCCGACGGCCGGGGGGAGCGTGGGCCGGGTGGCGTCGAGGGGGTACAGCCGGCCCTGCCGGGCCCGCAGCCGGGGGATCGCCCGGGCCAGTGCGTCGACCAGGGCTCGGTCGGGCAGGCCGAGCAGACGGCGGGCGGCCTCGGTGGGCAGCCCTGGCTCCAGCGGGTGTGCGCGGGCGTGCCGCTCGACCTCGGTGGCCAGCCGGTCCCGGAGGTCCGTCCAGTGCGCGGCGTCGGCCAGCCAGTCCCCGGCGACGGGCGCCACGGGCGGGGGGACGCCCATCGCCCGCAGTTCGGCGCCGCGGACCAGTTTGCGGCGGCGCAGTTCCGCGGCGCCCTCCGGGCGGCCGGTCATGCCGTCGAGTTCGGCCGCGCGGGCCCGGCCGGCGCCGCGCCGGGTCAGCGGAGGTGGCCGTACGTCGAGGACGGTGACCCCGCAGGGGGTGCGGCCGCCGCCGGGTTCGCGCAGCACCGCGCGGTCGCCGACCCGCAGGGGCAGTCCGCGGCTCAGGGTGAGCCGGGCGGTGTCCGCACCGAGCGGACGGACGGCCACCGGTACGGCGGCCGCGCCGATGTGCAGGGTGACCGAGCGGGGCAGGTCGGCCACCGGCTCGCCGGCGACCCGGACGTCGATCACCTCGGTGGACAGCCAGCGGTCCGGGCTCAGCAGCACCTGCCCGCGGCGCAGGCCGTCGTCGCCCTCGCCGTGCACGTTGACGGCCACCCGGGCCACGCCGCTGACGGCCGTGCGCTCCTCGTGCAGGCTCTGCAGCCCGCGCACCCGCAGGACGGCCTTGCCGTCCCCGGTGACCAGCCGGTCACCGACCCGCAGGGTGCCCGCGCCGAGGGTGCCGGTCACCACGGTGCCGTGACCGCGGACGGTGAAGGCCCGGTCGAGCCACAGGCGCACGTCGGCCTCGGCGTCGGGCACGGGCAACTCGCCGGCCAGCCGGGCCAGTTCGGTGCGCAGCTCGTCCAGGCCGGCACCGGTGACGGCGCTGACGGCGACCGCCCGGACCGTGCCGAGGGAGGTCTTGGCCAGTCGCTCGACGGCGTCGGCGCGCACCCGTGCGGGGTCCGCGAGGTCGCACCGGGTCACCGCGAGGACGGCGTGCCGGACACCGAGTGCGTCGAGGATCGCCAGGTGCTCCTGGGACTGGGGCTGCCAGCCCTGGTCGGCGGCGACCACGAACAGCACGGCGGGCACGGGCCCGGCGCCGGCCAGCATGGTGGCGACGAAGCGTTCGTGGCCGGGCACGTCCACGAAGGCGAGGTGCTCGCCGTCCGGGAGCGCGGTCCACACGAAGCCGAGGTCGAGGGTGAGACCCCGGCGGCGCTCCTCCTCGTACCGGTCGGGCTCCATGCCGGTGAGGGCGCGCACCAGGGCCGACTTGCCGTGGTCGACGTGCCCGGCGGTGGCGAGGACCCGCATCGCGCCCGCCTAGCCTTCCGCGGCGGCCCGCCCCGGCCGCCCGCCCTCGGCCGACCGCTTCCCGCCTGGCGGGGCGGCCGGCGTGTCCTTCGCCGGGGCGGCCGGTTTCCCCGGGGCCGTCGGCGTCCCGCCCGCCGGGGCCGTCCGCTCGCCGCCCACGGGGGCCGTCCGCTCGCCGCTCGCCGAGGGCGTCGGCTTATCGGCTGCCGCGGGCGTCGGCTTATCGGCCGCCGCGGCCGGCCGAGGGGCGTCTGCGGGGACCGTCCCCGAGGTGGCCGCCCTGGCCGTTCGCGTCTCGCCCGCCGGGGCCGTCCGCGAGGTGCCCGCCGTGGCCGTTCGCGTCTCGCCCGCCGGGGCCGTCCGCGAACCGCCCGCCGAGGCCGTCCGCGAACCGCCCGCCGAGGCCGTCCGCGAACCGCCCGCCGGGACCGTCCGCGAACCGCCCGCCGAGGCCGTCCGCGAACCGCCCGCCGAGGCCGTCCGCGAACCGCCCGCCGAGGCCGTCCGCGAACCGCCCGCCGGGACCGTCCGCGAACCGCCCGACGAGGCCGTCCGCGTCTCGCCCGCCGGGGCCACCGAGCGGACGGCCTGTCCGAGTCGTTCGTCGTCCTGCTCCGGTACGGACCGCAGGTCCAGCAGGCACCGGCCGGCCTCCAGGCGTCCGACGACCGGGAGGGGGCCGGTGCGCAGTGCGGCGGCGTACCGCTCGGGGAGCGAGATCGCCGCGCTGGGCAGAGGAACGCCGGGTGCGCCGCCGCCGCCGACCGTGGCGGTGCACTCCACGGCCCGTACGTCGAAGCCGCCGGCGGCGAGGCCGGCGGCGAGCCGGCCTGCGCGGGCCAGCAACCGGTCGGGGTCGGCCGTGAGCGCGAGGGCGGTCGGGGTGGGCGGCCCGGTGAGCGTGGCCTCGAGCGCGGCCAGGGTCAGCTTGTCGACGCGCAGGGCGCGGGCCAGCGGATGCCGGGCGAGGGTGCGGACGAGCCCCGCGTCGCCGAGCAGGAGTCCGCACTGGGGCCCGCCGAGCAGTTTGTCGCCGCTGGCGGTGACGAGCGCGGCGCCGGCGCGGAGCTGGGTGTCGGCGTCGGGTTCCTCGGGCAGGGCCGGATGCGGCGCGAGCAGCCCGGAGCCGATGTCGACGACGACCGGGACGCCGAGGCCGGTGAGTTCGGCGGCCTCGACGGACCTCGTGAAACCGGTGATGCGGAAGTTGGACGGGTGCACCTTCAGCACGAACCCGGTGTCCGGGCCGATCGCGTCGGCGTAGTCGGCGGCGGTCGTGCGGTTGGTCGTGCCCACCTCGCGCAGCCGCGCGCCGGTGGAGACGAGCAGGTCGGGCAGCCGGAAGCCGTCGCCGATCTCCACCATCTCGCCCCGGCTGACGACGATCTCCTTGCCCGCCGCGAGCACGGTGGCGGCCAGCACCAGGGCGGCGGCGCCGTTGTTGACGACGTGCACCGCACCGGCGGACGGCACGCGCTCGTGCAGCGCGGCGAGGGCGGAGCGTCCCCGGCGGGCCCGTACGCCGGTCGACAGCTCCAGTTCGACGTCGGTGGGTCCGGCGGCCTCCTGGACCGCCTGCCGGGCCGCGGCGGACAGCGGGGCCCGGCCCAGGTTGGTGTGCAGCAGCACTCCGGTGGCGTTGATCACCGGTCGCAGGCCGCCGGCGCTGCCCGGCAACAAGGCGAGGGCCGTGTCCGGCACCTGTTCGGGCGTGATGTCCCCCGCCCGGGCCCGCTGCTGCGCCTGCCGGACGGCGGACTTCACCACGCCCGCCCCGAGCCGCTCGAGTGCCGCGGACAGCCGCGGCTCGCGCAGGAGCGCGTCGGTGCGCGGGATGCGGCGGCGCACGTCGGCGCCCCCGGAGGTCCGTGCGCTCCGGTCGGCCCCGGGCGGGGCGTCGGCGGTCGCGGCCGGGCTGGTGGTGGCGTCGTCCCCGTGCCCTGCCGGGCCGGGGGCGCCGGTGGTCCCGCCCGGCCGGGTCGTGCCGTCGTCCCGGTCGTGCGGCGGGGCCGGGTGGCCGGGAGCGGTCGCGGCCGGCCTGGTGGTGGCGTCGTCCCGGTGCCCTGCCGGGCCGGGGGCGCCGGCGGTCCCGCCCGGCCGGGTCGTGCCGTCGTCCCGAGGGTGTGCCGGGTCCCGGCGGCCGTGATCGGCCGTCCCGGTCGCCTTGTCCGCCGCGCCCGCCGTCCGCGGTGTCACCCGCTGCTCCATGCCGCCCCTGTTCCTCCGGTCCGGCCCTTGCCCGTGCGGGCCGCACCCATCGTCTCCCAGTGTCCCGGGCAGGTCGTTAGACACGCCGTTCGCGCACCCGCTGCCACTACGCCCTCGCGGCATCGCCGCACCTAGGAGGTCCCCGTGGGCCACGGGCGGTCGTCGCCGTCGTCCGTGGCATGGGAGCGGGGCGGCGGGGCGTCGCCGGCGGTGAGGTGTTCCAGCACCTCCACGAGTTCCTGGCAGGCCTTCTCCACCGAGTTCCGGGTGTTGCGCTGTTCGATGATCACGGCGGACAGCAGCAGGGCGGTGAGGGCCATCGCGCCGTTGAAGGCCTGCAGTTTCAGCATGACCTCGATCCGGCCCAGCCCGGCGAAGGCCCCGGCGCCGTCGGTCGCGGCGATCGTGGCCATGACGGAGGTCGGCAGCGCGCACAGGACGCCGCCCACGAGCTGGAAGCGCAGGGCGGCCCAGATGATGAGCGGGTAGACGAGGAAGAGCAGGCTGATCGAGGCGTAGACGGCCACCGGTACGAGGAGGCAGGTGACGACGGCCAGCGCGGTCGCCTCCTTCCAGCGCCCCAGCGGCGGCGGCCAGCGGGCCTGGCGGAGCAACAGCAGCAGCGGGGTGACGAGCAGGACGCCCATCGCGTCGCCGACCCACCAGGCCAGCCACACGGGCCAGAAGCTGTGCGCGGCCAGCCTGTCCGTGAGGACCAGGACGCCCACGCCGACGGTGGAGCTGATCAGCATGGCGGCCAGGGCGGCCAGGAACACCAGCGCGACGCCGTCCCGCAGTCGGCTGAGGTCGCTGCGGAACCCGGCCCGGCGCAGCAGGAGCACCGCGCACACGGGTGCCGCGGTGTTGCCGAAAAGGGTGCCGAGCACGTCCGGGCGGAAGCCGGTGAGGGAGAGCACGACGAACAGGGCGCCGAGCGTGATGCCGGGCCAGCAGGGCAGGCCGAGGATCAGCAGCGCGGCGACCGCGACGCCGGTCGGCGGGTAGATGGGGGTGACGACGGCGCCCTCGACGGACAGCTCGCGCAGCAGGCCGAGCCGGCCCGCCGCGTAGTAGCAGGCCGCGACGGCCAGCACCCGGACGATGTAGCCGCCCGGCCGGCGCAGATCCTCACAACCCACCACAGCAGCCATCCCACACCGGCGGAGCACGGTCGGCGAGGCGAGGGACCGCGCGGTCCGGCTCTACGGCTGAATACGGGGCCGCCGCCCTCCGGCGGCCGCCGGTCCCGGCCCGCACCGGTTCACGGTCGGCCGGCGGGGCCGTCGAGGCCGACGACGAGGACGGCGGCGTCGTCCTCGTGTCCGATGCCCTCGGCGCCCTTGATCACGGCGGT
Organism: Streptomyces sp. NPDC096012; assembly: GCF_040426375.1. Classification (NCBI taxonomy): domain Bacteria; kingdom Bacillati; phylum Actinomycetota; class Actinomycetes; order Kitasatosporales; family Streptomycetaceae; genus Streptomyces; species Streptomyces sp. NPDC096012. The sequence continues at coordinate 61,202 of NZ_JBEOTD010000028.1, forward strand.
TGCCAGCGAGCGGGCCTCCAGACCGGCGACGGCGGCGACGCCCGCGAGGCGCACCACCTGGTCGAGGCCGTCCTCGATGTCCAGCGACGGGCCCTCCACCACGCCGTCGGTCAGCAGGACGAAGAGGCCGCCGGCGGCCAGCCGGTACCGGGTCACCGGGTAGTCCACGCCCTTCTCGATGCCGAGCGGCGGTCCTCCCTCGTCCTCGGCGACGCCGGACTTCCCGTCCCCGGTGGCCCACACGCAGGGGATGTGGCCGGCCCGCGCGCTCTCCAGAACTCCGGTGGCCGGGTCGAGCCGCATGAAGGTGCAGGTGGCGAACAGGTCGCTGCCCAGGGAGACCAGCAGGTCGTTGGTGCGGGCGAGGAGTTCGCCGGGCTCGCCGGTGACGGAGGCGAGCGCGCGCAGGCCGGCCCGGACCTGGCCCATGAAGGCGGCGGCCTCGATGTTGTGTCCCTGGACGTCGCCGATGGCCAGTCCGATCCGGCCGTCGGGCATGGTGAAGGCGTCGTACCAGTCGCCGCCCACGTTGAGACCTAGGTTGGCCGGCGCGTACCGTACCGCCAGGTGCAGGCCGGGGGCGGCGGGCAGGTCCCGCGGCAGCATGCCCCGCTGCAGTGCGAGGGCCAGCTCGACCTGGGTGCGTTGCAGCTCCGCGCGCCGGCGCGCCTGGGCGGTGAGCGAACCGAGTCTGGCCAGCAGCTCGTCGCCTTCGTCCGGGGCGCGCTTGCGGGGCATCGATCACTTCCGGCGGGGCGGTGACACGCGGTAGGCCTGCCGTGACTATTCGGCAAATGACTTGATTTTATCCGTTTTCGATGATTCGGCCCCACCGGTGGCCGGCACCGCCGCGTGGTCCGGGGTCAGCGGACCTCCGAGTCGATTCCGGTGATCACGGCGGGCCCCAGAGGCGCGCTCGCCTCGTCCACTCCCGCGTCGCGCAGAGCGGAGTCCGCGAGCCGGCGTGCCTCCTCCTCGGCGTGCCGGCCGGTGTCCGCCTCGACGGTGAGGCGCAGCGTGAAGGTGTTGTCCTCGTTGACGCTGAGCACGTCCAGGTCCTCGGCGTTCCCCAGCCGCGTGCCATGGGGATCGGCGGGCCGCAGCGCGCGGGCCAGCCGCGTCCGGGTGTCCGCCGCCACCGCGGTGGTGAACGTGCCGGGGACGCTGATCACGAAGGTCGTCATGGCGATCCTTTCCTCGGGCCTGCTCGCCTACCCCGATTGACGGCCTTCGCACAGCGATTGACGGCCTTCGCGCAGCGCCCTCCACATCCGTGGCGAGCGGCAGCCGCCGCCGAGGCATCGTCCTCTCCCGGTGCGGCCCCTCCACATTCGGCCCCCTCCCCCACGCGGCCCTGTGCCGATCCGGTGCGGCTCCCGCCCCCGGCGCCCCCGGCCGGGCGCGGCGTCCGCCTCCTGATGCGGCGCCTGCCCGTCCCGCCCGATGCTGGTGGGAACCGGCAATGCAGGACGGTCAGTCCGAGGAGCGTCATGTCTGGTCAGAGTCTTTCGGGTCGTACGGCGCTGGTCACCGGTTCCACGAGCGGCATCGGCAGGGCCACCGCCGTGAAACTCGCGGAGCTGGGAGCGCATGTGATCGTCATGGGCCGCGACGCGGAGCGCGGCGAGCAGGCCGTCGCGGACATCCGGGCCGGGGGCGGCAGGGCCGACTTCGTGCAGGGAGCCCTCGGGGACGCGCGGTCGGCGCGGGATGTGGCGCGTCGTGCCTCGACGGCGGCGGGCGGCCACATCGACATCCTGGTGAACAACGCCGGCATCGTCGCCCTGGGACCGACACCGGGCTTCCCGGAGGAGACCTTCGACGCCGTCTTCGGCGTCAATCTGAAGGCTCCGTTCTATCTGGTGGGTGAACTCGCGCCGGCGATGGCCGAGCGCGGCAGGGGTGCGATCGTGAACGTCACGACGATGGCCGCCCAGCTGGGCATCGCCGATGCGGCCGTCTACGGCGCGAGCAAGGCGGCCTTCGACCTGCTGACCAAGAGCTGGGCCGCCGAGTTCGGGCCGAGCGGCGTGCGGGTCAACGCGGTCAGTCCCGGCACCACCCGGACTCCCGGAGCGGAGATCCTGGGTGACGGCCTGGACAAGCTGGCCGCGCAGTCGCCGCTCGGCTATGTCGCCCGGCCCGAGGAGGTGGCCACGGCCATCGCCTACCTGGCGTCGGACGACGCGAGCTACATCACCGGAGCCGTGCTCAACGTGGACGGCGGTCGCACGGCCGTCTGAGCGTCGTCGGCGTGGCGGGTCGCCCGGACGGCCGACGTGCCCGTGTCGGCGACGGGGCCGCGGATGGCCCGGGTGTGAGATGGCGGATGCGGCCGTCGTCCGCGTCTTCCGCCCCCTCCCCCACCCCACGAAGGACACCGACATGCGCCTGTGCCGTCCGCTCGTCGCCGTGCTCGGCGGGCTCACCCTCGTCCTGACCTCCACCGGTTCCGCCCTCGCCGCGGACGGTACGTTCCTCTGGATCGGCCCCAAGGGCCAGGCGTACTCCCTCGCCGCCCCGCCGGAGAACAAGTGCTTCGACATGGCCCAGGAGGCGCGCGGAGCACGCAACGCGACGAAGAAGCCGCTCGTCGTCTACTCGCAGAAGAAGTGCAGGGGCTCCGCCCAGCGGATCGCCCCCGGTCACGCGGCGCCCGACAGCAAGCGCTTCGCCAGCGTCGTCTTCAACCCGCGCTGAGCGACCCCGCCACCCCGCGGCACGGACACCCGGACCGCGACCACGCCGCTCGGACCGCGAGAAGAAACGCTCGGGCCGCGCCCACGGACGTTCCGGCCGCCCGACACGCTGCGGCGCCGGGCACGGGTGCTCTCCGCCGCGAACGCGGCCCGGGCGGCGTGGCGGCGGCCCGGCCCCGCCACGCACACGCGGGCCGGCCCGGACCGCCGGCCCGCGGTGGTTCACAGCGGAGAGTGGGCCACCACCAGCACATAGGCGCCGAACAGCAGGGACGTCGCGGTGAGGGCCCCGAGGACGAGCAGCGCCTGGGCCGGTCGCCGGCGCCAGGTCCGGACGAGCGCGCGTGCCATCGGGATGAGCAGCGGGAAGGCCGGCAGCAGGAAGCGCGGCTTGGACGAGAAGGAGCCGGAGCCCCCGACCACGAGCAGGATCAGCACCCCGGAGAAGGCGACCAGGGCCAGCGGGGCGCGTTCCAGGCACAGCAGGGCGAACAGCAGGACCGCCGCGGCGACGATCACCAGGGCGGCCGGGTAGACGAAAACGCCGCCGTGCAGGAGCAGGGCCTTCAGGAAGTGCAGCGCGCCCGCGCCGAGGTCGAAGCGGGAGTTCCAGGCGCTCTGCACCCGCAGATAGCCGCCGAGCAGGTCACCGGTCCGGCCGCCCACCCACAGCACATAGCCGAGCCAGCCCAGCGGGGCCAGCAGCGCGCCGGCCCACAGGCTCGCCGGGACCCGGCCGCGCTGCCGCACCGCCTCGTGGGCGGCCGCGAGGCAGACGGCGACCGCCACCGCGAATCCACTGGGCCGGCTCAGACCCGCCAGCGCGGCCAGCCCGCCCGCCCACAGCCAGCGGCCGCGCAGGACGCAGTACAGGGACCAGGCCGCGAGCGCGGCGAACAGCGACTCCGTGTAGGCGATGGTCAGTTCGACGGCATGGGGCAGCACGGCCCACAGGGCGACCAGGGCGGTGGCGACACCGCGCCCGTACAGGCGGTGGCCGACGGCGTAGACGCCGTACGCGGCCGCGACCGCCGCGGCCCAGGCGATGAGCAGGGCGCTCTGGCCCGGGGTGACCGGCAGGACGGTGGTGAGCGCCCTGATGAGCGCCGGGTACAGCGGGAAGAACGCCCAGTCGGTCTGGACGGCGCCGCCCGGGGTGACGTCGATCAGGCGGCCGTAGCCATGGGTGGCGATGTGCAGGTACCAGCGCGAGTCCCAGGAGTGGGCCAGGTTCCTGACGAGGGGGCGTCCCCTGAGGGCGTTCGTGAGGATCACGGCCAGGAGGCCTGCGAGCCGGACGGCGGTGAAGAAGACGAGGGCCGGGAGCGCGCCCTCGGGGACACCGCGCCGGGCGATCCGCGGGAGCGTCGGGCAGCGGCGTGGGCCGGACGGGGCGGCCGGCTCGGGCCGGGGGACGGAGGAGGTGCTCACGCCCCTGACCTTGGGCACGCCCGTGCGGGCGCGCAATTCACGACCCGGGTTTCTCCCGCACTTCCACCCTGATTCAGGAACGGACCCCGCGACCGGTGCCGTGGAGGTCGCCGGAACACGGGCGGCTCCTCACGCCCCGGCACCCCCCGGCAACCCACCGGGATGATCGAAGTAGGGTGTGGTTAGCATATGAGCGCTGCCTAGCTCGAAAGATAGATCTGTGACTGTCAACGACGACTCGTTCACCAACTGGAAGATCCGCGAGGAGATCGCGGAGTCGATGATCCCGCTCATCGGGAAGCTGCACCGCGAGCGGGACGTCACCGTCCTGCTGCACAGCCGCTCCCTGGTGAACAAGTCGGTGGTCAGCATCCTGAAGACGCACCGCTTCGCCCGGCAGATCGCCGGTGCGGAGCTCTCGGTCACCGAGACCATGCCGTACCTGCAGGCCCTGACCGCCCTCGACCTCGGGCCCTCGCAGATCGACCTGGGCATGCTGGCCACCCTGCACAAGGCCGACGACCGCGGCCTGACGGTGGCGGAGTTCACCGCCCGGGCCGTCGCCGGGGCCACGGGCCCCGACCGGATCGAGCGCCGCGAACCGCGCGACGTCGTCCTGTACGGCTTCGGCCGGATCGGCCGCCTGGTCGCCCGCCTGCTGATCGAGAAGTCCGGCTCGGGCAACGGCCTGCGGCTGCGCGCCATCGTCGTCCGCGGCGGCGGGGCCCGGGCGGCCGGAGACCTCGTCAAGCGCGCCTCGCTGCTGCGCCGCGACTCCATCCACGGCCAGTTCCAGGGCACCATCACCGTGGACGAGAACACCAGCACGATCGTCGCCAACGGCAACGAGATCAAGGTGATCTACGCCGACGACCCGTCGCACGTGGACTACACCGAGTACGGCATCCGGGACGCCATCCTCATCGACAACACCGGCAAGTGGCGTGACCGCGAGGGCCTGTCCCAGCACCTGCGCCCCGGCATCGACAAGGTCGTGCTGACCGCTCCGGGCAAGGGCGACGTCCCGAACATCGTGCACGGCGTCAACCACGACACGATCAAGCCGGACGAGCAGATCCTGTCCTGCGCCTCCTGCACCACCAACGCCATCGTCCCGCCGCTGAAGGCGATGGACGACGAGTACGGCGTGCTGCGCGGGCACGTGGAGACCGTCCACTCGTTCACCAACGACCAGAACCTGCTGGACAACTACCACAAGTCCGATCGCCGCGGCCGCTCCGCGCCGCTCAACATGGTGATCACCGAGACCGGCGCCGCCTCAGCCGTCGCCAAGGCGCTGCCCGACCTCAAGGCGAAGATCAGCGGCAGCTCGATCCGCGTCCCGGTGCCGGACGTGTCGATCGCGATCCTCAACCTGCAGCTGGCCCGTGAGACCACCCGCGAGGAGGTGCACGACTATCTGCGTGAGGTGTCGCTGACCTCGCCGCTCAAGCGCCAGATCGACTTCACCACGGCGCCGGACGCGGTCTCCAGCGACTTCATGGGCTCGCGGCACGCCTCGATCGTGGACGCGGGCGCGCTCAAGGTCGACGGGGACAACGCGATCCTCTACCTCTGGTACGACAACGAGTTCGGCTACTCCTGCCAGGTCGTGCGGGTCGTCCAGCACGTCTCGGGCGTGGAGTACCCGACGTTCCCGGTCACGGCGGTCTGACGCCGGGGCCCGCGGACGCGTGCGGCCGCCGACCGGGTTCTCCGGTCGGCGGCCGTTCCACCGCGGCGCGTGCGGTCAGGCCGGGGCCGGCCGGCCGTAGGCTCCCGCGGCGCACGCCGTGAGCCACTGGTCGAAGTCGGCGTCGTAGCGGCTGCCGATGCCGTCGTGGTAGACGGCGTATCCACCGGCGTAGTCTCCGGCGCGGAACCTGACGAGCATGCGCTGGACGTCGTCGGGATGCCTCTCGGCCATGTAGCGCACGGCGAGGTATCCCCAGGGGTAGACGCGGGTCGTGTCGCTGTTGTCGTAGGTGTTCTCGAACAGGGTGCTGAGCCGGTACGTGTGCTTGCCGGCCTCCTGGACCGCCTGGTCGTCGGGGATGTTCCGGTAGCCGTAGGACACGTACTCGGCCAGGCCCTCGATCCACCACACGTCCGGCACGGAGATCTGCCGGCCGAAGTCGCCGCGCATGTCGTCACGGGCGTCGAGGAAGTGCGTGTACTCGTGGTTGAGGTTCCAGATCCGGGCCACGAAGCCGTCGTCGTGGTCCTTCTGGTACATGATCGAGGTGGCCCGGTTGGCCGGGTCCGTCGGGTCGCCCCCGAGGGTCATGCCGCCGTTGTCGGTGCTGATGCCGTAGATGGCGCCCGCATAGGTCCGGTAGTCGGTGCGGCTCGCGAAGACCACGAGCTCGATCGCCGAGGCGTACTGACCCGGTATCGGGCCGGTCGCCTTCACCAGCGAGGCGAAGTACGCGTCCTGGTGGAGGACGCTCGCGCAGGCGGCGTCGAGCTCGGCGGCGGTCAGCGCCTGGGCGCGCAGGGTCACATGGGCGTCGCAGCGGTGCGTGGTGGGCAGGACGGCCCGGGTCAGCTTGCCCGGCAGGTCGCAGACGTCGTAGTAGGCGCAGCCGGCGGCGTCGTAGTAGTTCGCCTGCGTGGCGACGGCGACCCAGAGCCCGGCCGTCGGACCGGTGATCCCGGTCGCGTCCAGCAGGTCCTTGGCCAGCGGCGCGGCGATGTCGCGCAGCGTGGCGTGTTCGACGTAACGGGCCACGTTCATCCCGGCATTGGAGTCCAGGAACGCCAGACTCGTGCCGAGCAGGTCCGTGTTGGACCGCGCGAAGTCGTACAGGGTGTCGATGACGCGCGGGTCGGCCTCGACCGCCTTCACGTACTCGGGGTTCCAGTTGCCGCGCCACAGGGGCGTGTAGACGTCGTTGACGGCGCTGATCATGCTGTCCACGGAGTCGTAGGAGCTGTCGTAGTCGTTCAGCAGCCGTCGGTAGACGTGGAGGTAACGGCCCTGCTGGTCGGCGCTGTCGGTGAGAACGACCGTCTCGCCGAGGACGCCGCCGTTGGCCGCGCTGACGTCGCGCGAGTGGGGCCGGGCGAAGAAGGTGTCGAGGCCGGCGGTGACGGCCGTGGTGAGCCGGGAGGTGTACGCGCCCACGTCGGCGGGGTGGTTGAACTGCACGTAGTAGCCGGCGCGCAGGAACAGCACCAGCTGCTGCAGACTGCCGGAGTTGTCACCGCGGTACTGCCCGGCGGCGCGCGCGTAGGCGTTCGCGACGGTCAGCATCTGCGCCTGCCGGAAGACGTCGTGCGCGTCCTTGCCGGTGACCGGGAAGAGAGTGTTGACGCAGTCCGTGGACGCGGCCTTCACGAAGGAGACGAGGGCGGAGCCGGTACGGCCGCCGAAGTCGGACGGGGTGCAGGAGGCCGCCACGCTCTTGCGTTCCCTCTCGTGACCGGGCGACAGCTGCGGTGCGTGCGGCGGGAGTTGGGCCGGACTCGGCAGGCGGGTCCGCGCGGCCGGACGCTCCGTCGCGGCGGTGGCCGCACCGCTGGGTGAGGGCTGGGGAACGGCCTTGCGGGGCGCGGCCGCCGCCGTACCGGGGTGCGGCCGGGATGCCGCCGCTGCCGGTGTGGACAGCAGACCGGCCACGGTGACGCAGACGGCGGCGGCGCCCGCCAGGCGTCGGGCTCTGCGTCCGGGCGCGTGCCCGGGCAGCGCGAAGCGATAGCGCATCTGGGTTCCTCCACGAAGGGATGCGCCTCTGTGGGGTGTTGAGGCGTGTGAGGCACTGTGGCAGCGAGCCGTACGCCCAACAATGGCGTGTGACATAGCACATGGCACAGTCGGCCCATAACATCGCGGAGCTCCCGCGGTGCCGCTACGCCCCGGCGGCGCTCCAGGTCCGTGAGGCCCAGGTCCGCAGGTGAGGTGCCTGGGCGACGAGGTCGCGGTACGCGGCGGTGGCGGACTGGCACACCGTCTCCACCATGTCGTCCGCGACGACGTCGGGCCGCCAGGCGAGCACATAGCGGCACCACAGCGGGGAGCCGACCAGGGGTTTCACGAGGACGTGCGGCATGGGCCGCAGCGTCGGCTGTACGAGCGACACCCCGAGGCCGTCGGCGATCATGCTCTGCAGCTGGGTCTGGTCACCGAGGAACTCGTGCACGGCGACCGGGGTGAACCCGGCCGCCGCGCAGGCGTCGTAGAACACCCCCGGCCAGCCCGCGCCGTCGTCCGGGGTCACGAACCAGGCGTCCTCCGCCAGATCGGCGAGCTGCACCTGGGCGCACTGCCGGAGCCGGTGCCGGGACGGCAGGGCGACGAACGTCGGCTCGGTGACGATCCCGCGGTGCCGCACCGCGCTCGCATGCCGCAGCTCCATCCCCGGGTAGTCGGCGGCGATGGCGATGTCCGCGGCGCCCTCCTCCAGCAGTTCGACGATGCGCGAGGAGGCGTAGACGCTGGTGACCGCCAGGGACAGTTCCGGCAGCCGGGTGCGGACCCGGGAGAGGGTGCCGGAGAGCATGGGCGAGTTGGTCGCGGCCACCCGCAGAGTACGGCGGGGCCGCTCGGCCGGCGGGCGGTGACCGATGGCGTCGGCCCGGGCCAGCACGTCGCGGGCCTGGGCGACCACCTCGGCGCCGTAGCGGGTGGGGCGGACCCCGCTGGTGCCGCGTTCGAAGAGCGGTTCACCCAGGTGCCGCTCGATGCGCCGCAGCTGGGTGCTGACGGCGGGCTGCGAGTACCCGAGCTGCGTGGCGGCGCGGCCCACGCTGCCCGCGTCGGCGATCGCGCACAGCACTCTCAGGTGCCGCAGCTCCAGCTCCATCCGTCCACTCCCCGTCTCGTCCCGCGGCCGGCCGGGAGCGTGCGCCAACCGGGAACCCGGTGCTCACAGCCGTCACCGGGCATGGTCGTGACCGGCCGACCGAAGCGTTCCATCGTGTCCCCACCCGCACAAGTCACGGGCCCGCCGTCCTGACCCGCACAAGTCACGGGCCCGCCGTCCTGACCCGCACAAGTCACGGGCCCGCAGTCCTGCACGCGCCCGCGCGAGCCGGTGCGGAGACGGCACCGCCGGGGAGGGAGCGGGTGCCGGGGTGGCAGGTGCGCGCGGGCGCCGGCGCCGAGACGGCGCCCCCGGGGAGCGGGCAGGTGCCGGGACGACAGGTGCGCGCGGCCGCCGGCGCCGAGACGGCGCCGCCCCGGAAGCCCGTGCCCTGGTCAGGCGCGTGGGCGGGGGCGGCCGCCGGAGTCCGCCCCGCGCGGGAGCCGGTGTGTTCCCGTCAGTAGGCGCGCGCCACGATCGCGATGCTGCCCGGCTGGTCGTCACTGCCGGGGACCGAGCCGTCGGCGGCGACCAGGCACCGTACGGAGACCCCTTGCTCGGCAAGAGTCGCCTCGCCCTGCGGGCCCAGCGCGGCCCACGGGATGCGCGCCCAGCCGGTGCTCGCGGCCTCGGCGGCCTCCCCGATCGTGGTCACCTCGGCGGTGCGGGCCTCGCGGCGCTCGCGGGACTGCGCCAGCAGCAGCGCCTGGTCGTCCTTCAGCATGCCGGGCACGAGCCCGGGCAGCGCGGCGGCCGGCACCGGCTCCCTGCTGCCGGGGATGCGCCGGACCAGGACGGCTGTGCCGCTGTGCAGATCGCGCGGTCCCACCTCGATCCGCACGGGCACGCCCTTGAGCTCCCAGTCGACCGCCCGGCGGCCGAACGGCACGTCCGTGCGGTCGTCGACGTGGACGCGTACGCCCGCCGCGCGCAGCCGCTCACCGATCGCCTGGACCTCGGCCGCCACCGCCGCGTCGTCCTTGACCGCGACGACCACCGCCTGGACGGCCGCCAGCCGGGGCGGCACGCGCAGGCCGTCGTCGTCCCCGTGCATCATCACCAGGGCGCCGATCATGCGTGTGGTGGAGCCCCAGGAGGTCTGCCAGACGTACTCCTGACGGCCGTCCTTCGACAGGTACCGCGTGTCGAAGGCCTTGGCGAAGTTCTGCCCCAGCTCGTGACTGGTCGCCAGTTGGAGGGCCTTGCCGTCGCCCATCATGCCCTCGAGGGTGAGCGTGTTGATCGCGCCGGCGAACCGCTCCCTGGCCGTCTTGCGCCCGGGTACGACGTCCATGGCGAGGACGTCGCGCATGAAGTCGGCGTAAACGTCGCGGTGGATGTGGGCGGCGTACTCCCGGGCCTCCTCGCGGGTGGCGTGCGCGGTGTGGCCCTCCTGCCACAGGAATTCCGTCGTCCGCAGGAACACGCGCGGCCGCAGCTCCCAGCGCACCACGTTCGCCCACTGGTTGATGAGCAGGGGCAGGTCGCGGTAGCTCTGCACCCATTTCGAGAAGTAGTCGTTGACGATCGTCTCGGAGGTGGGCCGCACCACGACGGGCTCCTCCAGCTCCTTGCCGCCGGCGTGCGTGACGACGGCCAGCTCGGGCGCGAAGCCCTCGACGTGCTCGGCCTCCTTCGTCAGGTACGACTGCGGGACGAAGAGCGGGAAGTAGGCGTTCTGGGCTCCCGCCCGCTTGATGCGGGCGTCCATCTCCTGCTGCATCCGCTCCCACAGACCGTAGCCGTACGGTCGGATGACCATGGTGCCGCGCACCGGCCCGTTGTCGGCCAGCTCGGCCTTGCCGATCAGATCCTGGTACCAGCGCGGGAAGTCGTCCGCGCGGGGCGTGAGAACGGGTGCTTTCGCCATGCCGCGCAGGCTAGGACGGCGGACGGACGGCGCGCGACCCGATTACGTCCCCCGGCCGGTCCCTCCGGTGTCCCCGCACCCCGCACCCCGCACCCCGCACCCCGCACCCCGCACCCCGCACCCCGCACCGACATGCCTACACACCTGCGCCGTTTGCCTAAACACCTTAGGCAAACGCATACTCCTTCCTGACGGATGGGAGCACACTGATGGTTCGCGCAGGCCTGACCACCGAGCGCCTGGTCCGAGCGGGCGCCGAGCTGGCCGACGAGGTCGGCTTCGAGCAGGTGACGGTGTCGGCGCTGGCCCGGCGGTTCGACGTCAAGGTCGCGAGCCTGTACTCCCACCTGCGGAACTCCCAGGACCTGAAGACGCGCATCGCGCTGCTCGCCCTGGAGGAAATGGCCGACCTCGCCGCCGACGCCCTGGCCGGGCGGGCCGCCAAGGACGCCCTCACCGCCTTCGCCGGCGTCTACCGTGACTACGCCCGCGAGCACCCGGGCCGCTACACGGCTGCCCGCTACCCGCTGGACCCTCAGACGGCGGCCGCGAGCGCGGGCGGCCGGCACGCGCTGATGACCCGGGCGATCCTGCGCGGCTACGACCTGCCCGAGCCCGCCGAGACCCATGCGGTCCGCCTCCTCGGCAGCGTCTTCCACGGCTACGTCAGCCTGGAGGCGGCCGGCGGATTCAGTCACAGCGCTCCCGACTCGCAGGAGTCGTGGACCCGCATCCTGGACGCCCTCGACGCCCTGCTGCGCAACTGGCCCGGCCTCTGACACCCCCCACCTGCCCGCCCCTGGAGACACAGGCCACCCCATGCTCGACACCCCCCTGACCCCCGAACTGATCCGTGGCGCGCTCGACCTGGAACGCACCGCCCACGGGCTGCTGCCGCACCGGCTGCCCGCCCGGGCCCGCGCCCAGTGCGCCGACCCCCAGCTGGCGCTGGCCGAGTCGCAGCCCTCCGGCGTACGCCTGGCCTTCCGCACCCGCGCGACCACCGTCGAACTCGACACCCTGGCGACCAAACGGGTCTACGTGGGCGCACCGTCTCGCCCGGACGGCGTCTACGACCTGCTCGTGGACGGCCGGCCGGCCGGCGGCGCCACCGTCGGCGGCGGCAACACCCTCACCGTCGATCTGAGCACCGGTGCCGCCGAGCACCGGCCCGGCCCCGTCGGCACCGTGCGCTTCACCGGCCTGTCCGACGCCCCCAAGGACGTGGAGATCTGGCTGCCGCACAACGAGACGACCGAACTGGTCGCCCTGCGCACCGACGCGCCCGTGGAGCCCGTACCGGACCGGGGCCGGAAGGTGTGGCTGCACCACGGCAGTTCGGTCAGCCAGGGCTCGGACGCCGCGAGCCCCACCACCACCTGGCCGGCCCTGGCCGCGTCCCTCGGCGGGGTGGAGCTGATCAACCTGGGTCTCGGCGGCAGCGCCCTGCTCGATCCGTTCACCGCTCGAGCGCTGCGCGACACCCCCGCCGACCTGATCAGCGTCAAGCTCGGCCTCAACGTGGTCAACACGGACCTGATGCGGCTGCGCGCCTTCGGCCCGGCCGTCCACGGTTTCCTGGACACCGTCCGCGAGGGGCATCCCGGCACACCGCTGCTCGTCGTCTCCCCGATCCTGTGTCCCATCCACGAGGACACGCCGGGCCCCACCGCCCCGGACTTCTCCGCCCTGAGCGAGGGGCGGATGCGGTTCCACGCCGCCGGGGCCCCGGCGGACAAGGCGACCGGGAAGCTCACCCTCGGCGTCGTCCGGGAGGAGCTCTCCCGGATCGTCCGCGAACGGGCGGCCGACGACCCGGGGCTGCACTACCTGGACGGCCGTGAGCTGTACGGCGAGGCCGACTTCGGCGAGCTGCCGCTGCCCGACGGCCTGCACCCGGACGCGGCCGCGCACCGGCGGATCGGCGAGCGGTTCGCGGCACTGGCCTTCGCCGCGGGCGGCCCCTTCGCCGGCCCCGCCGCCTGAACCCGCGCCGCCTGAGCCCGCCCCCGGCACGCGCAACCCCGGCCCGGGCCACCCCGGCCCGCGACGCTCCCGGCCCCACCGCCCGGACCGGCGGGAGCGGTCACACCAGGTGGGCGAAGACGACCAGGTTCTCGGTGTAGTCCCGCGCCTCGTGGTCGTAGTCACCGGTGCAGGTGATCAGCCGGACCTCGGGGCGCGCCGCGTCGGCGTACACCCGCTTGCTGGGGAAGTCGTCCTTGGCGAAGGACTCGGCGGTGTCGACGACGAACTGCGCCGTCCGCCCGTCGGCGCGCTCCACGGAGAAGGTGTCGCCGGACTCCAGCTGGTCCAGGTTGGCGAAGACGGCGGGGGAGGTCGTCGTGTCGACGTGCCCGGCGATGATCGAGGTGCCCTGCTCGCCGGGCGTGGCGCCGTCGGCGTACCAGCCCACGAGATTGGTGTCCCCCGCCGGCGGGGGCTGCAACTGCCCCGTGGTTCCGATGGCCAGGGACGTGAAGGGGGCGTCCACCGCGATCTTGGGGATGAGCAGGCGGGTCGGCACGGAGCGGGGCAGCGCGTTGCCCGGCTGCTCGGGGTCGGCCTGGGCGACGGCGCTCGCGCCGGGGGCGCGGGACGCGCCGGACGCGCCGCTGGAGCCCTTGTGCCCGCCGAACATGCTGACGGCGAGCACGACGATCGCCACGCCCCACAGCACCAGGCGCCCGCCGCGGGCGGCATTCGGCTCGTCCGTGGATTCGGTGGCGGTCGGGGAGGATGGGTCTGCTGCCATCGGACATCACCTCATTCGGGCACGGCAGCACGGGGATCGGAGCAAGGGGCAGGACACCGGTACCGGCGACCGGGCGGGGGGCCGGGGGCGCGGGCCGCCGGCACGCACAACGCGCCGACGGCGCCCGCAGCCCCGTGCCGCCCCGTCAGGACGCGGGCGCGGTGGCCTTCTTGCGGCGCAGTGCGTACATGCCGGTGGCGCCTACGGCGAGGACGGCGAGGCCGCCCGCGGTGACTCCGGGAGTGGCGAGCGCGCCACCGCCGGTGTGCATGCCACCGCGCGGCTTCTCCTCGTCGTCACCCCAGCCGCCCTTGCCGCCGCCGTCGTCGCCGCCCTTGCCGCCCCTGCCGCCGCCGTCGTCGCCGCCCTTGCCGCCCTTGCCGCCGCCGTCGTCGCCGCCCTTGCCGCCCTTGCCGCCGCCGTCGTCGCCCCCGCCCTTGTAGCTCTCGGGGTCGAACCGGCTGTCGCCGCCCGAGTCGGAGTCCGAGCCCGAACCCCAGTTGCCGCTCCGGGGCACCGAGGCGAGCGCTCCGCCACCCGTGTGCATTCCGCCGCGCGGCTCGCCGCGTCCGTGCTCGTCGCCGCCTTCCTTGCCGTAATCCTTTTCCTGGTCCCTGCCGGAACCACCCTTTTCCTGGTCGCCGCCGGAGTCCCGGCTCCGGCTGTATGAGGAGTCGTCACGGCCTCCGTCGTCGCCGCCGAAAGCGGCGAACGCGACGCCCGGCGTGGCGATGGCGATGGCGCCCGTGGCGGCCGCCGTGGCCAGAAGCATGCGGGCAGAGCGCATAGTGATGTCCTTCCGACGTGACCGGGCAGCGGATACCTCATCAGCTGGTTGGACCCGGCCCCGACATGAACCACCGTCAGTGAGGGCTTCGACTCCCACCATCCGGGCCGCCCAGCCGGGGCACCGCACCACCCGTCTGACCCACTGATTGCGCCGTACGGCCCCTCGTCCGGGTCAATTGAGCGGCGCGGCGGGGCCGGCGCGCACCGGACGGGGACCGCGCGCGCCGGGCCCGGCCTCGCCGGCCGGGCGGTCGCGGACCGATCCGGTGACGGCCGATCACCCGCACCCCTTGTTATGACAGGCGTCATAGCGCAGGCTGGTGACCACGGAACGGCAGGCCGAGGCGGTGGGAGGAAGCGGTGGCGGACGGGATGGCGCGGGCCATGTGGGAGCGGTACGAGCCGGTGCACGACCTGGTGTACTTCGCACCGGAGGCGCGCCTGGCCGCGGACGCGCTCGGGATGCGCGGCTACTGGATGGGGTACTTCGCGCTGCGGTCCGCGCCGCTCGGCGCGGTCTCCCCCGCCGTGGTGACCAGCTCGTTCTACGTCTTCCATCCCTCCCGGGTGGCGCGGGCGCTGCCGGACGCCTGGGGGTACGCGGCTCCGGCCGAGATACTGGCGGCGCGCGGCCGGGCGATGGACGCGGCACTGACCGGCCTGTTCGGGCCGGAGGTCGTCGGCTCCGCCGGGTTCGCCGAGGCCGCGGACCTCGCGTGGGAGGCCGCGGCGGGCGCGGACACCGCGGGCCGGGTGCTGGCCGCCGCCAACCAGGCGCTGGACCGCCCGGAACAGCCGGCCGCACGCCTGTGGCAGGCCCTCACGACCCTGCGCGAGCACCGGGGCGACGGGCATGTCGCGGTGCTGGTGGGCCAGGGCCTCGGTCCGGTGGACGCCATGGTGCTGAAGGCGGCGGCCGGCGAGTCCGACGCACTGTTCCTGCGTCAGACGCGGAAGTGGGAGCAGGCGGACTGGGCGGCGGCCGAGGCGCGGCAGCGTGAGCGCGGCCGCATCGCCGCCGACGGATCGCTCACCCCGGCCGGGGCGGCCGTGCGCGCGGAGGTGGAGGCGCTGACCGACGCGGCGGCCGAAGGGCCGTGGGCCGCGCTCGGCGCGGAGCGCACCGCGCGCCTGGCCGGCCTGCTGGAGCCGCTCACCCGCACCGTCGAGGGCGCCGGACTGCTGCCGCCCGGCAACCCGGTGGGGCTGACCCGGACGGCGTACCCCGCCGGCGGCTGACAGGGCACCGCGGTCCGCCGGCGGCTCACGCACCGCGGTCCGGGCGGCCCCGCCCGGGGTACCGGGCGGCCCCGCCCGGGGTACCGGGCCGGGCACGCCGCTCGGGCAGCCGCCCGCGACGGGCTACCAGGTGACCGGCAGCCGCTCCGGTATCCGCTTCATGAAACCGGTGCGCCACACCAGTTGGCCGGGCGGCACGGCGAGCGCGAGCTGTGGCAGGCGGTCGAGCAGGACCTCCAGGGCGATGCGGGCGTGGGCGCGGCCGAGCGCGGTGGCGGGGCAGTAGTGGGCGCCGCCGCCGAAGGAGAGGTGGTCGGCGGCGTTGTCGCGGTACGGGTCGAAGCGGTGCGGGTCGGGGAACTTGGCCGGGTCGAGGTTGGCGCCCTCGACCAGCACGAGGACCAGTTCGCCCCGGCGCACCTCGACGTCTCCGAGCCGGACGTCCTCCAGGGCCAGGCGCGGCAGGGCGTCGCCGATCGAGAGGTTGACCCGCAGCAGTTCCTCCACCCCCGCGCCGGTCAGGTCGGGGCGGTCCCTGAGGAGATCGCGGGCGATGGGACGGGTCAGCAGGTGGACCAGGGCCATGGCGAGGAAGCCCGAGGTGGAGACGGTGCCGGCGCCGAACATGGTGACGCCGACGGTGGCCAGCATCTCGTCGGTCAGGTGCGCGTGGTCGGGGTCGTCGCGCAGGGCGGCGAGTTCACCCATCAGGCCGTGCGTCGCCGGGTCGTCGAGCAGGGCCGTCATCCGGGCGATGTCCCGGTCCCAGTTGATCCGCGCACCGGTGATCGGGCATGCGGAGTTCATGAAGGCGATGTCGAGGCTGCGCAGGAAGGCCGGGGCCTCGCTCTGCGGGATGCCGAGCAGCCGGCAGTGCATGCCCGCCGAGTACGGCTCGCAGAACGCCCCGCGCAGGTCGGCCGTGGGGCCGTCGGCCAGCATCAGGTCCACCAGGCGGTGCGCCTCTTCGCGCATCCAGTCCATCAGGCCCGGCGCCTTGGGGTTGAGCGCCTTCATCACCGCGCGCCGCAGCCCGGCCCCGGTGATGTTGCCCATGTTGTTCACGACCTCGGGCGGGATCGTGAGCGCGTACTGCCGGGGCACGCCGGGTGCGGAGGTGTCCTTGAGGGAGAACCGGTCGTCCTTCAGGACCTGGGCGCACAGTTCGTACGACGACACCAGCCATGCCTCGTCGCCGGCGATGGTGCGCACGCGCCGCACGGGGCCGGCGGCGCGCAGTTCCGCCACCTCGGCGGGCACGCGGGTGCCGTCCCAGGAGAACGGGAAGTCGAGGAGGGGCGGGTGGTCGGCGCGGATGCCGGGGGCGGTGGTCATGCCACGGCTCCTTCCAGGGCGGTCGGGGTGACGATGGCGTGGCCCTGGTTGCGGGAGGCCCGCAGGCCGGCACCGCGTGAGTACAGCAGTTCGGCCATCGGCAGCAGTTGGTGGTAGCAGTTGAGCGAGGAGGGCACCTTGAGAATGGCGGGGGTGTCCAGGAACAGCGGCGCCTCGGCGCACACGTATTCCAGGCACACGGCTCGCTGCCGCTCGTTCGGCGCCTCGCCACGCGCAGTGAGGAAACGATTCACCAGAGCGTCGCAGACGGCCCGGAAGGCACCGTCGGACGCCAGGCGCGCCTGCAGTTCCCGGTGGATCTCCTGGTAGGCGGGGTTGGTGCGGAATTCGGACATCGGGTGCCAGTCCAGCCGCAGGCCTTGCGGGTCGGCCGCCGACACCGCGTCACGCACCTTGGCGCGGACGCCTCTCAGGTTCTTCACGGCCTTGCGGCGGGCCTCGTCGGGCCGATAGCCGGAAGCCTCGTACATCTCGGCCACGTACAGGTCGGTGTAGACGAAGTCGACCCTGTCGAAGCGGTCCAGTCCCCAGCGGGCGAGCTCGTGCAGGCGTCGGGCGGAGAAGTAGCTGTTGCCCGGGGACACGCCGATCACGGCATGCGCGCCCTCGCCGAGGATGATCTCGCAGTGGGGAGTGTAGGGCTGGACTTCGAAGACGTCGGCCATCAGCACGGATGCTGTGGTCACGGGGAAGATCCTCCGCCGCTCGCAAGTCCCGTGGGGCCCTGTGCCCCTGGTGTGGCGACGCGGCGCCTTCACGCTAGTCGTACGAGATCGGCACGGGTAGTAACCGCCTGGGTTTGACTCAAAAGCGTCGTAGTAATGGTCGAAGTGCTCTGCGGCGAGGCCGTGTCGCGGCCCTACGCTGGGGGCGTGGCCGACCGAGACGAGGATCCAGGGCAGGTGGCGTCCCGGCTCACCGGACGCCCGGTCACCGGTGCCCGGGCGGCGCACGGATGGCCCGCCGAAGTGACGCTGGACGACGGGACGCCGGTGATGGTCAAGCCTGGTGACGCCCCCGGGGCGGTCCGCGCCGAGGCGGCCGGACTGCGCTGGCTGGCCGCCGCTGAGGCGGTCGGGGTGCCGGCGGTGCTCGGTCAGGACGAGCGCTGGCTGGTCACCGAGCGGGTGCCGACCGGGCGCCCGGACCCCGGGGCGGCGCACCGTTTCGGCCAGGCGCTGGCCGCCCTGCACGCGGCCGGGGCGCCCCACTTCGGAGCGCCGCCCCCCGGCGGCCCCGAGGACGCTTACATCGGCCTGGCTCCCATGCGCAACGCAGGGCACCCCGACCGGCCGGACTGGGCCGGCTGGTACGGCGAGCAGCGCGTGCTGCCGTATGTGCGCGGCGCGGTCGACCGGGGCACGCTCCGCCCGGCCGAGGCGGCCGTGTTCGAACGGGTCTGCGCCCGGCTGCCGGAGCTGGCGGGGCCCGCCGAGCCGCCCGCCCGGCTGCACGGCGACCTGTGGAACGGGAACGTGCTGTGGGGCGCCGACGGAGAGGTCCGGCTCATCGACCCGGCCGCGCACGGCGGCCACCGGGAGACGGACCTGGCCATGCTGCAGCTGTTCGGCTGCCCTCACCTGGACCGGGTCCTCGCCGGGTACGAGGAGACGGCACCGACGGCCGACGGACGTCCGGAGCGGGTCGGGGTGCACCAGCTCTTCCCGCTGCTGGTGCACGCGGTGCTGTTCGGGCGGGGCTACGCGGAACAGGCCCTGACGGTGGCGCGCGAGGCGCTGGCGAGGTGACCGTCCGCCAGGGCGCCCGCCGACACCCGTCGCCGGCGCCGGCGAGGTGACTCCGCGCCGTTTCGACGCCATCTACTGTGATGTCCGACACTTCGTCATGTGTCACGCGGGCGTGCCGCCCGGCGTCGCAGCAGGACGACGTTTCACTGCCGCCCGTCCGCGGCACTCTCGCGGCGACTCCTCCGCGTCACCATCACGCAGAGTAAGGAAACCATTCACCCGTTCGATTCGTATAAGGACGTGAAAGCCGAATCAGGGAGAGACCATGCAACCGTTCACGCTCAACTACGCGCGGCCCGCAGTGCAGTTGGACGTCACCACGCCGTATGCGTACGACTCCGGACTGCAGTTGAACGTCCTCCCGGACGGGCGGATCGCCGCCACCGATCACGCGACCTTGAGAGCACTCGGAACGACGACGTCGACCGCGGGTTCCAAGACGCACTTCGACGACTGAAGCGTGGGCCTTGGAAGATGACCGTGCTCATCCTGACCAGTGACGAGGACGTGACGGCGGACATGGTGGTCCTCCGGCTCGGCGAGGCCGGCGTGCCCGTCGTCCGGCTCGACCCCGCCGATCTCACCCGCGGGGTGGCACTGTCGGGCGAATTCGTGCAGGGAGCCCACCGTGCGCATCTGTCCGTCGGCGGACGCCTGGTGGGCCTGAGCGGGCTGCGCTCCATCTGGGTGCGCAGACCCGGGAACGCGGCGGCCCGCGCCGCCCAGCCGTCCGCATGGCTGACGGAGGAGTCGGCGCAGGCCCTGTACGGCATGCTGCGGGCCACCGAGGCGCGCTGGATGAACCACCCGGACGCCGCCCGCCGCGCCCGCCACAAACCCTGGCAGCTGCACCTCGCCCAGCGCAGCGGCCTGGCGGTGCCCGCCACGCTGATCACGACGTTTCCGCAGGCGGCGCGGGAGTTCGCGGAGCGGTTCCCGGACCTGGTGGTCAAGCCCGTCTCCGGTGCCCACCCGCAGGAGCCGCCGCGCGCGGTGCCCACGACGCGGGTCCCGCCGGACGCCGACTTCTCGGCGGTGGCCTTCGGTCCGACGCTGCTGCAGCGGCGGGTCCCCAAGCGGGCCGACATCCGGCTCACCGTCGTCGGCGACACCCTGCTGGCCGCGCGCAAGCCCGTCGACCCGGACGCGCCCGAGGAGGTGGACGTCCGCTTCGCCCCGTCGGTCTCCCCCTGGCAGCCCGCGGACGTGCCCCCGCGTGTCGCCGAGAGCGTGCTGCGCTACCTGGGCGATGCCCGACTGGCCTACGGGGCCTTCGACTTCGCGGAGGACGCGGACGGGATCTGGTGGTTCCTGGAATGCAACCAGTCGGGCCAGTTCGGTTTCATCGAGATGGACACCGGACAACCGATCGCCGCGACCATCGCCGACTGGCTCGCCGGGCGGTCGGACACGGACCGCACGTGCGCGGAGGGCGATCGGAGCGCGGCGTCCTGACGCTGCCCGGCAGGGCCGGCGGCGCGGCGTGGTGACGCGGCGGGAAGGACTTGCCCCCGCGGCCTGACGGGGCCGCGGGGACGGCTCGCGGCGCCGTGTGCCGAGACTGCGGGGAACAACTCGGAGACAGGAGACGCGACATGCGCATCGGACTGCTGGGAACGGGGCCGTGGGCCCGGACGGCGTACGCTCCCGCCCTCGCCGGGCACACCGGCGTGGAGTTCGCCGGAGTGTGGGGGCGCCGGCCGGCGGCGGCCACCGAACTGGGCGAGCGGTACGACGTCGCCGCCTATACGGACGTGGACGCGCTGCTGGCCGACGTGGACGCGGTGGCGGTGGCCCTGCCGCCGTCCGTGCAGGCGGAGCTGGCGGTGCGCGCGGCGCGGGCGGGCCGTCATCTGCTGCTGGACAAGCCGCTGGCGGTGTCGGCCGCCGAGGCACGGGCCGTCGTGGCGGCCGTGGAGCGCGCCGGGGTGGCCTCGGTGGTGTTCTTCACCGCCCGCTTCCAGAAGGAGCCGGAGGCCTGGATCGAGGAACAGGCCGCCGCGCCGGGCTGGTTCACCGCCCGCGCCCAGTGGCTGGGGTCGGTGTTCACGACCGGCAGCCCGTTCGCGGCCTCCCCGTGGCGGCGCGAGAAGGGCGCGCTGTGGGACGTCGGCCCGCACGCCCTGTCCGTGCTGCTGCCGGTGCTCGGCGACGTACGGCGGGTCGTGGCGGCCGCGCACGGTCCCGCGGACACCGTCCATCTGGTCCTCGACCACGCCACCGGCGCGTCGAGCACCCTCACCCTGAGCCTGTCGGCCCCGCCCGCGGCGGCCGGCGCCGATGTGGAACTCCGGGGCGAGGCCGGGGTGACGCACCTGCCGGGCAGTTCCGAGGGAGCGGTCCCCGCGCTCACCCGTGCCGCCGACGCCCTGGTCACGGCGGCTCGTACGGGCCGCCCGCACGCCTGCGACGCCGCGTTCGGCCTGCGCGTCACCGAGATCCTCGCGGCGGCGGAGGCCCGGCTGGTGGCCGGCGCCGCCCGGACCGGCTCACCGCGCGGTGGTCACGGCGGTGGCGCCGGCGACGAGGCTGACCGTGAAGGTGACTGAGGGAGACGGCCGGTCACAGCCGGTCGCCCGGGTGCGTGCGACCGCCGCGGCCTCAGCACGTCATCCGGCGCCCGGTGCGTGGTCGGCCCGGTAGTTGACGCGTTCCCGTACGACCGGGTAGCCGGCCCTGGTGAAGTGCGCGGCCATGGGGAAGTTGCCCTGGTCGGTGGCGGCGGCGATCCACTCGGCTCCGTGTCCGACCAGGAAGTGGGTGCACTCGGCGAGCAGATCGTAGGCGTACCCGCGGCCGCGCTGTTCGGGCACGACGCCGATGAATCCGACGCACGGGCCGGACGCATTGCGGGCGGGGATGTGCATGCCGACCGGTTCGCCCCCGGGAGTGCGGGCCAGCTGCCACCAGCTGCGCGGGGACGGCATCCAGTGGAAGACGTCGAGTTCCGCCTGTGCGGCTCGGTCCACGCCGCCCTGCTCGATGGCCCGGCGGGCGTGCGCGTCCAGGGTGACGGAGTGGATGCGGCGCAGCAGGTCGAAGAAGACGGAGTCGTCCGGTTCCCCGCCGAAGACGAGGCGGCCGGGTCGTCCGGGCAGGCCGTGCTGCGGGGTCCAGCGGTACAGGAAGCGCTCCACCAGCAGTTCGTAGCCCGCTGTGCGCGCGGCGGCGGCGCGGACGTCGGCGGCCGCCCGCAGGCGGGGGTCGTCGCGCCAGCCGGAGGGCAGGTCGAGTTCGAGTTCGCCCGGCCGCCAGGGTGCGGTCCGCAGGAGTTCGGCTCCGGCTTCCTCCTCGCCCTCGGCCACGTCGAACCAGTTGATCAGGAGCGGATCGGAGTCCTCGGGCAGGCCCCACCAGGCGGCGCGGGCCACGGTGCGGCCGTCGCGCTGGGCGATGCGCTGCCAGTCGGGGCGGTAGCGGGTGCGCCGGTGCTTCTCGCGGAAGGCCAGCGGGTCGGGCATGGTGTCGAAAAGGTGCGCACTGCTCGCGTCGAGCGTGCGGATGACCAGGTCGGTCACGGATCCTCCGGGGTGCGTGCTGCGTACGGCGGGGCGCGCTCCCGGTCAGGCGTGGCACACCCGGGCGACGGGGAGGGGGGAGCGCAGGATGACAGTGGCCATGACACTCCCCTCCTTCCGTCGGTCTCGGGCGTGCGGTCAGACGGTATACCGGCCGCGGCGCCGGACTCCACCGGTTTTCACCGGCCGCCGCGCGGTCCCCGGCCGGGAGGAGGCCGGGAGGTGGTCGGCGGCGTAGCGTGGGGATGTGGGATCGGTGCGCGGCTCGGGGTCGCGCGGACTACCGGAGGCTCGCGGCTGGTTGCGGGGCGCGCCGCCACCGCGGTGGGTGCGTGTGCTGCCTGTGCTGCTGCTCGCCGCGGTGACCACGGCGACACTGATGACCCCGCACGCGGGCGATCTCGGTTTCCTGCTCGGAGCCATTCCCCCGCTTGCGGTGCTCTCCTACGGCCCGCTGGCGACCGCGGTCCTCGGCGTGGGCGTGGTCGTCGTGCTGAACCTTCCCGGCACCCATCTCAACCGCCCCGGCAACACGGATCTGCTCACCATCGCGTTCGTGGCCGCGCTGAGCGTGTTCGTGTCCTATGTGCGCAGCCGCCGGGACGCCCAGCTGGACACGGAGAGGGCGATCGGGGAGGCGGTGCAACGGGCCGTCATGCCGCCGCTGCCCGAGAGCGTCGCGGGCATCGGCTGCGCGGGCTTCTACCGGGCGGCGCAGGACGGGACGCTGGTGGGCGGCGACTTCTTCGACGTGCGGGCGGGGCCGAACGGGGTGCGGGCGGTGATGGGCGACGTGCAGGGGCACGGGCTCTCGGCGATGGCGACGGTGGTGTCGCTGCTGGGGGCGTTCCGGGAGGCCGCCCTCGACCAGCCGGACCTGGAGTCGGTGGCGGCGCGGATGGACCGCAGACTGCGGGTCGACTCGGCGGCCGTGCGGCACGCGGAGCTGTTCGCCACCGGGGTGCTGCTGGAGTTCTCCCCCGACGCGCGGACGGTGCGGGTGGTGGCCTGCGGGCATCCGGCGCCCGTCCTGCTGCGCGCGGGACAGGCCGTGGACGTGACGGTCACGCCCGGGCCGCCCCTGGGGATCGGGCTGGTCGGTGTCGATCCGCCGAAGGAGGCCACCTTGGCCCTCGGCCCGGGTGACCGGCTGTTCGTGGCCTCCGACGGTGTCTGGGAGGCCCGTGACCCGGCCGGCGGCTTCTATCCGCTGACCGAGCGGCTGGCCGGCCTGACCGGCACGGCGACCGCCGCGCTGCCGGGTGCGGTGTGGGCGGACCTGACCCGGCTGCGCTACGCCGTCCGGGACGACGCCACGATGCTGGTATTGGCACCCGAGCCACCGGTCGTCTGACCCCGGCGCCCCGGCCCGGGGCGCCGGGCCCGTCCCCGCCGCCATCGCACGGGCAGCGGTGGGTGCGCAAGGGTGATGCACCCCCCTTGCCGAGCTGACGAACCGACAAGCGGACTTCGAACATCCCCCCTGAAACGCCATGCCTCGCCACCCCTTCCGCCAGTTAGAAATATCTACCAGCATGCATATGCCGGGTTGGTGTGCAGGTGCACGAAGTGCCCGGTCAAGGCTGTTCCCTGCGCCCAGAGCAGGCGAGCGAGGACATCCGGAGCGGTTCATGACGAAGACGATGTGGATGCGGGGCGTGGAATGGCTGGCCGCTGCGGCGGCAGACCCCCGCGCATGCAAGTGGGAATGGGATCACGGGGAGGGCGTCGCGCTGCTGGAGGCGGGCCGCTTCTGGGACGTGCTGAGCGTTCCCGAACGGCTCGGACTGCTCACCCTCGATCTGCTGTGGCGGCCCTCGCTGCCCGTGCCCGGCCCGACCCTGGTGGACACGGCTGCGGGCCGGGTGGGGTTCCTCCTGCCGCCGGACCCGGCCGGCGGCTGGGTGGGGGCCGGCCTGCGCTACGCCGGCAAGGGCTCCTGGGTCGCGGTACCGCCGCCGTACCGGCCCGCCCGCTTCTTGGACTGGCTCGTGCCGCCCGACGGCGGCGGCGCACTGCACTCCCCCGGCACCCTGGAGGAGGCGCTGCGCGAGGCCAACGGCGCCCTGACCGTGCTGACGCCGTCGTACGGGCAGTAGCGGCGACACCGCCCCGGGTCGACGGGCGCGGCGGGACGGGCGCTCCTATGCTGGGAAGGTCCGGGCTCCGGCGTCCCGCTCACCGCGGTCTCGTCTCACGTGCTGGGAGTCAGCCCATGCCGCACGTCACCGCACGTCTGCGCCGCGGGGTCCTGGCCGCCGTGGCGGCGGGTACGTTGCTGACACCCTTCGCCGCAGGGGCCCTACCGGCCTCCGTACCGGCCGCGTTCGCCGCCGGGTCGCCCAGCCCGTCCCCCTCGACACCGGACGTCCGCGCTCTCACCCCCGATGTGGCACGGCAACTCGACGCGTCCGTCCGGCGCGTGATGCGGGAGGCGAAGGTGCCCGGCGTGAGCGTGGGCATCTGGACGCCGGGACAGCCACGTTACGTCCGCTCGTTCGGCGTCGCCGACAGGGCGACCGGCCTGAGGATGACGCCGGATCTGTACACGCGCATCGGCAGCGAGACCAAGACGTTCACCGTGACGGCACTGCTGCAGCTGGTGGACCGGGGAAAGGTGGGCCTGGACGACCCGATCGGCGGATACGTCGACGGCGTCCCGAACGGCGACCGGATCACGCTGCGCGAACTGGCCGGCATGCGCAGCGGGCTGTTCAACTACACCGAGGACGAGGGCTTCTTCAAGGCGCTGACGTCCGACCCCGAACGTCCCTTCACGCCGCGGCAGTTGCTCGGCTACGCCTTCAGGCATCCGGTGCTCTTCGCACCGGGGCGGAAGTTCTCCTACTCCAACACGAACCTGATCCTGCTCGGCCTGGTGGTGGAGAAGGAGAGCGGTCAGCGCCTCGGCGACTACATCGATCAGCACATCCTCGGTCCGGCCGGCATGAGGAACACGCTCTTTCCGACGGGCAACGAGTTCCCCGCGCCGCACGCGCACGGCTACACCGACCAGACGGCCGACGGAAAGGTCGCCGACGCGACCGACTGGAACCCGTCCTGGGGCTGGGCGGCCGGTGCGATGATCTCGACACTGGACGACCTGCGCATCTGGGCGCCCACCGTCGCCACCGGCCGGCTGCCGGACGGCAGGCGCATGATCAGCCCCGCCACGCAGAAGCAGCGGCTCGTCACCCCGCCGACGACGATCCCGGGCGCCGGGTACGGGCTGGGCGTCTTCGACGTGCAGGGGTGGATCGGCCACAACGGCTCCCTGCCGGGGTACGAGTCCCTGACCGTCTACCTTCCGGCGACGCGTACCACGCTCGTCGTGCTGCTCAACACCGACATCGGCCACGACAACGAGGAACCCAGCACGCTGATCGGTCAGGCGGTCACGGAGGTCATCTCCCCACGGCACGTGTTCGACCTGCCGGCCGAGCCGGCGGCCAGGTGACCCGACGCCACGGCCGACGCCCGGGCCCGAGTCGCCGGACGAGCCGCACCTCTCGATGAGCCCGCGCCGCCGGACAAGCCCGCGCGCCGGCAGACCACGCGCCGCCGGACAAGGCTCCGCCGGCGGCCCGGGGGGGGTGGGGCCGCCGGCGGAGACGCCGCGTCCGGAGCGGGGGGGTGCCCCGGACGGCTCAGAGGTCCGATGCCCCCGATGCCGCGCGCTACACACAGGAATTCCGGGACGGACGAGAGATGGCCGGAAACCGACCGCTCGGTCTCGTACGGCCGGCTGCCGGGCCTGCGCCTGCGACGCCCGGCGACGGCATAAGCTCGACGGATGGCGAAGTACTTCGACGTGCACCCCGAGAACCCGCAGCCGCGCAGCATCGGCCAGGTCGCCGACGCGGTGCGCTCGGGGGCACTCATCGCATACCCGACCGATTCCTGCTACGCGCTGGGCTGCCGCCTCGGCAGCCAGGACGGAATGGACCGGATCCGGTCCATCCGCCGTCTGGACGACCGGCACCACTTCACGTTGATGTGCCGGGACTTCGCGCAGCTGGGCCAGTTCGTGCGGGTGGACAACGACGTGTTCCGGGCCGTGAAGGCCTCGACGCCGGGCAGCTACACCTTCATCCTCCCGGCCACCCGCGAGGTGCCGCGCAGGCTCCTGCACCCGAAGAAGAAGACGGTGGGCGTGCGCATCCCCGACCATGTGGTCACCCAGGCGCTGCTGGCGGAGCTGGGCGAGCCGCTGCTGTCCAGCACACTGCTGCTGCCGGACGAGGAGGAGCCCCTGACTCAGGGCTGGGAGATCAAGGACCGGCTCGACCACGCGGTCGACGCGGTGGTCGACTCGGGCGACTGCGGTACGGAGCCGACGACGGTGGTGGACTTCTCCAGCGGTGAGGCGGAGATCGTCCGCCGGGGTGCGGGCGACCCCAGCCGCTTCGAGTGAGGACGCGGCCCTCCGGCTGCGCCGGCCCGGATCACGCGTGACAGCATGGGCCGAAGCCGCGGCGCCGGGAAGACGTTCCGCGCCCGACGCGCATTCCCGAGGGAGGGCCCTGTTCCCATGTCCGATGTACGAGGATCCGCCGTCGACATCCCCACCGAGGACGGCGTCGCCGACTCCTACCTCGTCCACCCCGCCGACGCACGTCCCCGTCCGGCCGTACTGCTCTACCAGGACGCCTACGGCCTGCGCCCGCACCTGAGGTCGATGGCGGACCGGCTGGCCGCCGCCGGCTACACGGTGCTCGTACCGAACGTCTTCTACCGCCTCGGCCGGACCCCGGTCGTCGACCTGCCCGCGTTCATCGACCCGGCCGCCGACCCGTCGATCTGGGAGCGGCTCGGCCCGGTCGTCTCGTCGCTGACGCCGGAGCTGGTCGAGCGGGACGCGGGCGCCTATCTGCGCTGGCTGGCCGACAGCCCGCTCACGGCCGAGGGGCCTGTCGCCCTGACCGGCTACTGCATGGGCGCCCGGCTCGCCCTGTGGACGGCGGCCGCCTTCCCGGACCGGGTCGCCGCGGCGGCCGGGTTCCACGGCGGACGGCTCGCCACCGACGATCCCGGAAGCCCGCACCTGGGGGCGCCGGACATCACCGCGGAGCTGTACTTCGGCCACGCCGACGACGACCCGTCGCTGCCGCCGGAGCAGATCGCGCGCTTCGAGGAGGCTCTGACCGGCGCCGGGGTACGGCACGTCTGCGAGGTCTACCGCGGCGCCCACCACGGCTACACGCAGGCGGACACGCCCGCCTACGACCGCGAGGCCGACGAGCGGCACTGGGCGGCCCTGCTCGACCTGCTCAAACGCACGTTCTGACACCGGATGCCGGCGCCCGCCGCGAGGGGGGCGCCGGATACCGATCTCGTCCGAATCATTGACATGGACGCGCCGTCACACGACGCTGAGAGCGCTCTCAGGCAGGTACGGACCACGTGTCCGTGCGACCCCGACCCCACACGGAGGTGGAGAGTGCCTCATCGGCTCACACGCCCCGCACTGCCCCTGGCGGCAGCGGCCGCCCTGGTCGGCGGACTGCTCGCGCTCGGCGCGACCGGCCCCGCCCAGGCCGCCGTACCCGACACCATCCCTCTGAAGATCACCAACAACTCGGGCCGCTCCGAACCCGTCTACGTCTACGACCTCGGCACCCAGCTGTCCTCGGGACGGCAGGGCTGGGCGGATGCGAGCGGGACCTTCCACGCGTGGCCCGCGGGCGGCAACCCGCCGACGCCCGCCCCGGACGCGGCGATTCCCGGCCCGGCGGCCGGGCAGTCGACGACGATCCGCATACCGAAGTTCTCCGGGCGGATCTACTTCTCCTACGGCCGCAAGCTCGACTTCAGGCTGACCACGGGCGGGCTCGTGCAGCCGGCCGTGCAGAACCCCTCCGACCCCAACCGGGACATCCTCTTCAACTGGTCGGAGTACACGCTCAACGACTCCGGGCTGTGGCTCAACAGCACCCAGGTCGACATGTTCTCGGCCCCGTACGCGGTCGGCGTGCAGCGGGCCGACGGCACGGTGAGCAGCACCGGGCACCTCAAGTCCGGTGGCTACACGGGATTCTTCAACGCCCTGCGCGGACAGCCGGGCGGCTGGGCGGGCCTGATCCAGACGCGTTCCGACGGCACCGTGCTGCGCGCCCTGTCGCCGCTGTACGGCGTGGAGACGGGGGCGTTGCCGGCGAACGTGATGGACGACTACGTGAACCGGGTCTGGCAGAAGTACACGACGTCGACGCTGACCGTCACCCCGTTCACCGACCAGCCGAACACCAAGTACTTCGGCCGGGTGTCGGGGAACGTCATGAACTTCACCAACTCCTCGGGCGCGGTCGTCACCAGTTTCCAGAAGCCGGACGCCTCCAGCATCTTCGGCTGCCACAAGCTGCTGGACGCACCCAACGACAACGTGCGCGGCCCCATCTCCCGCACGCTGTGCGCCGGTTTCAACCGTTCGACCCTGCTGGTCAATCCGAATCAGCCGGACACCACCACGGCGAACTTCTACCAGGACGCGGTGACCAACCAGTACGCGCGCAAGATCCACGCGCAGATGGCCGACGGGAAGGCGTACGCGTTCGCCTTCGACGACGTCGGCAACCAGGAGTCGCTGGTGCACGACGGCGGCCCGCAGCAGGCGTATCTGACGCTGGATCCGCTGAGCTGACAACGACAGTGGTCCCGCACCCGGACGTCCGGGTGCGGGACCGCTGTCGTCAGGCCGGGATCAGCCGGTCGTCAGGGCCGTGTCGTCCACGACGAAGCTGGTCTGCAGCGAGGAGTCCTCCACGCCGTTGAACTTCAGCGTGACCGTCTGGCCCGCCAGCGAGGACAGGTCGAAGGTCTTCTGGGTGTAGCCGGAGGCACTGTCGAGGTTCGAGTAGGTCGCCAGGGTCTTCGAACCGGCCGTCACCGTCAGCTTGTCGTACTGGACGCTGCCGGTGGTCTCCGCGGTGTCGACGTGCAGGTAGAAGGTGAGGCTGGCCTTGCAGCCCGCGGGGATCGTCACCGACTGGGACAGGGTGTCGGTGTGCGAGGAGCCGTAGCCGTCCAGCCACGCCTTGTAGGAGCCGCTGTGGGCGGCCTCACCGGTGTCGGTGGTGATGACGCCGGTGCTGGCGGTCCAGCCGGTGCTGCCGGACTCGAAGCCCGGGTTGGCCAGCAGCTGCTTGGAGGTGCAGCCGCCGGTCGTGCTGACCGTCCAGGCGAAGGTGGCCGTGCCGGTCGCACCGGTGGAGTCGGTCACCGTCACGGTGGTGTTGTACGAACCCGCCGTGCTGGGTGTGCCGGAGATCAGCCCGCTCGAGCCGTTGATCGACAGGCCGGAGGGCAGACCCGAGGCGCTGTAGGTCAGCGCGCCGCTGTTGGTGCTGCTCGCCTGGATCTGCAGGTTCACGGCGGTGCCGACGGTGGCGGACTGGCTGCCCGGGTTGGTGACCGTCACGCCGTTGGCGGGCGGGTTGATGTGGGCGCCGACGTTGATGCCGGCGAAGGCGTTGCCCACCCCGGCGTACTGCGCGGAGTTGGCGCCGTACAGGTCGGTCGCGGCGCGCAGGGCGGCGGCACGGGCTCCCGCGTAGTCGGTGCTCGACGTCATGTACGTCGTCAGCGCCTTGTACCAGATCTGCAGCGCGGCGGCGCGGCCGATGCCGGTGACGGCGACGCCGTCGGACGTCGGGCTGTTGTAGGTCACACCGTTGATGACCTTGGTGCCGCTGCCCTCCGACAGCAGGTAGAACATGTGGTTCGCCGGGCCCGAGGAGTAGTGCACGTCGAGGCCGCCGACCCCGCTGTACCAACTGTCGGCCGAGCCGCCGTCCTTGCTCGGCTTGTCCATGTAACGCAGGGGCGAGCCGTTGCCGTTGATGTCGATCTTCTCGCCGATGAGGTAGTCACCGGGATCCTTGGCGTTGTTGGCGTAGAACTCCACGCCGGTGCCGAAGATGTCGGAGGTGGCCTCGTTGAGCCCGCCCGACTCCCCGCTGTAGTCCAGGCCCGCGGTGTTGGAGGTGACACCGTGGCTCATCTCGTGCCCCGCGACGTCCAGCGAGGTCAGGGCGTGGGTGTTGCCCGAGCCGTCGCCGTAGGTCATGCAGAAGCAGCTGTCGTCCCAGAAGGCGTTGACGTAACCGCTGCTGTAGTGGACACGGCTGTAGGCGGCGACACCGTCGTTGCGGATGCCGCTGCGGCCGAAGGTGTTCTTGTAGAAGTCCCAGGTGGTCTGCGCGCCGTAGGCGGCGTCGGCGCCGGCGGTCTGGGTGTTGGCGCCGGTCCCGTCGCCCCAGACGTCGTCGGCGTCGGTCATCAGGGTGCCGGTGCCCGAGGTGCCCTTGTTGAGGTTGTAGGTCTTGTGGCCGCCGCGCGCGGTGTCGTACAGCTGGTACGTCGACCCCGACAGCGCGGTGGTCAGGGAGACCGTGCCGCTGTACTGGGTGTTGCCGGTGCCCGTCTCGATCGCCTGGAACCGGTGCAGTTCCTTGCCGGTGGTGGCGTCGGTGATGACGTGCAGCTTGCTGGGGGTGCCGTCGTCCTGGAAGCCGCCGATCACGGTCTCCCAGGCGAGCCTCGGGGTGCCGGTGCCGGCCCAGATCACCTTGCGGGCGCTGTCGGCGGTGGGCTTCTCGGCGACGAGGGCCTTCGCCGCGGTGAGGGCCTTGGCCTCGGCGGCCGCCCTGGTGAAGGTCGCGGCGGTGGAGGCGACCTGGATGCGGTGCTTGTTGTTGTACGTGGTGCTCACGGTTCCCGCGGCCAGGGAGGCGGGCGGGGTGTGCACGACGAGGTCGCCGCCGAGGACGGGGAGGCCGGCGTAGGTGCGCTCGTACCGTGTGTGCACGGTGCCGTCGTTGTCCTTGACGACATCCTTGACGATCAGCTTCTCGTTCGCGCCGAGCCCGAGGGTGCGGGCGGTCGCGGCGGTCTTCTGCCGGGCGCTCTCCAGCAGCGCCTGGTGCTGGGCCGGGGAGAGTCTGGCCTCCAGGCCGCCGGTGCGCACGGGGGCGGGGTGCGCGGTGGCCGGGTGGGCGGTCGCCGGGACGGCCTGCATGCCCACGGCGAGGAGGGCGGCGGTGGAGACCAGGGCGGCTCCGACCGTGGTCCGGAGGTGACCTCTGTGGGGAAGGGGTCTGTGGGGAAGGCGTCTCACTCGTACTCCTCCTGCTGCGGCCGCCGGGTCGCGACCGGTGACAGACCGGGCAGACGGGTCTGCTGCCCGGGTGAGCTGAGCTGTGCGGGGCCGTGATGGGGTGCGCACACCACGCGTGCGGTGTGCCGGAGTGGAGAATCCCAGCTTTGTCTCGAACATGTCACTCAGGAGAGGTGTTTCGAGGGTTTTCCCTATGCCGCCGCCGCGGGCGGGGAGGGTCCCGGGTGCTCGCGCGGGGTCCGACGGCAGAACGCCTCGGCGCCCGCACGGGCACCTCGACGCCCGTGGGACGGGGAGCCGGGTCCGGCGGACCGCACGGCCGGTTGCCGCTCGGTGTCCGCGGCGGAGGACAGGGGGGCCCGGTCGAGGGCCGGCCGGCCGACGACCGGGTGCTCCCGCGCCTTGCTGCCGGCTTGGCGCACGGGTGTTCGCGCGCCCCGAATCCCTTCCGTGACCGGCGCGTTGTTACGGTGCACCGTGTGTCTGACTCCTCACGCGATACCGCACAGGGCGCCGGCTGGGGCCCCGCCGAACCCGGCGCCTACCGGCAACTGATGCCGGACCACGTCGAGAAGCTGTCCTGGCTGAACCCGCGGACCCTGTGGGCCGCCCGCAACGGCGTGCTGGCATCCTGGTTCGGTGATCCCACCGGCCGGACGCGCAGCCGCCTGGTCGCGCTTCGGGAGGCGGCGGGGGCACCCGCCGACAAGGTGATCCGGCGCGAGGTTCCGGACCGGTTCTCCTTCATGGTCATGGGGGACACCGGCGAGGGCGACGCCCCCCAGTACGCCGTCGTGCCCGGCTTTCTGAAAATGGGTCAGGACACCGAGTTCGCCGTGATCGCGAGCGACGTCAACTATCCCGTGGGCGCCGCCGACGGCTACGGCGACAAGTTCTTCCGGCCGTACCAGGGCTATCCGGCGCCGATATACGCGATACCGGGCAACCACGACTGGTACGAGGACCTCGGCGCCTTCATGCGCGTCTTCTGCGCCGACACCCCCGCACCCGCCCCCGAGCCCCGGCCCCGCCCCCTGACCCGCGCCTGGTGGCGCGCCCTGCTGTGGCACCGGCCGCGCCCCACGGACGAGCGACGCCTGGCGGCGGCACGGGCGTTGCGGCCGGCCCCGGCCCAGCGGGCCGAACAGCCCGGCCCCTACTGGGCGCTCGACGCCGGACCGGTGCGGATCGTCGGCATCGACACCGGCCTGCTCGGCACGATCGACGCCGAACAGGGCGCGTGGCTGCGCGAGGTGTCCCGGGGACCGCGGCCGAAGATCCTGATCACCGGGTCACCGCTGTACGTCGACGGTGAGCACCATCCCTGTCCCATCGAGGGCGGCGGCACCGTGGACGACGTCGTCCGGGCCGCCGAGCACCACTACGTGGCCGCGATCGGCGGTGACATCCACAACTACCAGCGATATCCGGTCGACGTGGACGGCCGCCTCGTCCAGTACGTGGTCGCGGGCGGCGGCGGCGCCTTCATGCACGCCACGCACACCATCCCGCGGGTGTCGGTCGCGGGCGTCACCGAGCGCGACTTCCGCTGCTACCCGCTGCGCGGTGACTCGCTGGCCTTCTACAGCCGCCTGTACGGCCGCCGGCTGCGGCTGCCGCGCCTGTTCGACCTGACCGAGGCCGCGGCGACCGCGGTCGTCGCCGAACGCCTCGGCATCGAGCCGGCCCGCGCTCCCGACGCCGGGACGCGGGTCACCCGGCGCACCAGGCTCGTCGCGAGCCTCCTCGGCACCGGACGCCGGCCCGGGCGCGCCGCCCGCTTCCGGCTGCCGGTGCGCAAGATCTACACCCAGCTGTTCTCGCCGTCCTCGGCCACCTACAGCCCGCCGTTCTTCAAGTGCTTCCTGCGCCTGGACGTCACGGCGGACGCGGTACGGCTGCGCTGCTTCGCCGCGACCGGCAACCGCGCGCAGGAGGTCGATCCGCCGGTGGAGGACGAGGTCACCATCCCGCTGCGCTGATCACACCCGGATCACACGGTTGTCACACTCGGCTGCCACAATCGCGGTATGACCGCCGTGCGACCGCTGGAGGAGCCCGTGCCGTCCACCCCTCGGCCCCTGCGCAGGCTGGGCTTCCTCACGATCGGCCTGTTCGACGCGGCGGACCCGGCCCGGGGCCACGAGTCCACGCTGGAGATCATCGAGCTGGGCGAGCGGCTCGGCTTCGACAGCGCCTGGGTCCGCCACCGCCATCTGCAGTACGGCATCTCGTCACCGGTCGCCGTCCTGGCGGCCGCCTCGCAGCGCACCCGGCGCATCGAGTTGGGCACCGCGGTGATCCCGCTGGGCTGGGAGAACCCGCTGCGGCTGGCCGAGGACCTGGCGACCGTCGACATCCTGTCCGGCGGCCGGCTGAACCCGGGCGTCAGCGTCGGGCCGCCCACGCACTACGAGCAGGTCAGGAACGCCCTGTACCCGGACACCGGGGACGCGGAGGACTTCGGTCACGAGCGGGTGCGGCGGCTGCTGGACCTGGTGCGCGGCAAGCCCGCCTCCGACTTCAGCGGGGTCGAGGGCTTCGAGACCTTCTCGGACGTGGTCCAGCCGCACTCCCCCGGGCTCGGCCGGCGCCTGTGGTACGGCGGCGGCAGCCTCGGTTCGGCCCGCTGGGCGGGCGAGCACGGGATGAACTTCCTGACCAGCAGCGTCGTCAAGGCCGGGGACACGGACGCCGCGCCGGACTTCGCCGAGATCCAGCTGTCCCACATCCGGGAGTTCCGGGCGCACCACCCGGACGGCGAGGCGGCCCGGGTCTCGCAGGGCCTGGTGGTGATCCCCACGGACTCGGCGACGCCGGAGCAGCGTGCCAAGTACGCGGACTACGCGGCGCGGCGCCTGCCCCGCACGGCCGCCCCGCAGGGTCCGGCACGGCTGCTGTTCGCGCCGGACCTGGTCGGCACCTCGCAGGAGCTGGCCGAACGACTGCACGCCCACGCCGCATTCCGTGAGGTCGACGAGGTGGCGTTCGCGCTGCCGTTCAGCTTCGACCACGAGGACTACGTGCAGATTCTCACGGACATGGCGACGAAGCTGGGCCCGGCGCTGGGCAGACGGCCGGCGGGCTGACCGACGCCCCGCGCCGGTGGACGGGTGCGGGCGGCTCGCCCGCACCCGTTCACCAGCGGCCCGCCACCGTCCCCGTGACCGCTTCGGAGGGCCTTCCGTCCACACCCACGGGCACGTCTCCGGCGAGCATCACCCGGTGCATGATCCGGGGATGGCCCAGGTGGGCGTTGTCGCCGGGGGCGAGATGGACGGTGGCCCGGTTGTCCCAGAAGGCGACGCTTCCGGGCTCCCAGCGGAAGCGGACCGTGTACTCGGGGCGCACGACCTGCTCCAGCAGCATCTCCAGCAGCGCCGCGCTCTCCGGGCGGGAGACGTCCACGATCTGCTCCAGGTAGTAGCCGTTGACGAACAGCACCCGCTCGCCGGTCTCCGGGTGCACCCGGACCAGCGGGTGCACGGAGGCGACCTGATGGTCCAGCAGATGGCGCAGGTAGGCGTCGTCGCCGGGCCGGGGCTGATAACCGACGCCGAGCCGGTGCTCGGCGCGCAGCCCGTCCACGAAGGCGCGGACCGGCGCCGACAGCCCGGCGTAGGCGGCGGCCAGGTTGGCCCAGGTGGTGTCGCCGCCGTAGGGCGGGACGGTCTCCGCGCGCAGGACGGTCGCGGCCGGCGGGTCGATCCGGGCGCCGTGGTCGCAGTGCCAGCCGCGCAGCAGGGTGTGCCGGCGCCGCCGCAGCCACTCCTCGTGCTCCATGCCGAACCGGCCGCCCAGCTCCAGGCGGTCCGCGGTGGTCTCCACCTCCGGGAAGCCGGCCGGTGAGGCGCTGCCCCGCCGGGCGAGGACGACCGGTTCCCCGAAGCGGCGGGCGAAGGCGACATGCCCGGCGTGGTCGAGCCGCTGCCCGCGGAAGAAGACCACCTTCCACCGCAGCACGGCCTGCCGGACCAGGGCCACCACGGCGGGGGCGAGGGGCGCCGCGAGGTCGACGCCGGTGATCTCGGCGCCGATGTGCCCGGCGACCGGTTTCACCTCCACGCCCTCGACCCGCTCCGTGTGCTCCGCAGTGGCCCTGTGCGTCGTCATGCGCGCTCCGATGCTCGTCGGTACCGGCTCACCACGATCGTGGCACCTCCGTCCCCCGCACGGCGAACTGCGGTACCGCGACCTCGGTACGCGGCCTCCCGGACGCAGCCGTACCGGCCGCCCACCCGCCGTCCGCCCCTCCACCCGCCGGCGGCCCCGGCGGTCTGCGCGGAAACGGTTCCGGATGCGGGGCGCGGTGCGGCACCGGAAGATGGGAGCGGCGGGCGCGCCCGGGGCCGGCAGGCCGATCCGGATGTTCGCCCCTTCCCTGCTGAGCGGTCGATCGGCGGACGACGTGAACGGTGAACCGGCGCGCACGCACGTCCGTATCGCCGTCGTCCTCTTCGCGCTGACCGTGATCGCGGGCGCCGTCGACGCCATCACCTTTCTCGGGCTCGGGCACGCGTTCGCCGCGCTGACGACCGGCAACGTGCTGTTCCTCGGGTTCGGGGTGGTGAGGGCGGGGACACCGGTCGCCCGGCCCGCCGAGGCCCTCGCGGCCTTCGTGGCCGGGACCGTGGCCGCCCATCTGGTCGTCACCCGGCTCGACCGTGGCGGGCGCCGGTGGTTCGTGCCCGCGCTCTGCCTGGAGGCGGCGACGGTGCTGCTCGCCGGGCTGACCGTGGTGGGTGTGAGCGGGCGGCGCACTCCCCCGGAGTTCGCCACGGCCATCGCCGTCGCGCTGCTCGCCGCCGCCATGGGATGGCGCAGTCGCGTGATGATGCAGGCGGGCATCCCCGACATGCCGACGACGGTCCTGCAGATCACCCTGGTCAAGTTCCTCTCCGGCCTGCTGCCGGGCCGTTCGGCCGCGGCCCGGGAGCCCGTGCTGCCCCAGGCGCGCCGGTTGGGCACCGTCCTCGGTGTCTTCGTCGGCGGAGTCACCGGTGCCCTGCTGCTGCGCCTCGGTCCCGGCCCGGCGCTGTTGTGCGTGGCGGCACTGTCGGGCGGTGTCGCGGCCGGCTACGCCGGGGCCCGCCGCCTGCGGCCCCCGCCGGACTCCGCACGGGTGCGGTGACCGGCCGCTCGTCCAGGCGTTCCGCGGCGATGCCGGGCGAGGGCACGCGCTGAGGCTGCCGAGGATGTCCCGTCGGAGCGCGGCCACGCGCCCGGCCGGGCAGGGGGCGCGCGGCCGGGCAGGGCGGTGTGGTGCGCGCGGTCGGGCAGGGGGGGCGTGGTGCGCGCGGCCGGGCAGGGGGGTGTGGTGCGCGCGGCCGGGCAGGGGGGGCGTGGTGCGCGCGGCCCGCCGGACGGGCGGTGCTGCCTGAGTGCCGCGGTGCGGGGTACCCGGAGGCCGGCGAAACGGACGTACCGGAGGGAGCCGCAGGTGGCAGCGGAGGACCGGCTGCGGAAGTACCGCGGCAAGCGAGACTTCGAGCGGACCCGCGAGCCGTCGGGCCAGGCGGCCGGGGACGTGGGCGAGGAACCCCGCTTCGTGGTGCAGATCCACGACGCGCGCCGGATGCACTTCGACTTCCGGCTCGAGGTCGACGGCGTCCTGAAGTCCTGGTCGATCCCCAAGGGGCCGTCCACCGACCCCGGGGACAAACGGCTGGCCGTGCCGACCGAGGACCATCCGCTGGACTACGAGAACTTCGAGGGCGTGATCCCCCCGGGCGAGTACGGCGGCGGCACCGTGATCGTATGGGACCACGGGACCTACGAGCCGCTCAGCCACGACCGCCGGGGGCGTCCGGTGGACTTCGCGGAGTCGCTGGAGCGCGGGCACGCCACCTTCCGGCTGCACGGCAGGAAGCTGCACGGCGAGTACGCCCTCACCCGCTTCCGGAGCGGCGACGACGAGGAGGCCTGGCTGCTGGTGCGCAAGGGCCCGGCGCGGTCGGACAGGCACGGCACGCCGGATCCCCGGCGGGCCCGCTCGGTGCGCACCGGGCGCACCCTCGCCCAGGTCGCGGCCGCCGGCGACGGGTGACGGCGGTGCCCGGGCTGCTCGACACCCTGCCCGCGGAGCTGCGGCGGCTGCTGCGGCCGGCCGCGCCGGGCGCCGAACTGGCGGCCACCCCGATGCTGGCGACACTCAGCGACCGGCGGGAGTTCGGCGAGGGCTGGGTGTTCGAACGGAAGCTGGACGGGGTCCGGCTGCTGGCGGTGCGCGAGGGCGACCGGGTACGGCTGCTCTCCCGCACCGGGCAGCGGCTGAACGACACCTACCCCGAGATCGTGGCGGCGCTCGCCGCGCAGGAGTGCGCGGACTTCGTCGTGGACGGCGAGGTGGTGGCGTTCTCCGGGGGCCGTACCGACTTCGCGCGGCTGCAGCGGCGGATGGGGCTGACCCGGCTCCGGGACATCGAGGCGTCCGGGGTCGCGGTGACGTACTACGTCTTCGACCTGCTGCGTCTGGACGGCGCCGACACCCGCCGACTGCCCCTGCGGACACGCAAGTCACTGCTGCGCCGGGCGCTGACCTACCGGCCGCCGCTGCGGCTGACCCCGCATCGCAACGCGGGCGGCGCCGAGTTGCTGGCCGACGCCTGCGGCCGGGGCTGGGAGGGGCTGATCGCCAAGCGGGCCGACGGGGCGTACCGGCCCCGCAGGTCCACGGACTGGCTGAAGCTCAAGTGCGAGCAGGCACAGGAGTTCGTGATCGGCGGGTTCACCGAACCGGCCGGCAGCCGGGTCGGGCTGGGTGCGCTGCTGCTCGGCCATTACGAGGGCGACCGGCTGCGTTACGCGGGCAAGGTCGGCACCGGCTTCGACCGGCGCACCCTGCTGGCGCTGCGCGAACGGCTGGACGGGCTGCGCCGGGACACCTCTCCCTTCTCCGGGGTGGTGCGGGAGCCGCGGGCCCGCTGGACGGAGCCGGAGCTGGTCGCACAGGTCGCGTTCACCGAGTGGACCCGGGACGGGATGCTGCGCCATCCGCGGTTCCTCGGGCTGCGCGAGGAAAAGAGTCCCCGGGACGTGGTGCGGGAGCGCGCCGCGGCCTGAACCCCGATCACGGGTCCGGGACCCGGCCGGTGTGCCGGGGGCCCGTCGTAGATGTCGCAGACCGCGCGGCCGCGGCAGGCCGCCGCGTACGCCGTGCGACCGCAGCAGGCCGCCCGCATACGCCGTACGACCGCTGCAAACAGGCCGTGTACGCCGTCCGACCACCGCAGACAGTCCGCGTACGCCGTACGACCACCGCAGGCAGGCCGCGTACGCCGTCCGACCACCGCAGACAGTCCGCGTACGCCGTACGACCACCGCAGGCAGGCCGCGTATTCGTTGCGACCGCAGCAGGAAGTCCCGCCCCGTGATCAGGTGTCGGGCAACGGTTGTTCCGCCCAGATCGTCTTGCCGCTGCCCGTCTGCCGGCTGCCCCAGCGCTGGGTGAGCTGGGCGACGAGGAGCAGTCCGCGGCCGCCCTCGTCGTAGGCGTGCGCCCGGCGCAGGTGCGGCGAGGTGGAACTGCCGTCGGAGACCTCGCAGATGAGCGCGCGGTCGCGGATGAGGCGGAGCTGGATGGGCGGGGCTCCGTAGCGGATGGCGTTGGTGACCAGTTCGCTGACGACGAGTTCGGTGACGAAGGCGGTCTCCTCCAGGCCCCAGGCGGTCAGCAGCTCGTCGGCCGCCTGCCGCAGGACGGCGACCTGGGCGGGGTCGGGTGTCACGTCCCAGGTGGCGATCCGGTCGGCGCCGAGCGCCCGGGTGCGGACGAGCAGCAGGGCGACGTCGTCGTCGGGCTGGCCCGGCATGACGGCCTTCAGGACGCTGTCGGACAGCGTCTCGAGGGTGTCGGCGGGTGCGCCGAGGGCC
The DNA here is from genome assembly GCF_040426375.1 of Streptomyces sp. NPDC096012. Taxonomy (NCBI): domain Bacteria; kingdom Bacillati; phylum Actinomycetota; class Actinomycetes; order Kitasatosporales; family Streptomycetaceae; genus Streptomyces; species Streptomyces sp. NPDC096012. The sequence goes on from NZ_JBEOTD010000028.1 coordinate 100,399, forward strand.
CGGCGCAGTTCCTCGGCCGCGCCGGGCCGGTCCCGCGCCCGGTCCTCCAGCAGGCCGTCGGTGTACAGGGCGACGAGGGAGCCCTCCGGGAGTTCGAGATCCACCGCCTCGAAGGGCAGTCCGCCGACGCCGAGGGGCGGCCCTGCGGCCACGGGGACGAACTCGGCGGCGGCGCCGGGCAGTACGACGGCCGGTGCCGGATGGCCGGCGGCGGCCATCGACAGGCGGCGGGAGACGGGATCGTAGACGGCGTACAGACAGGTGGCGCCGAGCTCGGCGACCTCGTCGCCGCTGTCGCCGGCCACCAGGTGGGTGACCAGGTCGTCGAGGTGGGTGAGGAGTTCGTCCGGCGGCAGGTCCACGTCGGCGAGGGTGCGTACGGCCGTGCGCAGCCGGCCCATGGTGGCCAGGGACTGGATGCCGTGGCCGACCACGTCGCCCACGACCAGGGCGACCCGGCCCCCGGAGAGCGGGATGACGTCGATCCAGTCCCCGCCGATGCCGGCCAGTGATCCGCACGGCAGATAGCGGTGGGCCACCTCGACCGCGACCTGCCCTGGCAGGCCGCTCGGGAGCAGGCTGTGCTGGAGGGCGAGGGCGGTGGAGCGTTCGCGGGCGAAGCGGCGGGCGTTGTCGATGCAGACGGCGGCACGGCTGGCGAGCTCCTCGGCGAACACGGAGTCGTCGGGGGCGTAGTCGTCCGGGTGGGCCGAGCGGACGCAGACCGCGACGCCGAGGGTGGTGCCGCGGGCCCGCAGCGGCACCGCGATCATGGAGTGGCCGCCCTCCCGGAAGGGCCGCCCCTGGGGCGAACGCGTGTTGCGCTCCTCGAGCCACTGGACGACCCCGGGCTCACCGGCCCGGCCGAGCACCGCGTGGCCGGCGCGCAGGGCCAGGACGGGCGGTGAGAGCGGCGGATACGAATGGGTGTCGTTGATGCGCACCGCCGCTCCGGGGTTGCCCGGCCGGCTGGAACCGTGGGCGACTCGGCGCAGCACGACGGCGCCGTCCGGCAGCATCGGCGGCTCGTCCGCGCCGAGTACCCAGTCGAGCAGGTCGACGCTGGCGAAGTCGGCGTACCGCGGGACGAGGAGCTGGATCAGTTCCTCTGCGGTGCGGACCACGTCCAGGGTGGTGCCGATGCCGGCCGCGGCCTCGTTCAGCAGGGAGAGGCGGCGCCGCGCCCAGTACTGCTCGGTGTTGTCGAAGGCCGCGATCGCGACGCCGGCCAGCCGGCCCGGGGCGGCTCGCAGCGGCCACATCTCGATGCTCCAGAGATGCTCGCGGTTCAGCGCCGGGGCGCTTGCGAAGTTCTCGTAGCGGACGGGGCGGCCGGTCGCCGAGACCTCGCGGAGATGGCGCAGGAAGCCCTGGTCGGACTCGGTGCCCGGCACGGTGTCGGAGAAGAACCGGCCCGTCAGAGCGGCCTCGTCCACGCCCATCACCTTGCAGGCGGCTTCGTTGACCAGCAGATAGCGCTGCCGGAGGTCGAACACCGACATGGACATGGAGGCCTGCTCGAAGGCGCGGGCGGCGAGGAGGGTGTCCGCCGGAACGGCCGTCACGACGAAGCCGGCCGCCCGTCCGCCGTCCCCGGCCACCGGGCAGGCGGTGAGGGACAGATCGACGCGGTGGCCGTCGTGATGGCGCACGGCGACGGTCCCGGTGCGTGCGGCGAGGATGTCGGCCGGCACCTCCTCGGCCAGCAGGCCGGCCGCCGGCCGGCCCACCACCTCACCGGCGGGATGCCCGGTGAGCAGCCGCGCGCCCTCACTCCAACCGGTCACCCTGCCCTGGGCGTCCATGACCGCCATGGCGGCGACATGCTCCATATATCCAAGGATGTTCCGATTGCCCCGGTGCATCAACCGCGGAAGGGAGGGGCTGGGCGGTGGGGCGGGGCGCTGCTGGACCGGAGGGGCGGACCCCGGAAAGGCCCGGCGGGCGGGGGGCGATAGAGGGCCGATGACAGAGGAAAGGACCGGCGGGCGGGGGCGGTACAGGGCCTGTGGACGGAGCCCGGAAAGGACCGGTGGGCGCGACGGAGCACGCCCGGTGGGCGGAGCCGGTCAGGACCGGTGGGCGCGCAGGGCGGCGAGGGCGCGGTCTGCGTGGGTGTTCATGCGCAGTTCGCTGCGGACGATCTCCAGTACCGTACGGTCCTCGGCGATGACGAAGGTGGCGCGTCTGGTCGGGGCGAGGAAGAAGCCGCGCTTGACGCCGAACCGCTCACGGACCGCGCCGTCGGCGTCGGAGAGCAGCGGCATACCGAGGCCGTGCAGCCCGGCGAACTCCCGCTGCTTCTCGACACCGTCCCCGCTGATCCCCACGGGGCGGGCACCGACGTCGGCGAATTCGGCGGCGAGGTCGCGGAAGTGGCAGGCCTCGGCGGTGCAGCCGGGGGTGAGGGCGGCCGGGTAGAAGAAGAGCACCACCGGGCCCTCGGCCAGCAGCTCACCGAGCCGCCGGACGGCGCCCGTCTCGTCGGGCAGGGCGAAGTCCTCGACCTTGTCCCCGACCTGGACGCGTCCCGTCACGACCGCCCCTCCCCGTTCCGGGCGACCCCGCGGGCCCACAGGACCAGCGGCACCTGCAGCGGCAGGCGCGCCAGGGCGGCCCTGCGCTGCGGTGCGGGGCGGCGGCGCCAGTCGACGGCCATCTGCACGTTGGCCGGGAACACCCCGACGAAGAAGGCCGCCGCCGCCTTCGCGGCCACCGCACGGGTGCGGGGCGCGGCGATCCCGGCCGCCAGGGCCAGTTCGACGACTCCGCTGCCGTACGTCCAGGTGCGGGGCGAGCCCGGCAGCATCCGGGGAATGGTGGCGTCGAACTGCCGCGGGGCGGCGAAGTGGGCGACTCCTGCGGCGGCCAGCAGGCCGGCGAGCAGCAGGGGTGAACGTTCGGACCGGGACACTGTTCCTCCTCTGATGACCTGCCGCCGGATATTACTCGACAGTAGACCTGCCGCGAGGCGGTTCCCGCGACGCCGGCCTCCGGCCCGGGCCTCCCCACGACGGGAAGGGCGACGGCCCCCGTCGGCGCCGGACCGCGCCCGCAGCGACCGGGACCGCCTCCCCGCCGACCCGGACCGCGCCCCCAGCGACCCGGATCACCTCCCCGTCGACCCGGACCGCCTCCGCGTCGAACCCGGACCGCGCCCCCGTCGAACCGGACCGGCTCCCTGCCGAAGCACCGGGCGGGCTCGCCCGCCGGATACCGGACCGGACGGACCGCGGCCATGCCCGCACGTCCCGGGGGACGTCCCGGCCGTCCCCCGGGACAGGGGAACGGCATTCCCGGGGCCTGCCACGGCAAATCTGGCTCTCGTGACCACTGCTCGTGGCCACGAGAACGACAGCCGGAGGTTTCCATGATCCGACGGACTCTCAAGAGCGGAGTGCTGGGCACGATCGCGGTGCTCGCCTTCCTGCCGACGGCGACCGGCGCCGCGCCGGCGAGCGCCACGACCTCGCAGCCGGTGCCCGGCGTCACCGTGCGGCACCACCACACCCACCAGGACGGGATCCGCCTGCACGGCGGCCACCTCACGCACCGCGTCCACCAGCCGGTCCACCGCTTCGGGCACCAGGTGCGCCGGATGCACCACCTTGCCCCGCGGACGCCGGCGTACCGCCGGGCCGTGCCCGGCACGTCGTACCGCCTCGTCACGGCCGGTCTCGTGTCGCACCGCGCCACGGCCGGCCTCACGTCACACCGCACCGCGTACCGCGTCGCCGCCACCGGCCGCGTCGTCACGCGTCACGCCCGGCTCAACGTCCGCTCCGGTCCGGGCACCGGCTATCGCGTGATCGGCCACCGGCACACCCGGCGGCTCGTCGCGCTCACCTGCAAGACCCGCGGCTCCTCGGTGTACGGCAACCGCACCTGGTACCGCCTGCCGCACCACCACGGCTACGTCTCCGCCCGCTACGTGCGCCTGAACCGCGCGCTCCCCTGGTGCTGACGGGCCCTCACCACCCCGCCCACTGACCGCCGAAGGCCCGTTCGACGACCCCCGAACGGGCCTTCGGTATGTCGCCACTCCGCGCTTCTCCCGCCTCACCGGAGTTCCAGGCGCCGCTCGAACGGGAAGCCATTCCGGCAACAGGGGCGAAATGCGCCCATAGCGGAATGGGAGTCGAGGAACGCACGATGCGGCATCCCCAAGGATCGACCACGCCGGACGGGCCACCGCCGGTGGGACTGCGCGAGCTGAAGGACCGCACGGGACTGAGTCTCGCCGCGCTGGCCGCACGCACCCCGTACAGCAAGTCCGCCTGGCACCGCTATCTCTCCGGCGCCCAGCGGCCTCCCAGGGCGGCGGTGGCGGCCCTGTGCCGGCTGGCCGGCGTGGATCCCGAGCCCGCACTGGCCCGGTGGGACGCCGAAGCCGCGGGGCCTCCGTCGGACCCGCCCGAGGCGCCCGCGCCGCGCCGCCGGCGCGGCTGGCTGCCGCTGTCGGCTCTCGTGCTGTGCGGTGCGGTGACCGGGCTGGCCGCCGCCTTCGCCCTGTCCGGACGCGCGGGGCCGGTGCCCGCCGCGCAGCCGCTGCCGGCGCCGCCCCGCTGCCACGGCCGCTCCTGCCAGGGCGAGTTGCCCGACGCCTCGGCCTGCGCCCGGGACGCGCAGACCCGGAGCGCGGTCACCGACGCCGGGTACGCCGTCCGGCTGCGCTACTCACCGGCCTGCGGCACCGCCTGGTCCGAGGTGCGGATCCACTCCCCGCGATCACGCGAGGTGTCCATCCGGGCGGGCCGGGACGTACTCTCGGCCAGCTATCCGGCCGACGACTCCACCGGCTACAGCAGTCCGATGCTGCCGGTGTCCTCGCCCCGGGGTGTGGAGGCATGCGCCGAGGTGGACGAAGAGCTGGCCTGCACGGGGCTGGACGTGGAGCCCGGCCCCCGGGAGTGACCCACCCACGCGACGAGCGCCGCCGGCGACAACCGGCCCGGGCCCGGTGCCACGGGCCGCGACCGGACGCCGCGCCCCCACCGTCACGCGACCTCACCGCCCGGGCCCGCCCACCACCGCACCGCCTCGGCACCGTCTCGCCGCCACACCGTGCCGCCCCCCTTGCCCCCGCCGGATGCCCGGAGCAGGCTGGGGCTATGGGCGCTCAGGACGGTCCCACGCTCATCGCATCCGTCCAGCGGGCCTTCCGTTTGCTGGAAGCGGTGAGCGCCCACAGCAACGGCGCACCGGCGAAGCAACTGGCACGCGAGACGCAGCTGCCGCTGGCGACCGCCTACCACCTGCTGCGCACGCTCGTCCACGACGGATACGCGCGGAAACTGGACGACGGCGGTTTCGTCCTGGGCGACAAACTGAGCCACCTGTCCGTTGTGGGCGGCGCGCAGACGCTGCTCAACCGCGCCCGTCCGGCGCTGGCCGCCCTGCGGGACGAGCTGTCCAGCGCCACCTACCTCACGTTCTACGAGGAGGGAGAGATCCGGGTCGCCGAGATCGTCGACGGCCCCCGCACACCGCGGGCGGATCTCTGGGTGGGCTTCGAGGATGCCGGACACGCCACCGCACTCGGCAAGTCCGTGCTGCGCGAACTGGACGAGGACGGCCGCCGGGAGTACCTGTCCCGGCACCACCTCGCCGATCTCACGCCCCGGACCATCACCAGCCTTCCGGAGCTGCTCCGCAGGATCGAGTCGTCGCCCCTGGCGCCGGCCGTCACGGACCTGGAGGAGTACACGCTCGGCACCGTGTGCGTCGCCGTACCCGTCTACCGGGGGGACACACTGGGCTCGCTCGGCGTCTCCATGCCGGCGGAGCGGCAGGTCGCGCTCGAGGACGTCCGGGCCCGGCTGCTGTCCGTCGCGAGCCGGGTGACCAGGAGCCTCTCGCTCACTATCTGAAATTCCGCGCCTTGTGGCCGCCCGTTCCGCCACGTTTCCTGGACGAAAGGGACATTCCGGGTGTGCACCCGTACAGATGAGGACTGCGGAACAGCATGAGCAAGGCCCGAATCCACGGCGGCGACCACGCGTCGACGCCGCTGTCCGCAACCCGTGCCGCCGGCGTCCGGGCGCGGGTCCCCCGCGCCGCCGGGCAGCTGGCGGCGGGCATGCCCGTGCTGCCGGTACTGGTCCTCGTCGGTGTCCTGATCGTCTGCGTCGCCGGGGGGACGGGCGCGACCTGGCTGCCGCTGCTGGCGGCCGGGCCCGCGCTGGCGGCGGCCACCAACGGGCCGCGGGGCGTGCTCTGCGTCGGTCTCCTCGCCGCGGTGACGGGCGCGGCGCTGGGCATCGCGCACGAGGTTCCTCCCCGCGAGCTGGCGGCCATGCTGTCCGCCGTCCTCGCCGTCGCCGCGGCGAGCGGTCTGGCCAGCGCGTTGCGCGGCCGCCGTGAGCGGGTCCTCGCGGCCGTCCGCTCGGTCGCCGAGGCCGCCCAGCACGCCCTGCTCCAGCCCGTCCCCGAGACCGTCGGCCCCTTCCAGGTGGCCGTTCGCTACAGCGCCGCAGCGGCGGAGGCCCGGATCGGCGGGGACCTCTACGCCCTGGTGCCGACGCCGCACGGGATCAGGCTGATCGTCGGCGACGTGCGCGGCAAGGGGCTGCCCGCCGTGGGGACGGCGGCGCTGGTGCTCGGGGTGTTCCGCGAGGCCGCCTACGACGAGCCCGACCTGCTCGCCGTCGTCGGCAGGATCGAGCGGAGCCTGGCGCGCAACCTCGGCCCCGACGACTTCGTCACCGCCGTGGTCGCCGGACACCGCCGTTCGGGGCAGCTGGAGATCGTCAACTGCGGGCACGCGCCTCCGCTGCTGATATCCGCCTCGGGAGAGGTCAGGGCGCTGGAGTCCGGCCACCCCTCGCCGCCGCTCGGGCTGCGCGCCCTGTCGGGCCAGGCCCCCCGCCTGCAGCGGCTGCCCTTCGCCGTGGGGGAGCAACTGCTGCTCCACACCGACGGCGTCACCGAGGCCCGCGATCACGCGCGCGCGTTCTATCCACTGGCCGAGGGGGTGGCCCGCCATGTCTGCGACGAGCCGGCTCGCACCCTCACCGCGTTGCACGACGAACTCCTGGCCCATGTGGGCGGCCGGCTGCACGACGACGCCGCCCTGCTCCTGCTCCGCAAGACCGCGGACGAGCCGGTTCCCGTGCCGTCCCGGGCATCCGCGCTCTAGAAGGCGACGAGTTCGGCCCAGCGGGTGATGCCGGCCGGGTGGGTGCGTATGCCGTGACGCGTCGCCAGGGCGTGCACGATCGCCTCGCCCCGGCCGTGCTCGTCCGGGTCGATCCCGGCCGGGGAACGGCCCGGCGGAAGTGTGGGCCCCGCGTCCGTGATCTCGACCCGCAGGGTGCCGTCGCCGTCACCCCCCGTCCACGACAGCCGCAGCACGGCCGGCGGCCGGGCGTGGATGATCGCGTTGGTGGCCAGTTCCGACACCACCAGGAGCGAGTCCTCGACGATCTCGGGGCTCACGCTCCACTCGGCGAGGACCGCGGCGACCCGCCGGCGGACGGCCGGGACGGCGCCGGCCACGGGCGGCACCGGACACACGTGTTCGCATGCCGCCCGAAACAGCGTGTTGAGCTGTGCCGCCATGTTCTCTCCCGGGGTGAGGATGTGCTGCCGGTCGTGCGCCGCCTTCCGGCGCGTTTCAGGCCTTCGTGCACGCTATGGACACAAGTCGGGCTGGTCAATGAACGATGGTCGGCATTACCGAACGGGGCCGTCCTCCCGGCGTCCCGCCGTCCACGGGCGGCGTGTACGAGTCGGTAATAGGCTCGCCTCATGACGGGCCCGGTCCAGTCGATCGAAAGGGCGGCGGCGATCCTGCGCCTGCTCGCCGGTGGGCCTCGCCGGCTCGGGCTCGGCGAGGTGGCCGCGTCGCTCGGGCTGGCGAAGGGGACCGCCCACGGCATTCTGCGCACACTCCAGCACGTGGACTTCGTGGAGCAGGACGCGGCGACCGGAAAGTACCAGCTCGGAGCGGCCCTGCTGCATCTCGGCACCAGCTACCTGGACGTCAACGAGCTGCGCTCCCGCTCTCTCAACTGGGCGGACGCCCTGGCCGCCCGCAGCGGGGAGGCGGTACGCCTCGGCACGCCCCTGGAGGGCAGGGTGCTCGTCGTCCACCATGTGTTCCGGCCGGACGACACCTTCCAGACCCTGGACGTCGGCTCACTGCTGCCGTTGCACGCCTCCTCGCTCGGCAAGGTGCTGCTGGCCTACGGGGCCGCGACCGTCGATCCGGACCAGGCCCCGGGGCTGGAGGCGTACACCCGGCACACCCTGGTCGACGCCGAGCGGCTGACCCGGGCGCTCGCCGAGGTCAGGGAGGTCGGATGGGCCGCGGAGACCCAGGAGATGAGCATGGGCGAGGCCGGGCTCGCCGCGCCGATCCGCGGCCACGGCGGGCTCGTCGTCGGCGCCATCGGGCTGTCCGGTCCGGTCGAGCGGGTCTGCGACGGCCGGGGCCACCCCCGCCCGCCCCTGATCACCCTGATCCGGGAGGCCGCGCGGGCGGTCTCCCGGGATCTGGGAGCCGCCCGCTGGTAGGCCAGGACAGCCGCCCCCTCGATCCGTCGGAAGGCAGACCCGATCATGGCAGAACGGTACGTAATGTCCATCGATCAGGGCACCAACTCGACCCGATGCATCCTCTTCGACCACCGCGGGCGCCTGGTCTCGGTCGCACAGAGGGAGCACCAGCAGCACTTCCCCCGCCCCGGGTGGGTCGAGCACGACGCCGTCGAGATCTGGCAGAACCTGCGACGGGTGGTACCCGAGGCCCTGTCCGAAGCCGGGGTGGACACCGGGCAGGTCACCGCCATCGGCCTGGCCAACCAGCGGGAGACGACGGTGCTCTGGGACCGGCGGACCGGCACCCCGCTGTGCCGGGCGATCGTCTGGCAGGACACCCGCACGGCGTCCCTCGTCGACGACCTCGCACGGCACCCCGGAGAGGCCTTCTTCCTGCGGCGGTGCGCTCTGTCGCCCTCCACCTACTTCTCGGCGCTGCGGATCCGGTGGCTGTTCGACCACGTGAAGGGGATCGAGCAGCGCGCGCGGGACGGCGACGTGCTGTTCGGCACGATGGAGAGCTGGCTGATCTGGAATCTCACCGGAGGCCCCGGCAGCGGCCTGCACATCACCGACGCCACCAACGCCAGCCGCACGATGCTGATGAACATCCGCACGCTCGACTGGGACGACGAGCTGCTGGACTTCTTCGGAGTGCCCCGCTCGATGCTGCCCGAGATCAGGTCTTCCGCCGAGACCTACGGGGAGGCCCGCTCGCTGCTGCCCGGTGTCTCCATCACGGCCGCCCTCGGCGACCAGCAGGCCGCCCTCTTCGGCCAGACCTGTTTCTCCCCGGGCGACGCCAAGTGCACCTACGGGACGGGCAGCTTCCTGCTGCTGAACACGGGCGGCGACATCGTGCGCTCCCGGCACGGTCTCCTCACGACCGTCGCCTACAAGATCGGGGACCAGCGGCCGGTGTACGCCCTGGAAGGGTCGATCGCCGTCACCGGCGCCCTCGTCCAGTGGTTCCGTGACCGCTTGGGCCTGATCAGCAGCGCCCCGGAGATCGAGACGCTCGCGCGGACGGTCCAGGACAACGGCGGGTGCTACATCGTCCCCGCCTTCTCGGGCCTGTTCGCTCCCCGCTGGCGCAGCGACGCGCGCGGGGTCATCGTCGGGCTCACCTCGTACGTCACCAAGGGGCACCTGGCGCGTGCCGTCCTGGAGGCCACCGGGTGGCAGACACGGGAAGTGGTCGACGCGATGAACGCCGACTCCCCCCTCGGGCTGCGGGAGCTGAAGGTGGACGGGGGCATGACGGCGAACAACCTGCTCATGCAGTTCGTGGCCGACGTGCTCGACGTGCCCGTGGTGCGGCCCATGGTCGCCGAGACGGTCTCCCTCGGCGCCGCCTACGCCGCCGGGCTCGCCGCCGGCTACTGGCCGGACCTCGAAGTGCTGCGCCGCAACTGGCACCGGGCCGCCCAGTGGCTGCCCGGCATGGATCCCCAGCTGCGAAAGTCGGAGTACGACAACTGGCAGCGGGCCGTCGAACGGTCCCTGGACTGGGCCCGGCAACCGCGACCGGACTGACCGGCCCGCCCCGACCGGTCGCTCCGCGGCCACCGGGCACGCCCGGCACGCCGTCCGCCGATCCGGAGCCCGTGCGCTCATCGGCCCGTCTTCGGCGGGAGCGGGGTCAGCGGGTGGGCCGGACCGGTGAGGGCAGCGGGTGGACCCGACCGGCGGGGGACGGCGGCGTGCCGGCACCCGTGGCCCCGCGGCCGTCGACGGAAGCGGTCGGCTGAGGCCGGGCCCGTTCAGGCGAACCGGTGGCGAAAGGAGCGTGCGGGTCCGGGCGGCGGTCGAGACCTTCAGCCGTGACCGTCGTGAACCTGCCGCTCGTCCCGCCGATGCTCGCCACTCCCGGCAGGCTGCCGCCCGCCTCCCAGGACGGGCGGTGGGCCTACGAGACCAAGCAGGACGGCCAGCGGGTGATGGTCTACCTGCCCGGTGACGGCAGTGTGCTGCTGCGCGCACGCTCGGGCGAGGACATCACCGCGGCCTACCCCGAACTGCAGGCGCTGGGTACCGCACTGACCGGGACACCCGCCGTCCTGGACGGCGAGGTGCTGGCCCTGGACGAGCACGGCCGGGCCGATTTCCAGCTGCTGCAGAGCCGGATGGGCCTCGCGCACGCCCCCGCGCGTGCGGCACGCCGGGCCACCCGGGTGCCGGTGCACCTGGTGCTGTTCGACGTGCCGTACCTGGCGGAGTCACTGGTACGGCTGCCGTACGTACGACGCCGGGAACGGCTGCGGGAGCTGGCGCTGGCGGGGCCGTACTGGTCGACGCCGGGGGCCGTGACCGGGCATGGCGCCGAGGCGCTCGCGGCGACCCGGGAGCACGGGCTGGAGGGCCTGGTGTGCAAGCGGCTGGACTCGGTGTACGAGCCGGGGACGCGGTCCCGGGCCTGGATCAAGATCCGGAACATGCGGGCCGAGGACGTGATCATCGGCGGCTGGCTCCCCGGCAAGGGGCGGCTGACCGGGCTGCCGGGCGCGGTGCTGGTCGGTCAGCGGGCGGGCGGCCGGCTGCGGTACGTCGGCGGGGTCGGCACCGGCTGGAGCGAGACGGAACGGACCGAGCTGGCACGGCTGTTGCGGGCCGCCGCGAGCAGCCGGTGCCCCTTCGACCCCGCGCCCCGGATCGCGGACGCCCACTGGGTGCTGCCCCGGCTGGTCGGCGAGGTCGGCTACAGCACCCGTACCCGGTCCGGGATGCTGCGCCAGCCGTCCTGGCTCCGGCTGCGCCCGGACCTCGCGCCCGAGGAGTCTGCGGCGGACCTGCCGGACGGCGGCGGGCGGTGAGGCCGTGAAGCGGCGGCCCGGACCCCCCTGCCGGCCGCCGGGCACGCGGCCGGCGGTCGACCGCATGCCGGGCGGTGGTCGACCGGGGGCCGGGCCGGGTCGAGCGTTGCCGCCCCTGGCCTTCTGCTTACGGCAGCGACCTCTCGCTCACCGGCCTGCTCGACCAAACCCAGGTCGCGCACGTCATGCTGTGACCGGGCCCAAGGCGCGGGGCGCCAGGGTCTATCGTGGCCCCATGTCTGCGCCGGAACTGATCCGCATCGTCTCCCGTGATTCGCCGATGGCCCTGGCCCAGGTCGAGCGTGTCCGCGCCGAGTTCGCCGTCCTGCACCCGGGTGTGCGGACCGAGGTCGTGCCGGTGAAGACGACCGGTGACAAGTGGATGGGCGATCTCTCCCAGGTCGAGGGCAAGGGTGCGTTCACCAAGGAGGTGGACGCCGCCCTGCTGGCCGGGGAGGCGGACCTCGCGGTGCACTGCGTCAAGGACGTGCCCGCCGACCGCCCCCTGCCCGCCGGGACGGTGTTCGCCGCCTTCCTGAAACGGGACGACGTCCGGGACGCGTTGGTGCACCCGGGCGGGCTGACCCTGGACGAGCTGCCCGACGGCACCCGGATCGGCACCTCCTCGGTGCGCCGGATCGCCCAGCTGGCCGCCACGCACCCGCAGCTGCAGTGCGTGCCGTTCCGCGGCAACGCCAACCGCCGGCTGGAGAAGCTGGCCGCCGGTGAGGCGGACGCGCTGCTGCTGGCGGTGTCCGGCCTGGAGCGCATCGGCCGCACGGACGTCATCAGCGAGGTGCTGTCACCGGAGACGATGATGCCGCCGATCGGCGCGGGCATCCTCGCTCTGCAGTGCCGGGAGGACGACGCCGAACTGATCGACGCGGTCAGCGGGCTGGGCGACCCGGCGACCCATCGCGAGGCCACGGCCGAGCGGATGTTCCTGCACGTGCTGCAGGGCCACTGCAACAGCCCGATCGCCGGCTACGCGCGCGTGGACCGCAGTGGCGAACTCTCCCTGCGCGCCTGCGTGTTCACCCCGGACGGCAAGACCCGGCTGAACGCCCACGAGTGGGCGGGCCGGCTGGACCCGGCCACGTTGGGCACGTCGGTGGCGGTGGCGCTGCTGCGGCAGGGCGCCCGGGAGATCATCGACGGCATCGCGCACTGACCGTACCGGGCGGCGTCGACGCGCATCGCCCACGCACCGTACGGGCGGCATGGACGTGCACCGCCCACTGGCCGTGCGGACGGCATCGACGCGCACCGCCCACGCACCGTACGGGTGGCATCGACGCGCACCGCCCACGCACCGTGCGGGGGGCATGGACGTGCACCGCCCACTGGCCGTGCGAACGGCACCGCCGCCCGCGTCAGGCGGTGCCGGGCTCCGTCTGGTCCCTCAGGAACGCGCTGACCTGGTGGGCCAGGCCGGCCTGGCCGCTGCCGGCGGGGGCGGCCGCGGTGGCCCCCTCCACGACGCCGATCCCGCCCGTCCACAGCCGGCGGTCCGTCCACTCCTCGTCCACCCTCAGCTGCACCTGCACGTCCACGTGGCAGAGGGCGGCCTCGGGCGCGGCGGCGTAGAGGACGGCGGTGGCCCGGCGCAGCGGATAGACGTCGAAGCCCTCGATGAACTGGGAGTTGCGCCAGTCGATGAAGGCGCCCTCGCCGTCGGGGCCGACCCGGACGTCGAGCTGGCCGTCCTCCAGATGGATGCCGTAGTGGCGCTCGCCGCGGTTCTCGACGGTGACCCGGATGCTGAAGTACGTCAGCCCGTCGGCGGCGTCGTCGCGTCCACGCGGCGGCTCGGCCGCCTCCAGACGGTGGACGCGGACCCGCAGACCGGCATGCTCGTCGTACTCGTGCCAGTCCCCGACCACGTTCGGCTCGTACACAGTGCCCCTCTCGACCTTCGAGAGCAGCTGTCTATCTGTGTGCCGATCGCACTGTCAAATGAGCGGAATGCGCTGTGGCCAGCGGGTTCGCCCGCTTTGATCGGTGATCAAGCGCTGCCCAGGAAGAATCCGTTCACAACGGGTTCGGGCGGGGTACGCGCGCGTGCCGCACATCACGTCGCCGGCAAGATCACCGGGCGGGCGGCCGGGGGGAGATCATCGGGCGAGGCGGCCGAGCAGTGCGGAGGCCGCGGTGATGCCGAGGGCGGCGGCCACCACCAGTACCCCGAAGTCGGCGGCGAGATGTGCGGGCGTGCCGAGCAGCAGGCCGCGCAGGGCGTCGACTTGGTAGCTCAGCGGGTTGACCTTGCTGACGGCCTGCAGCCAGCCCGGCATCACCGAGACGGGGTAGAGGGCGTTGGAGCCGAAGAACAGCGGCATGGTGATCGCCTGCCCGAAGCCCATGAGGCGGTCGCGGCTGAGGACGATGCCGGCGATGGTCATCGACAGGCAGGAGAAGAACACGGAGGCGAGGACCACGGCGAGGGCGACGCCGAGCAGCCTCAGCGGATTCCAGGTGAGCGCGACACCGAGGAGGGCGGCGATGACGACGACGACGATCGCCTGCACCAGGGACTTCACGCCGGCGGCGAACGCCTTGCCGGTGATCAGCGCCGAGCGCGGGGTCGGGGTGACGAGGAGCTTGCTCAGGATGCCCGCGTCCCGCTCCCAGATGATCTGGATGCCGTAGAAGATCGCGATGAACATCGCCGACTGGGCGATGATGCCGGGCGCCATGTAGTCGATGTAGGGGATGCCGCCGGTGGGTATCGCCCGGATGCGGGTGAAGGTCTGCCCGAAGATCAGCAGCCACAGGGCGGGCTGGACGGCGCGGGTGTACAGCTCGGTGCGGTCGTGGCGCAGTTTCTGCAGTTCGACCGCGCACAGGGCGACGACCCGGGCCGGCAGCAGCCGCCAGCCGGGGCGCGGCACCGGCGGGCTGAGCAGCAGCGGGGCGCCGCCGTCGAGGTGGCCGTCAGCCGACACGGCGCGCGGTGCGGCGGGTGCTTCGGACATCGCGGAATCCTCCTCCGGAGCTGTCGTCGAGGCCACTGCCGGCGACGTCGCGGAAGACGTCCTCCAGTGTGGGCAGGGTGCCGGCGCCGTGGCGCTCGGCGAGGCCCGCCCGCAGCTCGCCCGGGGTGCCGAGGGCGCGGACGCGGCCGCGGTGCATGAGGCCGACCCGGTCGCAGTACTGGTCGGCCTCGTCCATGTAGTGGGTGGTGACCAGCACGGTCATGCCGGTGGCGGCGCGTACGGCGTTGATGTGCTCCCACACGCCGGTGCGCGCGATCGGGTCCAGGCCGATGGTCGGCTCGTCGAGGATGAGCAGTCTGGGCGCGCTGACCAGGGCCTGGGCGAGTTCGAGGCGGCGGACCATGCCGCCGGAGTAGGTGCCGGCGAGCCGGTCGGCGGCATCGGCGAGACCGACGGCGCCGAGGGCCTGGGCGACGCGCTCGGCACGCTCGCGGCGCGGCACGTCGAACACGCGGGCGAAGAGGGCGACGTTCTCCCGGCCGGTCAGCCCGCTGTCGGCGGACAGCTGCTGCGGGACGTAGCCGAGCAGGCGCCGCACCGCCATGCGTTCCCGCGCCGCGTCGTGCCCGAACACGCGGACCGTGCCCGCGGGGACGGGCAGCAGGGTGGTGATGCAGCGGATCGCCGTGGTCTTGCCGGCGCCGTTGGGCCCGAGCAGCCCGAACACCTCACCCTCCCGGACGGTCAGGTCGAGCCCGTCGACGGCGTTGGTCTCACCGAAGGCGTGGACGAGCCCGGCACAGGCGACGGCCGCGGCGGCGGTGCCCGGCGTGTCCGCGGTGTCGTTCACGATGTTCCGGCGTGGTTCCCCGGTCTCCGTCACAGGTCCTCGCTCTCCTCGTGCAGCGTGGCGGCCAGTCTGCGCAGCGCCGGCATGGCCGCGCGCAGGGCGTCCCGATCGGCGTCGTCGAGCCGCGAGACGTGCCGGACGACCAGTGCGGACCGGCGGCGCCGCCAGTCCCGCAGGCGCTTGTCCGCGGCCTCGGTCAGCAGCAGGCGGGCGGCGCGCCGGTCGGCCGGATCGGTCTCCCGGAGCAGGAATCCGTCCCGGGCGAGCTGGTTGACGAGCGTCGACACCGAGTTGCCCGCCAGGTGCAGCTCCCGGGCCGCGTCCGAGATGCCGATGCCGGGCCGTGAGCCGACCAGCCGCAGCAGCTCCACCTCGGCACCGCGCAGCCGGGGCCCGGTGAGCCCGCCGCGCAGCCGGCGCCGGATCAGCCGCTGGATGCGCACGAGGGTGTCGGCCAGCTCCTCGGAGAAGGTCTCGGGTTCCACGTCCGGGAGATTACCTCTGTTACAGAGGTAATGCCTCTCAAGAACCGGTCAAGGCCGGGCCACCCCTCCCGGCATCGCATCCCGGCTCGGGGGCGGCACCTCTCCCGGCATCCCGGTCCACGGCGGGGCCACCATCCCTCCCGCGTGTCCCGGCTCAAGCCGGCCCGTCTCTTCCCGCGCGCCCCGGCTCAAGCCGGCCCGTCTCTTCCCGCACGCCCCGGCTCAAGGTCGGCCCACCCCCTTCCTCTGCGTCCCGGTTCAGGGCCGGCCCACCTCCCCGATATCCCATATGCACCGATTGCCGGTTTCGGGATATTCGTGAGCGGGAAAACGAACAACAGTGCTTCGGACCGGAGGCACGTCCGTGGGATCCGGCCCCGCCGGGCAACCCCGGTGTCCTCTCCTGGTCCGAGCGCACCTCCCACGGTGTCTGTCCACCCAGCACCTGCCGAGAGAGGTGCGCACGATGAGTGTCACCGGCAGCACGAAGCCCCATCGTCACGACGACGCCCCCGACACGGCGGAGTCCTTCGAGCGGCTGGCGAAGTTGCCCGACTGTCCCGAGCGCCAGGCGCTGCGGGACGAACTGGTCCAGTTGTGGCTGCCCATGGCCGAGCGGATCGCGGTGCGCTTCCGCGGCCGCGGGGAGGCCCTGGAGGACCTGTACCAGGTCGCCGCACTCGGCCTGGTGAAGGCGGTGGACCACTACGATCCCGAGCGCGGCCGCGCTTTCGAGGCGTATGCGGTGCCCACGATCACCGGTGAGATCAAGCGCCACTTCCGAGACCACATGTGGACCCTGCACGTGCCCCGCCGGGTGCAGGACCTGCGCAACCGCGTCCGCTCCGCCACGAAGGAGCTGTCCCAGACCACGTCGGGCCGGGCCCCCACCGTCACCGAGATCGCCGCCTGCACCCGGCTCACCGAGGACGAGGTGCGCACCGGGATGGAGGCGCTGGAGTGCTTCTCCGCGCTGTCACTGGACGCCGAGGTGTCCGGTACGGACGGCTACGCGCTCGGGGACTCCCTCGGCGCCGCCGACCCGGGATTCGACCTCGTGGTCGACCGGGCCGCCGTCAGGCCGTGTCTGGAGGCGCTGCCCGAGCGCGAGCGCACCATCCTCTACCTGCGGTTCTTCCGGGGCATGACGCAGAGCCGGATCGCCGAGCAGCTCGGCATCTCCCAGATGCACGTCTCGCGACTGCTCAGCAGCTGCTTCGACCGGCTGCGCGAGGAACTGCTCGCCGAGGCCCGGGCACGCTGAGCGTCACCCGCCCGGCCCCCACCCAAGCCGCCCCGGCGGCCGGACCGGGGCTCACCCTCTTTTGTGGCGGGCACCCGGGCGGCGCCGTGCCGGCCCCCTCGTGGGCGAGCGGCCTGGGCATCCGCCACCCGGGGTACTCGACAGGCACATCACCCCCTTCCGGCCGGACACTGGAGCACAGACCGGTGGCCGCCAGGCCCCGAGAGCAGGACGCGACCGCCATGAACCAAGTCACCCCTGCCGGCGACGCACCGAGTGCCGGCAGCACGAGACGCAGGGATGTCATCTCCACGAACGCCGTCTTCGGCGCGCCGTGCTGGGTGAGCCTGACCAGCCGGGACCTGCAGGCCACGCAGGACTTCTACACGGCCGTACTCGGCTGGCGCTGGCGCGGCGCGAAACTCGGCGAGCACTTCCGCATCGCCCTGGCCGACGGGGTGCCGGTGGCCGGGATCGCCGCCGTCGCCGCGATGTGGCAGATGGCGGTCGCCTGGACGCCGTACTTCGCCGTCCCGGACGCCGACGTGGCCGTGGCCCGGGCCCGGGAGCGCGGCGGTACGGCGGCCGTGGGACCGCTCTCGTTCCCGCCGGGCCGGGCCGCGCTGCTCGCCGACCGGGACGGGGCGACCTTCGGCATCTGGCAGGGCGAGCTGGTGTCCAACTGGGAGACGTGGCGGCGGGCGGCACCGACGTCCATCCGGCTGCACACCCGCAACGCCTTCGACTCGGCGATCTTCTACGGCGAGATCCTCGACTGGGCCTCGGGGCAGTCCGGCTGCTGCGAGGTCGAGTACGAGGGGGGCGAGGTCGTGCTGCGCAGTCAGGGTGACGTCGTGGCGCGGATCGACTCGGGTGCCGTGGAGGCCGCCCCGGACCCCTCCGTGCGGCCGCACTGGCAGATCCACTTCGCCGTGGCCGACGTGGCGGCCTGCGCCCGCGCGGCGGAGAAGCACGGCGGCAGCGTACTGAGTGAGGGCCCGGACGAGGCGATCCTGCGCGACGCCGACGGGGCGCAGTTCACCGTGACGTCGCGCCGCGCGCACTGAGACCGCCGCCCCTGCCCCCGAAGGTCCGGGGCGGGGGCCTGTGGGCGCGCGGGCGCGGCTGTGCCGCCCCCCCGCCCCGGCGCGCGCCCCCCCGGCCCGGGGCGGCGCCCCCCAGCGCCGGCGGCCGGCCCCCCGCCCCCCCGGAAAACCCCGGCATCAATAGCAAACAC